>CAZKSD010000253.1:0-3809 GCA_964555315.1 uncultured Dechloromonas sp.
CGCCGTGGTTGCCCCAGTCGTTGGCGTCCAATCCGCTGCGGCCGGCCGGCGGGGCGGGAATGGCGCCGGGCGCCGGCTGGCTGGCTGCCGGCTTGCCCCGGAGCAATTCATAGGCGGATTCGCGGTCGACCGCGGCGCCGTAGGTGGCGAGCAGCGGTGACACCTCGATCAGCGCCCGGCGTTCGCCGGCGGTCAGCGGGCCGAGGCGCGACGCGGGCGGGAAGACGATGCTGCGGTCGACGACGTTGGGACGCCCCTTTTCGTCGAGGAAGGAAATCAGCGCCTCGCCGACGCCAAGCTCGGTGATGACCGTGGCGGCGTCGAATTTCGGGTTGGCGCGCATCGTCTGCGCCGCCGCCTGGACGGCCTTCTGGTCGCGCGGCGTGAAGGCGCGCAGGGCGTGCTGGACGCGGTTGCCGAGTTGGCCGAGGATCTTTTCCGGCACGTCGAGCGGGTTTTGCGTGACGAAATAGACGCCGACGCCCTTCGAGCGGATCAGGCGCACGACCTGTTCGACCTTGTCGGTCAGCGCCTGCGGCGCATCGGTGAACAGCAGGTGGGCTTCGTCGAAGAAGAAGACCAGCTTGGGCTTGTCGAGGTCGCCGGCCTCCGGCAACTGTTCGAACAATTCGGAGAGCAGCCAGAGCAGGAAGGTCGAGTAGAGCGCCGGCGACTGCACCAGCTTCTCGGCGGCCAGCACGTTGATCACGCCGCGGCCGTTGCCGTCGACCTGCATCAGGTCGTGGATGTCGAGCATCGGCTCGCCGAAGAAGATGTCGCCGCCCTGTTCCTCGAGCGTCAGCAGGCCGCGCTGGATGGCGCCGATCGACGCCGGGGCGACGTTGCCGTACTCGGTGGTGAAGTTCTTGGCGTTGTCGCCGACGTGCTGGACCATGGCCCGCAGATCCTTGAGGTCGAGCAGGAGCAGACCCTGGTCGTCGGCGATCTTGAACACCAGTTGCAGGACGCCGCCCTGCGTCTCGTTGAGGTTGAGCAGGCGGGCGAGGAGCAGCGGACCCATGTCGGAAATCGTGGCGCGCACCGGCACGCCGTTCTCGCCGAAAACATCCCAGAAGGCGACCGGGTTGGCATAGGGCGCGAAGCCTTCGAGGCCGAGATCCTTGAGCCGCGCTTCCAGCTTGGGCGTAACCACGCCGGCGGCGCCCGTGCCCGAGAGGTCGCCCTTGACATCGGCCATGAACACCGGCACCCCGGCGAACGACAGGCGCTCAGCCATCGACTGCAGCGTCACCGTCTTGCCGGTGCCGGTGGCGCCGGTGATCAGGCCATGGCGGTTGGCCATCTGCGGCAGCAGGGCCGGGTAACCGTCTTCGGACTTGGCGAGGTAGAGGGGTTCGGACATGGCGGCTGACTCCAACTGAGAAATAGTATCCCGGCATTCTAGCAACGGCAGGCCGGGCGTTTGTGAAATAGCGTAAGCCGGCGAACTGACGAGTGCACGGCTAGGCGATGGAATCGCAAGCTTGAACTCGAATGGATGCTCATGGCAACGGCCGACAATCCCATCCTCAACACGCCCTATGATGAACCGGCGCGTCATTACGCGACCGACAGCCAAGGCAACCTGAATTACAAGGATGTTGGGGATGGTCGGCGGGTCTTCACGCCCGATGTCCCGCAAGTTCCAGTTGGCCAGCAAGCCCAGGGCGGCATGTTCGATTTGAATGACCTGTGCGCCGATTACCGCGAGCACCTGGTCAACCAGACCCGCGACGCGACCAGGGAATGGCGACCAACGGGTTACCGTGGCGTCACCAGCCAGGTACCGGCGATCTGCTGGCTTACCGGTTTTCCAACCCCGGGCGGGAGTCACACCAGAAGCTGTTTTTTGCCCAGCAGGAAGCTGGCGAATCCGCGATCTGGCTTAACGAGTTGCCGAAAAGTCGAATTCGGGCACCCATAGCGACCGCCTCAAGGTGCTGTTTCCGGGCGCCCGCCACAGCGACCCGCATGAGGCAAGCGACTACTACCGCCAGCGCTACCTGCTGCCGCCGGCTTACCGGGAAGCGCTGGGCGAACTGGCGCATCGTCTCATCGTCACCAATTACCACGAGTTTTTGCCACGTCAGCTATCCGGAAACCAGAAAACGCCCTTCGAAGGCAAGCTGGGCGAGGACGGCAGCAAGGTCGTCGCCACCAAAGATCAAGCCCTGATCCTGCGCCGCGTGCTCGGCGGCTTCAAGCCCGGCCGCCGGCCGCCGGCTGCTGGTCATCAATGACGAAGCGCATCACTGCTACTTGCCCAAGGCCAAAGGCAAGGACAGCGAGTTCGACAACCCCGAAACCGAGAACGAACGTGCCGCCGTCTGGTTGTCCGGCTATCCCGCCTATTCTGCCCGCTTGGGGCTGCGAGCCACACCCGAACAGGAGGCCGTTCTGCGCCGGGCTGCCGAGGTGGCGCACAAATCCCTGACCGATTTCATTTTGGACAGCGCTTGCCTGGCGGCCGAGCAAACCCTGCTGGATCAACGTCTGTTCTTGGTTTCGGGCAGTCAATGCCAGGCGCTGATGGCGTTGCTGGAGCGCCCGGCGCAGCCCAATGAGGGCTTGCGCGATCTGTTTTCCCGCAAGGCGCCGTGGGATGCCAGGTGAGCCCGCGCGGCCCCGATTCCCTTGAGGCGCGGCATCGACTCGAAAGCTTCGACTGCGGCAGACCCGCCCTGAACGAATGGCTGCTGCGGCACGCCCGGCAAGCGCAAGGCAGCGGCTCGGCCAAGACGTTTGTGGTTGCCGACGATGATCGCGTGGCCGGCTACTTCAGCCTGACCGTTGGCCAGGTCGATACGCTGGAAGCACCTGAGCGCATCAGTAAAGGGATGGGGCAGTACCCGATCCCGGTCGTCATCCTGGCGCGCTTGGCGGTTTCCGTCCAGGATCAGGGGAAAGGCATTGGCTTTGGCATGCTTCAGGATGCGATTCGCCGCACGCTGCTCATCGCCGAGCAGGCCGGCATCCGGGCGATGCTGACGCACCCCATTGATGAGGAAGCATCGAGTTTCTACACCCGCTTCGGGTTCATCGCTTCGCCGCTGAGTGAACGGCAATTGCTGCTGCTCCTGAAGGATGCAGGACACGCGTTGGGGTAGCGAAATCCAGGTAGCAGCATGGCAATCTTTTACGGTTGGCCGTCTGTTTTCAACCACGTTCTGCCTGCGCTCGCACGAGCGTGCGTTTTTCCGGGTCGAAGGTCGTTGGTTGCGGTCGACCCCAAAAACAGCCCAAATTCGCTGGCCGGAAATTGTGGGCTTCAGCCTTTCAGCTTCAGCGGCAAGCCCGCCGCGACCAGCGTGACCTGATCGCAAACGGTGGCGACGCGCTGGTTCAGCCGTCCCTGTTCGTCGGCGAATATCCGCGATACCGGATGCATCGGCACGATGCCCCAGCCGACTTCGTTGGATACCAGAATGACGCGGCCGGGCAGGGTAGGGAGTAGTTCGATCAGGGCGGTGGTTTCGCCTTGCAGCAGCGGGCAGTCGATGGCGACACCCGCCTCGGCGTGCGTGGCCGCCTGGCCGGCGAAGAGCAGGTTGGACAGCCACAGCGTCAGGCAATCGACCAGCACGCAGGTGTCCGGCGCTGCCAGTTCGCGCAACTTGGCGGCCAGTTGCAGCTTCTCTTCCGCGCAAGCCCAATCGCTCGGGCGGCGTGCGCGGTGGTGGGCGATGCGATGCGCCATTTCGCCGTCGCCGGCCGCGGCGGTGGCCAGATAGACGACGCGCAGGCCGGATTTTGTCGCCCGCTTTTCGGCCAGCAGGCTCTTGCCCGAACGGGCGCCGCCAAGGATCAGT
>CAZKSD010000254.1:0-3800 GCA_964555315.1 uncultured Dechloromonas sp.
GAAACCGTGACATTGACCAGCGGCACCAGCGCAGTACGCATGACCTGCTCGACAAGGAAGGCCGGCAGCACCTCGACCAGCCGGGCCGGAAGGTCGTTGCCCAGCGCTGCGGAAACCGACTTGCCCAGCCGGGTGGCCCGGTGTACCGCGGCCAGGCGCGCGAGGGGATCGGCGATATCGGTACACAGCGGCAAGGCGGCCGCGCCGACCCGGTTGCTCTCGTCGCCGGCCGTGTGCTTGCCGCGGGTACTGATCGGCATCATCGCGTTGAGGCTGGCAGTCGGCAGTTCGCCCTTCAGTTCGAGGTACTTGCGCAGCGCGCCACTGGCCGTCGCCATGAATATGTCGTTGATCGTGACCCCTTCGACCTGCTGGCGAATCCTGTTGCAGTCGGCCAGAGACAAGCCGGCGACATCGACCACACGGTGGGCGGATATCTTGCCATCGAAGCGCGTATGCGGTCGCAGGTGCAGTGTCTCGTCGTGCCTTCCGGACATCTCCGCCGCGATTTCGGCCAGTCCCAGGCGGCTGGCGGCAATCTTCCTTCCGGCAGCGAGCACCTTGCCGCTCGTGACGAGGCCAATCCCGGCACCTAGCGCACGCTTGCCGAGATCGGCAACCAGTCGTGCCCCGTCGAGAACCTGGGAGGCGCGATGGCCGACGGCGCGCGCACACAGTTCGACGATCGTCGGATCGCGATCGGCAATGATCGCGACCGGACTCCCGCCCCCGTCCGCCTCCGGATCCAGCGTCCGCGAGAGCGAATGAATGGCCCGGATGATTTCGACCCCTGCCTCGCCGTCGACCGCGGCATGGTGGAACTTGATGTAAAGCGCGAAGCTGCCCGGGACGATTCCGGGAACATGGTCGAGACCCTCGATGATGTAGGCCTCCCACAGGGGCTTGGACTTGTCGAGTGAACGCGAGTGCAGCCGGGCCACCTGAATCATCAGCTGCCGCCAGTCGCCAGGCTGCGGCAGTGCAATATGGCGAACATGGTACTCGACGTCGACATCGGTGTCGTCGATCCAGTAGGGTCGATCGAGTCCCCAGGGCACCGCGATGAGGCGGCGCCGGAAAACCCGGGTCTGCTTCATCCGGGATTCGAAGAAGTTGAGTATCGATTTGAACCGGAGCTCTCCCCCGGGCGCGGTTGACGGGTCGTAGATACCGAGCGCCGCCACCTGCATCAACTGGTTTCCGTGTTCAACCGCCAGAAAGAGATTGTCGAGACCGGAGAGATGTTTCATGACTTTTCCCCAAGGCAAGTATCTTGACGCGATTCGATTCCGCCGACGAGAGCGCGACTGGCTCCGTATCCTGTTGATTTGAGTGGATTCACGATTCGGCGAACGGGTGCAAAAGACGCGAATCCCTTCTCAGGAATTCCCGAAAGGAGCTGTCTTGGTCGAAAGCCGCGCCCGGACCGGATGATGCGGCGCCGTGCCCGGTACCGCCGGCTGACCGGCCACCGTAGCCGGCGCACGCCGCTTGCGCGCGCGCAACGGTGCCGAAACCGGTTCGACCTGGCCGCGCTTGGCCAGTTCTTCGCGATCGACTTCCGCCACCAGGCCATCGAAGCTCTCCCTGAGAAAGTTCGCGAAGACCTCGGGGTCCGGCATCATCTTGCGGCAGGACACCACGGTCGCCCACAGGTTGCCGCAATAGCTGAAGCTGGTGATGTTGAGCCCGACGCCGTTCTTGACGACGCCGATCGGGTAGAAGCGGTTCAGTTGCGCCCCGGCAAGATACAAGGGCACGTCGGGCCCGCGCACGGTTGACACCACGATGTTCAGATAATCGTCGAGCAGGCCGTCCACCACCGCCGAGGTAATGCGGGTCGGCAGCTCGTCCGCCAGTTGCCGCAACAGATCGTGACCGATCACGTCCGTAGTCTGCCGTGTTTCACCCGCGGATTGCCGGATGGCGCGTAGACGCACGAGTCCGGACTCGATCTCGACACGCAACGGCACGCGATGCTGGTTCAGCTTGTTACCCTGATCGCTGCCCGGGAGGATGTCCTGATGCGACGCCGGAACTGCCGCCGCCACGCCGGCCGACAGCGGATCACCTGATTCCTGCAGGTAGCGCCGCACGGCACCGCCGACGGTGGCCAGGAACACGTCGTTGGTCGTCACGCCGCTGACCCATTTGCGCACGCGCTGGACCTTTGCCATCTCGAAGCCGACACCCTCGACAATGCGCCGCGACGAGACCGAGCCGGCGAACCGGGTCTTGACCGGATCCTGCGGCCACGCCAGTTCATCGAGCAAGCGTTCGCGCAAGGTGCCGCCGGCCACCCGCTTGTAGAGCGCCCGCGACGCCAGCGACGTCAACTTCACGCCTGCCGACGAAATGGCGTGCCACAGGCGCACCACCCGTGGCACGGCGTTGCTTAGCGACCGCGCATACAACTCGACCAGAGTCGGGACGGCATCGGCAAAGAACGGCTTTTTCAGCACATGGCTGTGCTCTGGCATGGCGATCAGCGAATGCAGGGCGCGCAGGATCTTGGCGCTGGCCTCGCCGTCGACTTCGCCGCGATGGAACTTCATGTAGATGGCGAAGCTTCCCGGCTTGACGCCTTCGACCTTGTCTATTCCTTCGATGACGTAGATCTGCCAGAGCGGTTTGGAACGGTCGAGCACCAGTGAATGGAGACGCGCGACCTGGATGCAGAGATGCCGCCAGTCACCGGGCTTGGGCAAGGCAATGTGGCGAATGTGGTATTCGAGGTCGACCTCGGCCTCGTCGACCCAGTAAGCGCGGTCCAGATCGAAAGGCACTCGAACCAGACGACGGCGGAGAACCGGCGAGACGTCGAGCCGCTCGCGGATGTGGGCCATGATGTCGCGCAACCTGACCCGGCCGCCGGGCGCCGTACTCGGATCGTAGATCCCGAGCACCGCCACGTGCATGCACTGGTTGGGGCGTTCCATGGCAAAGAAGAGTTCGTCGAGACCGCCAAGTTGTTTCATCGCTAGCTCGGAAAGTGGACAAATAACTCGCTCATCAGCGCCGGCCTGCGCCAACATCGCTGCAGCCTCGGTCAACCGCCCGCCTGCGGCGCGAGGGGCTGGCCCGGCCCCCCCCAGAAGACCGGCCGACTGCGAGAAGCTTACTACAACCGATCAGCCGACAATAGAAGGAAAACCCTATACGCGGAAGGGGAAAAGAGCATCCTTCCCGGCGCTCCGGAAATGCAATTGCCATTTTCGCCACATCCCGCAAACCTGGGGGCAGCCAGGCAAGCCGTTTTGCAGCAGGCAACGACTTCCGCTCATCTACCGCGTGCCGGCGCGCCGCAGCGCGTCCGCCTGAAAATCGACCAGTTGTCCCCGGATATTGAAGCGGATCGGAGTCTTGATCCCGTGGTCGAGCCCGCCGACGAAATAGGAGCCCGTTGTCAGATCATGGAAGATGCCCAGCCTGTACCAGGGCACCTGCACATCGTAGTACTGGATCAGTCCGTGCAGCGCGACCCGCCAGAGGTCGCCGCGCGTCGAGTAGGATTCCTCGGCAACGACACTCCAACTGTCTTCGTCGAGATAGAAGACCCGCCTGCCGTAGATGTGCGCCTGTCCCGCCCGCAGTTTGGCCTCGACCACCCAGACGCGGTGGAGTTCATAGCGCATCAGGCTGGAATTGACCGAACCGCGGCGGATGATGTCCTCGTCGCGTTGATCCTTCTGGCCGATACGGTAGCAATTGTAGGGTATGTAGAGTTCCCGCTTGCCGACCAGGATCCACTCGAAACGATCCGGGGAGCCGTTGTAGGCGTCGATCTGGTCGGCGGTAAA
>CAZKSD010000255.1:0-3785 GCA_964555315.1 uncultured Dechloromonas sp.
AACCTCGACGTCATCAAGACCGCCGACTGGATCGTCGACCTCGGGCCGGAAGGCGGCGATGGCGGCGGCCGCATCCTCGTCGCCGGCACGCCCGAAGAGGTCGTGAAATGCAAGGCCAGCCACACCGGGCGCTTCCTGAAATCGCTGCTGGCGACCGCTTGCCGGATGGCACCGAGTCCTTGACCGGGCACGGCATCCGCAGCAGCCGGCGCGGGCGCGCAAGCGCGCGGGCGTCCACCGGCTTCGCGCAACTCAGGGAGGTTTTCAGCAGTCTCCCGGTCGTCCTCGACGATCGGGACAGGCGTCAGCCGGCCTCGGCCGCGACGACGACCCGGTTGCGCCCCAGCCGCTTGGCCTCGTAAAGTGCGAGGTCCGCGCGCTGCAGCGCAATATCGATCGGACAGTGGCTGGCATCCGCCAGCCCGATGCTGAGCGTGACGCGGACCTGCAAGCCGTCGGGCAGCCGGATTTCCTGCGTGGCCCAGCGTTCGCGAAAACGCTCGACAAGGATGTGCGCCTGTTCGACGGTGCTCTCTGGGAACAGGAAGGCGAACTCCTCCCCGCCGTAGCGGCAGACGAGATCGGACTGGCGCAGACTCTCCGCGAGCATTGCGGCGAAGGTGCGCAGTACGGCGTCACCGGCGCCGTGACCGTAGGTGTCGTTGAGGCTTTTGAAGAAATCGAGGTCGCCGAGGGCGACGGCGGTGGGCCGGCCGTAACGCTGCGCGCGCCGCAGTTCGGATGTCGCCGATTCCATGAAGTGGCGCCGGTTCATCAGCCCGGTCAGGTCGTCCCGATTGGCCTGCAGCTGCAGCTCGCGGCGCGCGGCATCATTGCTGACCAGCGCGTCGTGCAGGCGTTTGGCCGCTTCCTCGACGGCGTGAATCTCGGCCAGGCGGGCCTCGGGAAACTCCGGCGCCGGCCGGTCGACGCTGAGCGATGACAGCGCCCGGTCGATCCTCCGCAACGGGCGCAGCAGGTGCCGCCTGAGCAGGATGATCAGCAGAAGGAGGAAGCCGCCGAGCAGGATCGTCGCCCCCATCAGCTTGTACCTGGTGAAGCGCATGGCGTTGGCCACTTCCCCCAGATCAGCGGTCGCCAGATTGGCGCCCTCGACCAAAATGTCATCGACCAGCAGGTTCAGTCGTTGGGAAAGCAGTTGCCATTCCGCATGCTGCACCTTGAGGTTGGCCGGGTCCTGTGCTGCCAGGCGGCCCATTTCCGTGAGGAAGGTCTCGGTGTCGCGGGCCGCCGCCGCCGCCTGCGGATGTTCGAGAATGCTCGGATGGCTGGCTATCAGCATGACGAGGTAAAGCGACTGCCGGCGGCCTTCGGGCGTATCCGAGGAAAATACCAGTTCGCCTTCCCGGCGCAATTGGTCGAGGTTGCGCGCCAGCCGCTGGAAGCGGATGATCTTGGGCACCGTCTGCTGTTGCAGCCGCTCCGATGACTCGCGAACGTGTTCCTGGTCAACGGCCAGAACGACGACGACGAAGGCGAACAGCAGGGTGAAAGCGGCGGCCAGCAGGGCGAAAACCCGGTTCGCCGGATATCGTTCGGGCAAAGTCCCCATCGCACTTCAGTCCAGGTTCACCGGGAAGTGCCGGCGCATGATGCGATGACCCGTCCCGTCAGCGCGAATTTCCGCGATCGCCCGGTTGACCGAGCGGCGCAATTCGTCCTTCTGTCTTGGGAGGATGACGTGGACAGTGTCACCGAGGCCGTGATCGGCCGTAGCGGGGCCGACAAAGCCGAAGCGCCGCGACTTGTCGTGGCTGATCAGCGCATATCCGGCGCGGATCGGCAGCAACGCAAAGTCGGCGCTGCCATTGTGCAATGCGCCGAAGGCGCCGGCCGTCGTCGCGGTCGCAACCACAGTCAGCTCGCGCTCGGCGGCGATGGCGTTGAGGAATGCCTGTTGCTGCGAGCCTTCCATCGCCGCCACGCGGGCGCCGCGCAGGTTGTCGAGATTGACCGCTTGACCGAGCTCGCGGGCAAACGCCCGGGCGGCAGCCGGCGATCCGACCAGGCGTGACGCGGAACGGAAGATCGGCTCGCTGAACGCGACACGTTTCTCGCGCTTGGGCACGCGCAGGAAATTGCCGAAGCCGAGATCGAAGCGCCCGTCTTCGACGCCCGGCAGGATCTCGGCGAAGGCGACGTAGGAAACGGCGCAGCGGAAACGGATGCGGCGACAGATCTCGCGGGCCAGTTCGTCGGTGAACGCCACCTGGTCAGCCCCGGGCGTGCTGCTCGGGACGAGAGTGCCCTGCGGCGAAATCTGCGCCTCGTCCTGAACCAGGACCGCGACTCGCAGATCGGCTGCGTGCAGCGCTCCCGAAAACATCGCGGCGACCAGGAAGAGGGTTCGAAATGTCGGCATCAATGCACCCGGAAGGGCAGGAACTGCGTGTTGATCCGTTCGTAGACCCCGTTGCGCTTGATGCGTTCGAGCGCGTCGTCAACGGCGGTCTTGAGTTCGGGGCGTCGCGGGTTGATGCCGAACGAAGCATTGCCGACCAGTTCGGGAACCTTCATGACCGTCGCGGCGAGGCCCAGCCGCTGAAAGTCCTTGTTACTCTGCAAATGCAGGCTGGTATTCATCGGCACGATGGCAGCGTGAGCGACACCGGCAAGCAGCGGTGCGCCGAGATCGCCGCTGGTCGGCACGCCGACGGTATCCCAGTTCTGCGCGCGGGCATACGCTTCCTGGGCCGAGCCCTTGACCACGGCGATGCGCAGACCGCGCTGGCCCGGTTCCACGCCGGGCCTGGCGAACCAGAGCGTGACCGAGCGAAGGATGGGTTGGGCAAGAAGGATCCGGCGGCGCCGTTCGGGCGTGTCGAGCAGGCTGACCGCGGCGATGTCGATTTCGCCGCCGGCCAGCGCGTCAACCACCCGATCCAGCACCATCACCTGAAACTCGCACCGGGCTTTCATTTCCGCGCACACCGCCCGCGCCACCTCGACGCTGAACCCCGTCAACCGGCCATCGGCGTCGCGAAACGCCATCGGTGGCGCGTTCTCCAGCACCGCGACCTGCAGCGTGGCCGTGGCGGAATGGGCCACCGTTGCCGCTGCAAGGCAGGTGGCCGCATACAGGGTGGCGAGAAGGTTGCGCAGTCGAGGCGACATCGGGTCATGTTGTTGGAATTTTCGCGGAAGTATAGCTCAAGCTTGCCCGGGCAAGCCGATCCCGGGCGGGCTCTGGTCTCGGAAAAGTTCGGCGAGGACGCCCTGCAGCGGGAAGTAGATCGCCATCCGAAGCGGCAGGGGATCACCGGAAAAGAGTTCGGCATAGCGCTCGAGCTGCGGCCGGTATTTCTCGGCGCGCGCCTGCAGCGCGGCCGCGGGTTGGTCCGCATCGGCGAGAACCGTCTTGTAGTCGACGATCCAGCGGCAACCGTCGGCGATGAAAATGCGGTCGATGACGTGGTTGACCGTAACCGCCGCGCCATCTTCGACGCCGCAAGCCGACCATGCCTGTTCGGCCCCGGCCCGGTCATGCTGCGCCAGGATCCAGCGTCCGGCGCTGGAAGCCAGGGTTTGGCACAGGGCGGTGACCACCAGTTCTGCTCCTTCGCGGGCTTCCCCGGCGCCATGCCCGGCCTCCCCGAGCCAGCGGCGGTAAGCCGGCGCCAGCGCCCTGACGCGGCGCGCTGACCAGCCCGCAACTTCGTCACCATCCGCGGAAGCTTCCCGGCCGCGCCCGAGGTCATGCGCGGCGCGGGCGATCAGTTCGAGGCAGCGATGAACCAGCGTGCCGACCGAAGCCTCAAGCGCGA
>CAZKSD010000256.1:0-3762 GCA_964555315.1 uncultured Dechloromonas sp.
GCACGGTTCTGGCCGGCAAGGTCGATCCCGGTCTCTACCAGCCCAGCGCGCTGTCAGCGGAGGAACTGGCGCAGGGCAAGGTGCTGTTATGTTGCGCCACCGCCATCGATGACGCGGAAATCGAATACGACGCCAGTACGGCAGTGAAGGCATTCAAGGAATACCGCGCCAGGGTCGTCAAAATGGAGAAGCTCACTTACGACGTCATGCGCGTTCTCCTCAAACTGCCCGAAGGACAGCAGATCCCGTTCAAGGCCGGCCAGTACATCAATGTCATCCTCGACGACGGCCAGCGGCGCGCCTTCTCGTTTGCCAACCCGCCGCACGAGGCGGAATTTGTCGAACTCCAGATCCGTCTGATGAAGGGCGGACTGTTCACCACCCACGTCTTCGAGAAAATGAAGGAAGGCGACGAAGTCCGCTTCGAAGGCCCGATCGGCGACTTTTCATTGCGCGAATCGCAGCGGCCGATCGTCTTCGTCGCTGGCGCCACAGGCTTCGCCCCGGTCAAGAGCATGGTCGAGGATGCGTTCAAGCGCGGCCTGAAGCGCGAAATCCATCTCTACTGGGGCGTCAGGCAGCTACGCGACCTCTACCTGCCCGAATTGCCGCAGCAATGGGCGCGCGACCACGCCAACTTCCACTTCATCCCCGTGCTCTCCGAACCGGCCCCGGACGACGCCTGGAGCGGTCGCACCGGCCTGGTGCACGAAGCCATCCTCGAAGACTTCCCCGAACTCAAGGGGCACGAGATCTATGCCTGCGGTTCGGTGCGTATGGTCGAGGCGATCTTCCCCTTTCTCAAGAACCATGGTGCGGAAGATGGCGCCTGCTTCTCCGATGCATTCACGGTGTCGGCGCGTTCGATGGCATTCCAGCCGCGCGGCAATTGATCCCGGAGCCCCTACTGCCCGATCAGGCGGCGCAGGACGGGCTCGAGCGACCCTTCATCGATGCGCCCGAGGCGGGTCATTGCGATACCTCCATCACGACCGATGACCACCGTGTACGGCAAGCCCTTCACCTGCAGGCCCGGCGCGGTGTCAGCAGGACTTGCCACCAGCACGGGATAGGACACCGGCGTGGTCCTGATGAAGGCCGCCAACTTCTCGGCATCGTCAACGCCGATCCCGACGAACTGCACGCCCCCGGCAGCGTAGTGGCTGTTCATGCGCGAAAGGGCCGGCATTTCGTCAACGCAGGGCTTGCACCAGCTGGCCCAGAAATTGACCACGAGTACCTTGCCCCGCCACTGGGAAACGGGCTGCGGACGACCATCGAGATCGGGCAAATTCAGGGCAAAAATGGCGTCGACCGCAACCACGGCCTCCTCCGGCGTCAACGTTTGCGAGGAGACCAGCCCGGGCGGACGACCCACGGACTCCGGGCTGGCGTGGTGGAGCAGCCGATATCCGAGCAGACCGACGGTCAGCAGTGACGCCGCTCCGGCCGCGACCGCAACCCGCAACGCGCTCCGTTGGTTCATCGCTCCTTCCTGGCCAACATGGCTCGCAGGCAAATCACGACAAACATCAGGCCGCCGATCACGGCGATCAATCCGCCCAGTCCCATCATGCCCATGCCCAGTTTCTGCGGCAGCGTGACCAGCGCCTGCTCGGCGCCGGCGACCTTGCGCTGCACGCTGTAGCCGCCCGACCAGGCGAGACCGAGGACGTGGATCAACTGGCCCACGCCATAGACATAGGGCTGCCAGACCGCCATACGACCTTCCGCCTTGGCGAACCCGAGGAGCGGCAACAGCACGAAGGTCAGCCCCATGAACGCCAGCGTGACGCCGACCTGCGAACCGTGGTAGTGGGCGGGAATGACGACGTTGGCGCCCTGGATCATGTAGCCGAGAACGCCGCCCAGCGCGAACAGGACGAAGGAGGCGACAAACGCGGATTTTGCCGGATCGACGGAAACTCCGCGCACCGTCCACAGCGACACGGCGCCGGCAAGGATGAGCGGCCCCATGTAGGGGTGTCCCCACTTCATCAACAGGGCGAAGAGCTCCATGTGGGGAAGAGAACCCGGAGCCACCATCAGATACATCAGCGGCACCGCGAGCAGCGGCAGGGAGGCGACGAAAAACAGCGCGGCCAGCGCGCGCGGCGAGGCCACCAGGGGCTTGCCGAGATGCATGGCGATCCACAGCCAAGCCACCACCATCAGAATGGAATACTGGAACTGCAGGACGTGGCCGCCACCCCAGAAGACGACCTCGTAATAGATCTCATCCTCGATGCGCGGAACCATCCACCAGGACCAGAAGAAGGCGGCCAGCGCAAGAAAGGCGGCAACCGCACTGAAGAATGCGCCAAGCTGCAATGGCTCGGCAAACACGCGCCGCGGCCAGGTCGTGAGCAGCGCCCGCAACACCGCGAGGCTGAAACCTGCGCCACAAATCCACAACGAAGCAAAGAATTCGGATTGCTCCAGGACCGGGATGTAGTTGTTGAGGATCGGGCGCGCGCCGGGGAGAAACGGGGAAACCGTCATGAGCAGCGTACCCAGCACCGCCAGCCCGAAACCGCTCCAGCCCAGCCACGCCAGCCCGGCCCTGCCCACGGCGCTCCAGATCACCGCGGCGAAGGCCATGAACCAGACCGCCACCGAGAGATCGACATGGACCACCAGCGCCGCGCGAAAGAGTCCTTTGAGCGGAAAAATGTCCTGGATTCCCGGCGTGCGCGAGAGAACCAGCAACATGGCCAGCAAGCCCGAGCCGATCAGGGCAAGCACACCCAGCCACAACCAGGCGCGAGCCAGCGCCGCAGGCGTTCCTGAAGAAACCGCAACGACGGGGGACTCTGAACCAGCCACGCTTACCTCACGCAAAATTTTGCAATTATAGGGCCGGGACAAGTGACGCGCCGCCGGCCGATGCCGTACGGCCAATTGACTATGGTCTAGTTCTAAGGAATTATTGCCCGGTGAATGGCCGGATGACACCATCCGGCAACAGGTTTTTTAGCAAATATCAAATATGAATGCCACCCACCCGATCAACATCGAGGCGCTTCTGACCCACATTCCGCTTTTCAACGGACTGGCCTCCGAGGAAATTTCGCGCATCGCCCGCTCCACCCGCGAAATCCACGCCAGCAAGGGTGACATCCTGTTCCACAAGGGCGACCCCTGCACCGGTTTTCACCTGCTGGTCTATGGCCAGGTCAAGCTCGCCTTCACCTCGCAGCAGGGCGGCGAGAAGGTCGTCGAGATCCTGCAGCAGGGACAGAGCTTCGGCGAAGCGATCATGTTCATGGAAAAGCCCTATATCGTCTTCGCCCAGGCTCTTGCCGACTCGCTGCTGCTGCACGTCTCCAAACAGGCCGTCTTCGACGAACTGTCGCGCGACCATAACCTGTGCCGCAAGATGCTGGCGGGCATGGCCCTGCGCCTGCACCAGTTGATGAACGACGTCGAATCGTACTCGCTGCATTCCGGCAAGGAGCGCATCATCGGCTACCTGCTGCGCGAACTCGCCGAAGCGGACCAGAACGGCCTCAACGTCGCCGTCACCCTGCCGGCCAACAAGGGCGTCATCGCCTCCCGCCTCAACCTGACCCAGGAGCACTTCTCGCGCATCCTGCACGAACTCTCGGAGCTCGGGCTGATCGTCGTCGAAGGGCGAACGATCCGCATCCCGAGCGTGGCGAATTTGAGAAAGCACGGGGGCTGATACCACTCTCACAGCGTGCACAGGCAAGGAAAAGGGGCGATGAAAATCGCCCCTTTTTTGTGGTCGACCACGACAGG
>CAZKSD010000257.1:0-3741 GCA_964555315.1 uncultured Dechloromonas sp.
GACCTGGTTCTGCTTCCGGGAGGCGGGATCAAGCGCGAGGAACTGCCGATCGCCGCGGCTGCCCGCGAACTGCACGAGGAGACAGGCCTGGTCGCCAGCGCACTGACCTATCTGTTCTCGCATGAGTCGCCGTCGAATATCCATCAGGTATTTTTCGCCGTTGCGGAAGGCCATCCGATTGCAGCCGATGACGCCCGGAGCCTGGTTTTCCTGAAGGGCGCCGCCATCGCTTCGGAGTTCAATTTGTCGCAGGCAACTCGGACAATACTGACGAAGTTCGAGGCCCTGCGCTCGTCGATGCGATGAATTGCCGAGATCTGGCGGCAATCGGCGTGGAACGACACTTACTGTCAGATCGACGGTCTTTGCCGGGCCGGGCTGCCCTCATTCGCCGCCTCCGGTGTCCGGAACCGGCCGCGAGGTCCCGATTGCGGGCAAAGTTGTGAACAACCCGAATAGGCCGCCCATCCCGGTGGCTCCCGACACTCTTTCCCGCCGCTCCCGCGGCATCCGTCTTCTCGCCGTCCTGGCGCTGCTGCTTCTCGCCGGCCCGGGCCAGGCGCAGATAGCCAACCTGTTTTCCGCAAAGCCCAAGAGCGAAGCCGCCAAGCCAGCGCAGGCGCCTGCTGCGGTCGACCCCAGAGCCGAGGCGGAAAAGCATCTGGCTGAGGCGCAGCGTCAGCAGGAAGCCGGACGGATCGAGAGCGGCGCCGCGCCGGATGCCGAACAACTGCCGACCACCGAGCACCAGCGCCTGCTCGATCGTCTGGTTGCCGCCTATGGCGAACGGCTCAACCTCATGGACGAAGCCGACGGCCTCAGGAAATCGGCACCCAAACTGCAGGACCGGTCGGAGCAGATCGCCGAGTTTGCCGGCCCGCCGCCCTACCCGGCGCTCCGTGTCGATGCGCTGCGCGACGAACTCGATCTGATGCGCGACCGCCTCAAGCACCGGACATCGAACAAGCGCATTCTGGAAAACCAGAAGCAGTCGCTGATCGAGGCCCAGCGGCGCGCCGGCGAAGCGCTGCGCCTTGCCGAGGACCAGTTGGCCCGGGCCAAGGGCGAGCAGGACAGCGAAAAGGCGCGGAAGGCGCGGGAGATCGCCGCGCTGCGGCTGCAACTGGCCGAGGCGGAAGTGGTCAATCTCGGCATCGGCCTGCAAAGTGTGCTGGACGAGATCCAGGCCCTGGAACTCTTCGCCAAGGAAACCGAAAGCCTGGTTGCGCGCGTGCTGCCGCAGCAGAAGCTGGACAAGACCGACCTCGAGGAGCGGCAGGCGAAACTGCGCGCCACCCTCGGCAAGCTGACCACGGAACTCGATGGCCAGGTTGCCGCCAACACGCGACTGTTGGCCCAGCGCGAGCAACTGGCCAAATCGCTTGCCGCCAAGGGAGAGGATCCCACGGTCAACCGGCAGTTGAAACTGTTCGACGAGAAGCTTGAAACCGGCCGCGTCGAAGTGATGGCGCTGAACTGGATGCAAACGGTCATCCAATACGGCATCGACGGCTGGACGCATCGTTATGCCGCCCTCAGCGACGACGATCCGGCGGCGAAGGCATCCGCGCTCGCCGCGCTGAGCGAGATCAAGACCGAAGTCGATGCCAGGATGCCGCTCGTCAGGGAACTCACGTCAGCGGCGCAGGCAGCGATCGACCAACAGGAGATGCGCCTGAAGGACGCCTTGCTCGACGCGGAGGCCACGGCCCGCGAATCGGCCATGCTCGAGACGCTCAAGCAGCGATTGCGGGGACTCCAGCGTGTCGAACTGGCTGGCCAGCGACTCGGTCGGGTATTGAGCCGCTGGCTCGGCGACTTCGGCTTTTCCGGCAAGGCCGGCGCCGAGCGCGACTGGAAGCTCGCCGCCGCGAACGCCGGTGCGATGCTGAAAACGGTCTGGAATTTCGAGCTGTTTGCCGTCGAGGATTCGACGGTCGTCGAAGGCAAGACGGTAACCACGGCCTACGGCGTCACCGTCGGCAAGAGCATCGGCGTTCTGCTCATCTACGTTTTCGCCTATTGGGTGTGCTCAATGCTCTCGCGCCGACTGGCGCGCCTCATGGTGACGCGTTTCGCGGTCGATGAGCAACTGGCCAGCGTCACCCGCCGCTGGATCATGATCGCCGTTTCCATCGTCCTGATCGTCCTGATTCTCAATCTGGCGCGGATCCCGCTGACCGTATTCGCCTTCATGGGCGGCGCGCTGGCGATTGGCATCGGCTTTGGCACCCAGACGATCATCAAGAACCTGATCAGCGGCATCATCATCCTCTTCGAGCGCAAGATCCGCGTCGGCGACATCATCGCCCTCGGCGGCACGACCGGCCATGTGACCGCCGTCGACCTGCGCGCCTCGACGGTGCGCAGCTTCGACGGCGTCGAGGCGCTGGTGCCGAATTCCAGTTTCCTCGAAAGCCAGGTCGTCAACTGGACGTATTCCAACAAGCGCATTCGCCGCGAGATCCGCATCGGCATCGCCTACGGGTCGCCGGTGCGCAAGGCCACCGAAGTCATCATCGGTTGTGCCGAGGAGCATGGCCAGATTCTCGAGGACCCGGCGCCCGAGGTCTTTCTCGACGATTTCGCCGACAACGCGGTGTTGCTGGCTTTGGTCTTCTGGGTCGAACTTGGCCCGAACATGTCGGGCCGCCGCGTCGACAGCGACCTGCGCTTCATGATGGAAAAACGTCTGGCCGCTGCCGGGATCTCGATCCCGTTCCCGCAGCGCGATATACGCCTCAATGTCGCGGAGGCGGTGCCGGTGCGCGTGGTGCCGGCGTCCGATGCGGGGCCCGGGACCGGCGCGGAACCGCTAGCGAGGTGAGTCAGCCCGCCCCGCGCGCGGCGCCGGCCCGCCGAAAGTGATCGTGTAGAGCATGTCGAGGGCATTATCGGTGCCGGCGCGGGCGACCAGCGAGACCTGGCGATTGAGGTTGACGGTCAGCTTGACCACGCTGCCCGCGCGACCAAGCGCCTGGTCGTAGGAAAGCAGCACGTTCCGCGACAAGCGCCGGCCGACGCTGACGATCTGATCGCCGGTGCCCGACGCCGTGTTGAAGCTGCCGCCGACCACCCGGCTGCCCATCTGGCGCCCGCCGCTGTCGCCGATCTGGCCCTGGCGCACGCTGAATTCGTCGATGCCGAAGCCTTGCTTGATCTGCCGCATGAGGCCGCCCGAGTCGTTGCCGAACAGGCTGCCGGCCGCCGACAGCAGGAGCCCGGCGGCACCGGCGCCGCCCTGCTCCGGGCCGTGGCCGAGGACCAGCCAGCTCAGTTTTTCGACATCCGGCACATCGGGGTCGGAAACCAGCCGGACGATCGGCCGCTGCACCGTACCGGTGATCTGGACGCCGGCTTCCACCGCCAGCCCGCGGCGGACCGCCAGCGCGTCGATCGCCGGATTGTCGAGCAAGCCCTGGAAGGTCAGGATGCCACGCTCGATCTCGAGTTGCTGGCCGAAGGCATCGTAGCGCCCGCCCTGCGTGCGTATCCTGCCGCTGGCCCGCGGCAGGTCGCGGCCCTCGGCGCGCAGGCGGACGCTGCCGGCCAGCCGGGCTTCGAGGCCGAGGCCGGTGAAGTGGAAATTCCTCCCGAGATCGGTATCCACGTCGAGATCGAGCCGTGGCCGGAACCCGGTCGGCGCCGCTGCGCCGTCGGCGGCCTTGATCACCACGTCGTCGGACAGCCGCGGGGCGCCCATCGGCGCCATCTGCCAGAAGGCGGCATCGATCGCCAGGC
>CAZKSD010000258.1:0-3719 GCA_964555315.1 uncultured Dechloromonas sp.
CGGACATGAGCACATAGTCGCCGTTGCTGTAGCCGTGCGCCGTGCTGGACACGACGCCCGGGTTTGCCTTGGTGATGGCGGTGATGGTCTTGGCGGATGCGAGCGCGGATTGCACGGATACCGCCACGCTGCTCCATTTGGTGATGACTGCCATTGTGAATCTCCTTTAGATGGCTGTGGCCGGATTGCTCGCGGCAGTGAAGTAATGCGCCAGGTAATCGACGCGCAGGATGCCTACCGGCTTTTCCAGCCCTTCGTCGAGGTCGACCGCAACCGTCCTCGGCAGCGGCCTGGATTTCAGAAGCCCGCCGAAGGTGGCGTCGCCGGTGCCGATGGCGGCTTCGACTTCGGCCAGCATCGTGTCGAGCGTGCTGTCCAGACCGGAAACAGCCTTGGCGCAGCACTCGACGCGCAGCACGGCGCGGCGGTCGAGCCATGCGTCCGCGGCCATGCTCTCGGTGTCGATCTCTTCTTCGTCGAGATAGACGCGCAGGCACGGCAGGTTGGCGTCGGCCAGCGGCTGGATGCGCGACGGATAGACGCGCGAGCCGCTGGTGGTCAGGCCGGTGAGCCGGCTGGCGACAGCGCTGCGGATGCTGGTTCGGACGTGCGCCATGTCAGTCAGCTGCTTTCATCAAGCCGAAAGTCTTGACAATCGTTTCGCCTGCAACGTCATCGATCATGTAAGCGACATCGAGGCGCGCAACTTCACCAGGGTCAAGACGCAGCCGCACGTTCGTACACCCGTCGACTGGAAGGTTGACGGCCTGCAGAATCTTGATGGCCAGCGCGCTTGCTTCAACTGGTGTCTGTGACATGTCAGGCGGCCTTGTCGAGCGTCAGCACCACGTCTCCGGCCTCGGCATCCGGCGCGTGCCGGGTGACGGTGTAAGCGACGCCGCCGATGCTTACAGGATCGCCATGCACGATTCCGTCGGCGTCGACCGTGGTCAGGCGCAGGATCGGCTGGCTACCTTCAATGCTGGCGAACATCAGCGCGGGCTCGTTGACAAAAACGCCGGTGACTTCGCGCGCAGCCTGCCCGGATGGCGTGACGGTCACCGTCCGCCCGAGGCGTCCAATGATCCGTGCGGTATGCGCGGCGAAGTCGACCATGCCGCGATCAGGTCGCGACCGGCACGTAATGGCCGAGCTTGATCTGCACGGTAGAGGACGGGTTAGAGGCGGCGGTGACGGCGACGCCGACGCATTGCTGCGCCGTGGTCGTCTTGTTGACCACCTTGTTGGTCGAGTCCCAGAATACGCGGTCACCGACGGAGATCGCCAGGGCCGAGGTCTTGCCGATCTCGACAACGCCTTCGACGACGAACTCGCCTGCGGCGCCGTTGGCGACGGCCTGGGTGGCGACGCCGAAGAGTCCGGCGCCGAACAGGTAGCCGATGCCGGCCGCGACATCCGCGCCTGGAGTCAGGGTCAGGACTTCGCCTTCTTGCTTGTAGGTCTTCATGCTGTTTTCCTTTCAGTGTTGCCGGGCAGCGATCGCCGCCCGGCGGTCAGGCTTAGTTGCCCTTGACGAGGCCGCGGTGGTCGATGGCCTTGGCTCCGAAGTCCAGGCGGGCCTTGAACTCGACACCGTCGACTTCCCAACCTTCCTTGGTTTCCAGGTACACGCCCTGATTTCCTTCGAGATAGGCGTATTCGATCGTGTCGATCTGCGACGGGTCGGCGGCGAGGTACCAGGCGGTGGTGCTGGCCGTGTCGAGACGCGGCTCGGCGAGGACCTGCAGGGCGCCAGCAAACGGGTTGATCGACGACGAGGCGCTGGCGGCATACGCTTGGCTGGTAAATTGTTGCGCGACGGTTTCGAGCGCTGCCGGAACCAGCAGATAGCGCGGCGTGACGTTGATCTTGCGGCCGTCGAGGCCGGTCTGCACGCGCATGGCGGCGCGGCAAACGCCGAGCTGCGCGACCGAGATGGCGGCGCCGGACGGCAGGTTGCCGTGGTTGGCGTGGAACAGCGCAACGCCGTCGGCGAGCGCCGCGTTGGCGGTGATGATGCCCCAGACGGTATCGGACTCGAGGTCGGCGGCGGCGCGGCCGAACATCTCTGGCAAGCGGGTGAAGGCCGACAGGTCGTCGTTGATGATGGTCTGGCGGGTCAGCGCGACGATCTTGCCGTAGGATGCGACGGCGTACTGCTCGCGGGCTTCGGACATGGCGCCATACTTGTATTCACCGTGCTCGTTGACCTTCTCCAGCGTCGGCGCGTCGCCCAGGGCGTTGCGGCTAATCGTCTTGAAGTCGGGCGCGGTGACCTGGCGGCAGAAGGGGCGGAAGGTCTGCGGTGCGGCTTCATACGCCTGGCGCAGCGTCTTGCTGGCGACGTTGGCGAGGATATACGGGAAGTCGCCGGTAGTCAGCATGGCGCGGGTAGCGATCTGGTCGCGCGACAGGCCGCGGATGTCGACGCCGCGCTCGGCGAGCAGGTCGCGGGCGGTTTCGATCAGCGACAGGCCGGCGTAGCGCTTGCCGAGGTCCGTCAGCTTGTGCTGACCGGGGTTGTGGCGGTGCAGCAGCGCTTCCTGGACGGCAGCGCGGCGGGTCTCGACTTCATCGACCAGCGTTTCGACGTGGCCCATCGGCGGGCGGATCTGATCGGCGCCGCGCTCGGCGGCCTTGGCGATGGCCTGGCGGCGGGCTTCGTCTGCGGAAACGCCCTTGCCGACCAGGTCGTCTGCGAAGGATTGATCGAGGCGCAGGCCGCGCACGGCCTCATTGATTTCGGCAACGCGGGTGCGCTCGGCGGCGATGGCCTCCTGGCGGATCGCGTCGACGTTCGGCTCCGGCTTGGCCGGGGTGTTGTTTTCAGCCATGACGGCTCCTTTCGTGGTAAGGGCGCCGGGCATTTCGTCCGGCAGGGGGACAACTTCAAAATTGGCGCTGCGGCCGACGCCAACGGTGGCGTCGGCGGGAATGTCGACCAGCGAGATTTCATGCGGCGTCCACCGCGTGACGCGGTATTCGTCCGGCCCGTCTTCGCGGGCGCGCTGCAGCCGGCGCTCGTTGATCTGGTAGCCGACCGAGACGTTGCGGACGATGCCGTCGCGGATGTCCTGGACCAGGCCGTCCAGCTCTGGGCGGCGCGACAGGCGGATTTCGGCGCGTCCGATTCCGTCATCGATCCATGCCTTTTCGACAACACCGATGGTGGCCAGCGGCGAGCCGGCGGCGCCCCCGTAGCGCTCGTGGTTGGCGAGCACCGGCGCGCCGGCATTGAGGCGCGACAGATCGACTTCGGAATCCTTGTGGCCGAGAATCTCGACCCACGGTTCGTCGAACCAGGTGGAACGGGTGTAGGGCGTTTCGGACGAAAACGACAGGGAAAGGACGGCGTTGTCGCCGTCGGCGCGAACTTCCAGGCCGGTTGCCTGGCGGGTCAGCGTGGCGTCGATGCGTGAGGCGGACATAGGGTCACCTTGGGATTAGGTGACGCTATGTTACTTCATAGCGCGCATTGCAAAAATACCTAAAATTGAAATGTCAGAGCAGAAAAAGCAGCAGCGCCTCGTCATCTTCGACCGGCCTGATTTCCGGCGCGACCGGCGCCTTGAAGCCGGCTCCGCTGCGGTACTTCGGGCGCCAGGTTTCCGGCGGTGTCAGGTGCTCTTCATCGGCCGGCGCGAACCAGACGGAGGGGAACCATCCGCCGGCGAACCACTGCGCGTACCAGCCCTCGCTAGCTGCCATCGAGCACTGCC
>CAZKSD010000259.1:0-3688 GCA_964555315.1 uncultured Dechloromonas sp.
CCGGCCATGGCGTTGAGCAGCAGCGCGCAATCCTCGGCGCTTTTCGCCATCGGCCCGCCCTGATCGAGCGACGAGGCGAAGGCGATCATGCCGTAACGCGAAACGATGCCGTAGGTCGGCTTCAGTCCGGTCAGGTTGCACAGCGCCGCCGGCTGGCGGATCGAACCGCCGGTATCGGTGCCGGTCGCCGCCGGCGCCAGGCGGGCCGCCACCGCCGCCGCCGAACCGCCGGACGAGCCGCCGGGGACACGCTCGCTGTCCCACGGGTTACGCACCGGGCCGAAATACGAAGTTTCGTTCGACGAACCCATCGCGAATTCGTCCATATTCGTCTTGCCCAGCGAAACGAGACCGGCCTCGCCGTGCATCTTGCGGATCACCGTCGCATCATAGGGCGAAACGAAATTGCCGAGCATCCGCGACCCGCAGGTGGTGCGCCAGCCCTTGGCGCAGAAGATGTCCTTCTGGGCGATCGGAATGCCGGTCAGCGGGCCGGCGCCACCGCCGGCAATGCGGGCATCGGCGGCGCTAGCGGAATTCAGGCTTTTTTCGGCGTCGACCGTGACGAAGGCGTTCAGCGCCGGATTCAGGCGCTCGATGCGGTCGAGGAAAAGCCCGGTCAGTTCGACGCTGGAAACCTGCTTCGCGGCCAGCGCCCGAGAGAGTTCCCTGAGGCTGGCGTCGATCATTCGATCACCTTCGGCACCAGGTAGAGCCCGGCTTCGGTTTCCGGCGCGACCGCCTGAAAGGCGGCGCGGCGATCTTCCTCGGTCACCGTGTCGTCGCGCAGGCGCTGGCCGAGGTCCTGGGCATGCGCCATCGGCTCGACGCCGCGCGTATCGACCGCCTGCATCTGCTCGATCAACCGGAAAATGCCGTTGAGATGGCCCTGCGTGGTCGCGGCCTCGGATGCGCTGATCTCGATGCGGGCGAGATGGGCGATGCGCTGAACCTGTTCAAGTGTGAGCGACATGACGGCAAAAGACTTTTTGCAGTGCACAAAGTCTTAAAATGGAAAGCGTTATAAGGTATCATAAAAGTTTTCCCTACCGCATCCCCAGCAGCGGAGTCACAGATGTTCGGTTTCCTCACCAAGTATTTTTCCAGCGATCTCGCCATCGACCTCGGCACGGCGAACACGCTCATCTATGTGCGCGGCCGCGGCATCGTCCTTGACGAACCGTCGGTCGTCGCCATTCGCCTCGAAGGCGGCCCGAGCGCCAAGAGGTCCATCCAGGCCGTCGGCAAGGAAGCCAAGGAAATGCTTGGCAAGGCCCCCGGCAGCATCACCGTCATCCGCCCGATGAAGGACGGCGTGATCGCCGATTTCACCGTCACCGAGCAGATGCTCAAGCAGTTCATCAAGAAGGTGCACGATTCGCGGCTGTTCAGCCCGAGCCCGCGCATCATCATCTGCGTGCCCTCCGGGTCGACCCAGGTCGAACGCCGCGCCATCCGCGAGTCGGCGATCGGCGCCGGCGCCAGCCAGGTCTACCTGATCGAGGAGCCGATGGCGGCGGCGATCGGCGCCGGCCTGCCGGTTTCCGATGCCACGGGTTCGCTGGTCGTCGATATCGGCGGCGGCACGACCGAAGTCGGCGTCATCTCGCTCGGCGGCACGGTCTACGCCGGTTCCGTACGTGTCGGCGGCGACAAGCTCGACGAAGCGATCATCAACTACATCAGCCGCAATTACGGCATGATGATCGGCGAAAACACCGCCGAAGGCATCAAGAAGCGCATCGGCTCCGCCTTCCCGGGCGCCGAGGTCAAGGAAATGGAAGTTTCCGGCATCAACAAGGCCGAAGGCATCCCGCGCAAGTTCACGATTTCCTCCAACGAAATCCTCGAAGCGCTGACTGATCCGCTCAACCAGATCGTTTCGGCAGTGAAATCGGCGCTGGAGAAGACCCCGCCCGAACTCGGCGCCGACATCGCCGAGCGCGGCATGGTCCTGACCGGCGGCGGCGCCCTGCTGCGCGACCTCGACCGTCTGCTGATGGAAGAAACCGGCCTGCCGGTCATCGTCGCCGACGAGCCGCTCACCTGCGTTGCCCGTGGCTCGGGCCTGGCGCTGGAAAAGGTGGACAAGCTCGGCTCGATCTTCGCGTCCGAGTAAGGCGGAACGCCATTCGTGGCGAGTCTCGACCACGCGCCGCCGCCTTTTTTCAAGCGAGGGCCAGCACCGCTGGCCCTTCTGACTTTTTACGTCCTGATTTCACTGGCGGTATTTGTCGTCGATTTGCGCGTTCGCAGCCTCGATCTGCTCAGGCAGACGGTGGCGCTGGTGGTTGACCCGGTGCAACGGGTAGCACAAACGCCCGGCAGCCTGGTCGACTACGCGCGCAATTACCTGGAGGGCATGCAGTTGCTGCAGCGTGAAAACGATGAACTGCGCCATGCCAAGCTGACCACGGCGCCAAATCTGTTGCGCCTGGAGCAACTGGAAGCGGAGAACGAACGCCTGCGCAAGCTGCTGCTGGTCAAGGAACGCGAGAACGCCAAGGGACAGGTTGCCCAGATCCTCTACACGGCGCGCGACCCTTTCTCGCGCAAGGTGATCGTCGACAAGGGCCAGCAGTCGGGAATCGTCGCCGGCCAACCGGCGATCGACGAGGCCGGTGTCGTCGGTCAGGTCACGCGCGTCTTCCCCTTTTCGGCCGAGATCACGCTGATCACCGACAAGGATCAGGCGGTGCCCGTGCAGATCGTGCGCAGCGGCCAGCGCTCGGTCGTCTTCGGCCTCGGGACCGGGCAACTGGAACTGCGTTACATGCCGGCCAATGCCGATGTCGAGGTCGGCGACATGCTGGTGACGTCGGGCCTCGACAGTGTCTACCTGCAAGGCTACCCGGTTGCCAAAGTGGTCGGCATCGAGCGCGAGGGCGCCTATTCCTTCGCCCGCATTGTCGCCGCGCCGATTGCCGGCGTCGAGAATTTCGGCGAAGTGATGATCCTCGACCCGCGCCAACCGCTGCCGCCGCGCCAGCCTGAAACCCAGGGCCGGGGCGCCGGCGGCGGGGACAAGCCGGGCCTGCGCCCGAAGAAAAAGAAGCCGGCGGCAAAGGGCAGGTAATGCAGCCGACATTCACTTCCTCGCGCCTCCTGTTGCCGGTCCGGCCGTGGTTCATCTACCTGAGCCTGATCGTTGCCCTGCTCCTCAACTTCCTGCCCACGGCCTACTGGGCGGGCGTGCCTGACTGGGTCGCGCTGGTGCTGTGCTTCTGGAGCGTCCGCGAATTCCGCCGCGTCGGCATGGGCTGGGCGTTCGTTCTCGGCCTGCTGATGGATGTCGCCGACGGCGCGGTGCTCGGCCAGCATTGCTTTGCCTACGTGCTCCTCGCCTTCGCCGCGTCCTCGCTGTCCCGGCGCCTGCTCTGGTTTCCCATCGCCCAGCAGGCGTTGCAGGTTCTGCCCTTGCTGCTCCTGACGCAGATAGTCCAGGCGCTGATGCGGCTCGCGGTGGGCGGAGACTTTCCGGGCTGGGGTTATTTCCTCGGCCCCGTGATCGCCAGCCTGCTCTGGATTCCGCTGACCTTCGGCCTGCTTCTGCCGCAGTACCGGCCAGTCGAGCAGAATCCCGATCGGCCGATCTGACGGAATTCCGGGCCATGGGCACTTTCCACAACGCCGAGAGCGACCTCGACCGTTTCCGTTTCCGGCTCGGGATTGCCACGCTCGTCGTGCT
>CAZKSD010000260.1:0-3658 GCA_964555315.1 uncultured Dechloromonas sp.
TGCACAATTACGCGGTCGATCTCGCCCGCTCGCCGGATGGCCGCTGGTGGGCCATCGGCGACCGCACGCAGGCGCCGTCGGGGGCGGGCTACGCGCTCGAGAACCGGCTGATCGTCGCCCGGGTCTTCCCGGAAATGTTCAGTGAATTGCATGTCCAGCACCTCGCCGACTTCTTTCGCGACCAGCAGGACGGGCTCGCGGCGCTGGCGCCGGTCGAGGGCGACGAGCAGCCGCACATCGTCCTGCTGACGCCCGGCCCGTACAACGAGACCTATTTCGAGCACGCCTACCTGGCGCGCTATCTCGGCTTTCCGCTGGTCGAGGGCCATGATCTGACGGTGCGCGGGGAAACCGTCTATCTCAAGACGCTGCGCGGGCTGCAACGGGTGCACGTGATCCTGCGCCGGCAGGACGACAGTTACTGCGACCCGCTCGAACTGCGCGGCGATTCCGCCATTGGCGTTCCCGGGCTGCTCAACGTGGCGCGGGCCGGCCGTGTCGTCGTGGCCAATGCGCTGGGCAGCGGGCTGCTTGCCTCGGGCGCGCTGATGGGCTTCCTGCCCGGCATCTGCCGCATGTTGCTGGGCGAGGAGCTGGCCATGCCCTCGGTGGCCACCTGGTGGTGCGGCGAGAAGCCGGCGCTCGACTACGTGCGCGAACATTTCGACGATCTGGTCATCAAGGCGGCCTATCCGTCGCAGCGCATGGAGCCGGTGTTCGGCTACGAACTGCAGGGCGCGGCGCGGGCCGACATGCTGCTGCGGATCGCGGCGCGGCCGCATGCCTATGTCGCCCAGGAACTGGTCGAGCTGTCGCAGGCGCCGGGCTGGAGCCGTTCGCACGAACGCCGCCTGCTGGCGCGGCCCGTCGGCCTGCGCGCCTATGCGGTGACAACGCCCGCCGGCTATTCGGTGATGCCGGGCGGCCTGGCGCGCGTCGCGACGGGGGTCAATGCGCGGATCATCTCGATGCAGCGCGGCGGCTCATCCAAGGACGTCTGGGTACTGACCGAGGGGCCGGTCAGCGAATTCACGATGCTCAAGCCGTCGCTCGGCGTTCGCGATCTGGTGCGCGCCGGCGCCAACCTGACGTCGCGCGTCGTCGAGAACCTGTTCTGGCTCGGGCGCTATTCCGAACGTTTCGACGACAGCGCGCGCATGCTGCGGGTCGCCCTCAGCCGCGTCGTCGAAGCCGGCGGACGAAAGACGCCGGCGGTCGAGTCGGCGATGGAACTGGCCGTGCATCTGGGCATCCTGCCCGGCGCGGATGAAGACGGCGAAGACGGCGAAGGCAGGGAAGGCAGCGAGCACGCCCTGCTCGAGGCGATCTACGATCCCGACCATCCGGGCAGCCTGGCGAGCAACATCCGCAGCGTCATGTGGTCGGCGACCCATGTCCGCGAGCGCCTGTCGCTGGACCACTGGCACTCCCTGAACCGCCTGCAGCGCGAGCAGCAGGCCGCGCTCAAGCGCCACCCGACGCTGACCGAGGCGATCGTTTTCCTTGATCGCGTGCTCGGCGTCTCCTCGTCGCTGACCGGCTTCGCGATGGACAACATGACGCGCGACGACGGCTGGCGTTTCCTGATCATCGGCCGGCGTCTGGAGCGCCTGTCCTTTCTCGCCCAGGCTCTGGCCGCTTTCCTGCGCATGCCGTCGACCCGCGGTCCGGGCGCCCTCGAGTGGCTCCTCGAACTGGCCGACTCGATCATCACCTACCGCTCGCGCTATTCCCGCCCGCCGGAACTGCTGCCTGTCCTCGATCTCCTGATCTTCGACGACAACAATCCGCACGGGGTGATCTTCCAGGCGAGGGTGCTGTCCCGCTATCTCGAGCGCATGGCGCGTGAACTCGACGCGACCAGCGACAGCAAGCTGCCCGCTGCGCTGAAGCGCCTGCGCGCCTTCGATCTCGGCCGCTTCGAGCACCTGCGGTTCAGCGAATGCCGCAACTGTTCGCCGTGCGCCGATCTGGCGGCCTTGCTCGAAGACCTCGACAGGGCTTCCGGCGAGCTTTCCGACTGGCTGGCGATGCGCTACTTCACCCACGTGTCGGATGTCAGCCGGCAGACGATGGCGCTGTGACGATGGCTCGCCCGCCGCTTCGCTATCACGTGCTGCACGAGACGCGCTACGACTATGGCAGCAGCGTGTCGCTGTCGCAGCAGCAGCTTCACCTTGCGCCACGGGCGCTGGCCTGGCAGCAGGTCGAGGAGCAGCACATCGACATCGATCCGCCGCCGGCATGGCGGCGCGACGGACACGACGCCTTCGGCAATCCGGTGACCTGGATCGCCTTCCACGCCCCCCATGACAGCCTGTTCATCCGCTCGGCGATGACCATCGCCGTGACGCCGCACCGGCCGGAGCAGATCGGGAAATCGCCGCCCTGGGAGATGGTGCGCGGCCGGCTGGCCTACGATGCGGCGGCGCCCCGGCCGGAGGATCTCGACGCGCTGCGCTTTCTCTTCGAGAGCGCCCACGTCCGCATCAAGCGCGAGCTGGCCGACTACGCCGCCGGCTGCTTCCCGCCCGGGGCGCCGGTGCTGGTCGGCGCGCAGGCGCTGATGACCAAGATCTTCCGGGAAGTCAAGTTCGACCCGGAAGCGACCACGGTATCGACTCCGGTCATGGAAGTCCTGGAAAAGAAGCGCGGCGTCTGCCAGGATTTCGCGCACCTGATGATCGCCTGCCTGCGCGCCTGCGGGCTGGCGGCGCGCTATGTCAGCGGTTATCTCGTGACCCGGCCGCCGCCGGGCAGGCCGCGCCTGGTCGGCGCCGATGCCTCGCACGCCTGGGTTTCGGTCTACGCTCCCGGATTTGGCAATGGCTGGGTGGATTTCGATCCGACCAACAACCTGCTGCCCGACAGCGAACACATCACGGTCGCCATCGGCCGCGATTTCGGCGACATCTCGCCGCTGCGCGGCATCATTCTCGGCGGCGGCGGCGCCGAACCCGACGTCGCGGTGACGGTGACGCCGCTCGCCGGGCAGGCGCCCCCGGACATCCCCGCAGCAGGCAAGGCGGCGGGCGCCTGATGCGCCGCGTCGCCATCGTCGGCGGCGGCCCGGCCGGGCTGATGGCCGCCGAGCGGCTGGTTGCGGTCGACGGCCTGAAAGTGGCCATTTTCGACGCCATGCCGACCCTGGGACGCAAGTTCCTGATGGCCGGCAAGGGCGGAATGAACATCACGCATTCCGAGCCGCTGCCCGCTTTCGTCGCCCGTTACGGCACGCGCGCCGCGATCCTCGCGCCGCTGCTCGACGCCTTCGGCCCGCGGGCGGTGCGCGACTGGCTCCACGGCCTCGGCATCGCCACCTTCGTCGGCACCTCGGGCCGCGTCTTTCCGCGCGAAATGAAGGCAGCGCCAATGTTGCGCGCCTGGCTGCACCGCCTGCGCCAGGCCGGCGCGCGCACCCACGCGCGCCACCGCTGGCTGGGCTGGGATGGGGATGGCGCACTCCGCTTCGCGACGCCGGAAGGCGAGGTAGCGTGGGCGGCCGACGCCACCGTGCTCGCCCTCGGCGGCGGCAGTTGGCCGCAGTTGGGCTCCGACGCCGCCTGGGTGCCGCTGCTTGAAGCGCGCGGCGTGCCGGTGGCCCGCCTGCGCCCGGCCAACTGCGGCTTCGACGTCGCCTGGAGCGGCCACTTCGCCG
>CAZKSD010000261.1:0-3651 GCA_964555315.1 uncultured Dechloromonas sp.
AGGATCGCTCCATTCCTGGCACTCGCGGCCGGCCTGCATCTGGCGGTTCTGCTCTACCCGCTCAAGTTCTCGATCGGCAAGCTGGAGATTCCGCCGCCGGTCGCGATCGTGGTGCGGCTCGTCGACGCCGTTTCTCCCCCGGCGCCGATACCCATGGCAGCCGCGCCTGCCATTGCTCCGCAAGCGCTGCCGACCCCGGCACGCGAACGGCGTGCGGTTGCTCCGCGCCGCATTCTGGCGATGCAGCCCGAGCAGGCCGCGCCAGCCCCCGGTTTCTCCGTCCCGGCAGCTGAGGCTGCCCCCGCCGCTCCCGCCGCTGCTTCCATGGCATCGTCAGCCGGCGCCGCCCCCCGCTTCGATGCCGCCTACCTGAACAATCCTCGCCCCGCCTATCCGCCGCAGTCGCGCCGGCTGGGCGAAGAAGGCAGGGTGTTGCTCAGGGTTCGCGTCAGCGCAGAAGGGCGCGCGGTTGCGGTCGACCTTGAAAAAAGCAGCAATTTCGAGCGGCTGGACGAGGCGGCGCGCGCCGCCGTGTCGCACTGGCGTTTCATTCCCTCGCAGCGCGGCAACGAAGCCGTCGAGGGCGCGGTCATCGTGCCGATCGTGTTCAGGCTGGATGGCTGAGCGGGCTCGAAAAACCGCTCCGGAATTGACGACGGGGACCGAAGTCCCCGCCGGCTATCTTTGGTAACAAGGCTCTAGCAGCCCCGGCTAACCGTTTTTAGGCGGCAATAGCAAAATGCTCATCATTGGCATTTATGGATTTGCTTCATTAACGTCGATCGCCTGACGAGTTGCCTGCGCACCTTTGCCCGCCCTGTCGAAACCGGTACATCCCCACCTAAACGTATTCCGGTACGCTTAGGTGGAGATGAGGGGAGTCGAACCCCTGTCCAGAACGCCTCGAGATTGCCGGAATTACAACCATGCGGAAAATGGTACAGCCTTGGCTGGCGCGTTTCAATCCATCCGGCGCACTGAATTGTTGTCGACTTGTAACCGCCCGCCGCCTGCGCTCAACGGGCGCACCAGTCCCGGCGGTCGCCACGGCCGAAAGGCATCGACTGGCGCTCGGCCAGGCTCGCCGTGGTGCGGACCCTGCCGCTCTTTCCGGCGAAGAACACGTTGAAGCGCGCCGGTTCGCTGAAGTCATCGCACCAGCGCCACTCCCAGACCAGTTCGTCGCGGGCGGCGAAATACTGGGTCCATCCCGGGAACGGGGGGCCGATGACGCGCAGCACTTCCTCCTGGCTCATGCCCTCGCGGAGCCGGGCGAAGTGCTTCGGTACGAGGACGTTCTCGAGGCCCGCGAAGTAGCCCTTGGGGTCGATCCGCACCATATAGGTCTGCACGCCGGCCGGGCCGCGCGGGTAAGCGAGAACCTGGCCGCCGTCAGCCTCCTGCCAGCGCAGCGCGGGTTCGCCCATCAACTGGATAACGTCGCCGGTGCTGCTGACGCCGGGCGTGAGTCCGCGCCCGTCATAGGACGCACACCCGGCGATCAGCAGCGCGCAGATCAGGACGACGACGGCTTTCATCGGAGTTCTCCTGCTTGGCCGGCCGGCAGGCCATCGGTAGCCCTGGGAACCGGTTTCACATCAACAATCCACGGTTCGAGGCGCCGGCCAACCAGAAGTTCCACGGTGAAACGGTCCACGCCACCGGGTTCGCCAACGCCGCGCGCCGAATCGAGCGGTCCGCGCAGGGCGTAAGGGACATGGATCCGGCCCGTGCCGATGCGCGAGACGTAGCCGGTCGCTTGCGGGGTGTTGTCACCGTGATCGCGAACGGCCGGCCGCACGGTTCCGCGGAGCAGCAGGAAGCGATTGCGGTCGGGATATTTCTCGCGCAACTGCCGGGCGTCGAGCCCGGCGTCGATAACGAAGAGCCGGCTGTTCGAGTTTTCCTCGCGTGCGAGTTCATCGTTGGCCTGTCGGGCGCGGTCGGCGAACTGCTTGCTGCCGGCGTTGGCCGCGGCCGCGGCCGCGTGGCGACCGGCATTTTCCCGCGCCCTTGCGAGCGCCCGCTGCCACGTCGGGCCGCCGAGTTCCATGACCAGAATCGCCTCGCGCGGCAGTTGCCGCGTGTAGCGGCGGCGTCCGCGATCGGAAGCGAGGTCGCCGGGCGTGAACCCCAGCGCGGCCATATGCGCGGCATCGAGCCATTCGGGTGTGCCGCCATTGAACGTGACACCGCTGACGAACTCGCCCGCCTCACGGTCGCCGACGCGCCAGTTCAGGTTGAGCGACAGGCCGCTGTCCTCGGCGAAACGCAGGCTGCGCCAGGGTAATCCGAGTTCGTGCTCGCTCAGGGTCAGCGCGCTCTCCGGGGTCGCCGAACGGTTCCACCAGACGCCGCCCAGCGCCACCGCGTTGGTCAGCACGATCAGCGCGATGCCGATGGCCAGGGTGCGGCCACGTGTCCATTTCCTCATGACGCGCCCTCCCCTGCCGGCGACCGGAACGTCCGGCGCAGCCGCTTGAGGATGAGCAGGATCAGCACCGCGGTCAGGCCGACCACCAGGAAGAACAGGTACTTCGGCATGATCGCCCACCACCACTGGTAGAACTTGGTGTACAGGAAGATGACGAAGAAGACGATGCCGGTGTTGACCGTTTCCGGCCAGCCGCGGCGCGCCCCGAGCCAGATGGCGAGCGCTGCGCCGACGAAGCCGGCGACCTGGTAGCCGCCCTCGATCAGGTCGGCGTCGAGGTCGAGATGGCTGGCCCGCCCCCAGTGGCTGAGGATCAGCATCGGGATGAACAGGCAGAGCAGGCCGAAGATCCGGTACAAGGGCGCGAAGCCGGGGAAGCGGCGATGCCCGACCAGCAGCGGAAAGACGAAGAGCAGCGCGGCCACCGGGAAGAAGTTCTCCGGCCGCTCGCCGGCATGCAGCCAGTAGATGCCGTTCCAGGTGCCGACGCGTGCCTGCGCCCAGGCGATGACGCAGCAGATGCCGGCCGCCAGCAACAGGCGCAGGTCGCAGGTGTAGGCGAGCAGGAAGGCCATCGCCGCCCACGGCAGCAGGGCGTTGTCCGAGGGTGTGATGTTGAAGATCTGGCCGAGCATCGTAATGTTCAGCACGAAACAGGCAAAGGCCACCAGCGCGGCCAGCTTGGTGAAGTAGCCGGTGGCGTCGCGGCCCTGAACGAACATCGTCAGCCCGAAGCCAGCGAGCGCGCTGGCGATCAGGATGGCGACCTGCGCCGTTTCGCCGAAATGGCCCCAGAACTGGTAGAAGAGGAAAAAGACACTGGCGGCCAGCGCCAGCGCGCCGAGGAAGGAAGCGACGCGCATCCCGAGCGACAGCTGCTTGGCGCGACTGTCGCGGTCGACGTCGAAAAGAGCGGCAAATTCGGCCAGCAGGCGTTCGTGGTGGTTGCCGACTGCCGCCTGCTGCGCCGCATCCAGCCGCAGTACGCCTTCGTCGGCGAGGCGCGCGAGCTCATTGCGGAAGGTATGGATGTCATCGGCGCGCTGCTGCGCTTCCGAGCGCGACGGCAACGTTGGTTCAGTCATCGCCGCCGGAGCTCAGCAAACGCTCGCAGTAGCGCGCGACGAGATCGACTTCCAGGTTGACCCGGCTGCCTGCCTTCAGATTGCGCAGCGTGGTGTTTTCCAGCGTGTGCGGAATCAGGTTGATGGTGAAGA
>CAZKSD010000262.1:0-3650 GCA_964555315.1 uncultured Dechloromonas sp.
GCCGAATTGCGCGCGGCCAACGCCAGCCTGCGCGAACTCGACCGCATGAAGGATGACTTCATTTCGACCGTCACCCATGAATTGCGGACGCCGCTGACGTCAATCCGCGCCTTCTCCGAAATGCTGCACCAGGATCCGGAAATCGACCTTGCCGACCGCACCCGCTTCCTCGGCATCATCGTCAATGAGGCGGAGCGATTGACACGCCTCATCAACCAGATTCTCGACATGGCCAAGCTGGAATCGGGGCGGGCCGAATGGACGACCGGCGATGTCGATATCGGTGAAGTGGCGCGCGAGACGATGGAGTCGATAGGGCAGCTCTTTCGCGACCGCGGCGTCACGCTGGAGAGCGAGGTCCCGGCACAGGGGCCGGTGGTGCTGGCTGACCACGACCGGTTGACGCAGGTCATGATCAACCTGTTGTCCAATGCCGTAAAGTTCGTTCCCGGCGAGACCGGTCTGGTCATGGTGCGGGTAAGCGACGACGGGCGCGAAGCGCGTGTCGAGGTTGAGGACAACGGGCCTGGACTCACCGCCGAAGAGTCCCTGGTCATTTTCGAGAGATTCCGCCAGGGCGGTAACACGATGACCGACAAGCCGCAGGGCACCGGGCTCGGGTTGCCGATCAGCCGGCAGATTATCGAATACTTTGGTGGTAATCTCTGGGTTGAAAGCCGGCCGGGCGCCGGTGCAAAATTCATCTTCACGGTGCCGTTGCCGGTGCCGCAAGAATAAGAGGGAGACGCAAGGCATGGCCAAGAAGATTCTCATAGTCGACGACGAGCCCAATATCGTTATTTCGCTCGAGTTCCTGATGAAGAAGGAAGGTTTCGCGGTGGCTGTCGCCAATGATGGCGACGAGGCGCTGGCCCTGGTCGCCAGCTTCGACCCGGATCTGCTGTTGCTCGACGTGATGATGCCGAAGAAGTCCGGCTTCGAAGTCTGTGAAGCCTTGCGCGCCGATCCCGAACGCGCCGACCTGAAGATCGTCATGCTGACCGCCAAGGGGCGTGATACCGAAATGGCCAAGGGGCTGGCGATCGGCGCCGACGCCTATGTCACCAAACCGTTCTCGACCAAGGAACTGGTCGACAAGGTCAAGGAAATGCTCGCAGTCTGATCTGTTGCGGTCGACGGCCGCAACAGCCTGAATTTCGATCCGGATGGGCGCGATGAAGGCAAAATACCGATTCTTGCTGGCAGTGATCGTGCTCGGTCTGCTGATGACCGGGCCGTTTACCGTCACCTTGCTTCTGGTTTGGCTGAGCATGAGCGAGAGTGAGCACGCCGAGATGGCACACTTGCTCTTCTCGCACCTGCCGACCGGCATCATGATGACCGTGGCCGGCTTCGCTGTCGGCGTCGTGGTGCTGAGAAAACTGTTCAAACAGTATGTCGACGGGCTGCTGAGCATGTCCGAAAAGCTGCGCCTGATGCTTGGGGCCAACCGGAATTTCCGGGTGACGCCGGAAGGCCCGCCGGAAGTGCAGCATCTGGCGCGCGCCGCCAACGATCTGGCGCAGCAGCGCGACGTCCTGCTCGACGACGTCAGCGAGCAGATCGCCGCGGCCAAGGCATCGGTCGAGGAAGAGAAGAACCGGCTCGCCGCGCTGATGTCGGAACTGGCCCAGGCGGTGGTCGTCTGCAACCTCGACGGCCGCATCCTGCTTTACAACAACCGCGCCCGTCTCCAGTTCAAGGCGCTGGCGCAGGGGCCGACCTCGGTATCCGGGGGGGCGCTGATCGGCCTCGGGCGCTCGATCTTCTCCATCCTTGAAAAGAACCAGGTGCAGCATGCCGAGGACGTCGTCCGGCAGCGACTGGCGGCCGGCAAGACGGCGCTGTCCAACTTCATCACGACGCTGCGCGGCGGCCAGTTGCTGCGCGTCCAGATGGTTCCCGTGCTCAGCGGCAGCGAGCGAAGCGACAGGATGTCGGGCTACGTCCTGACGATCGAGAACATCACGCGCAACGTCGAAGAGGAGGCGCGCCGCGACCAGGTGCTGCACGCGTTGACCGAAGGCAGCCGGGCGTCGCTCGGCAGCATCCGGGCGGCAGTGACCAACCTGATCGATTACCCGGAAATGGAGCCGGAAATGCGCGAGCGCTTCCTCGGCGTCGTCGGCGACGAGGTCGCGGGCATGAGCCAGCGCCTCGACCGGACGATGGTCGAGTTTTCGGACTCGATGAAGATGCGCTGGCCGCTCGAGGACATCCTCGGCATCGATCTCATCGCCGCCGCCCAGCGCCGCATCGAGGAGAAACTGCGACTGCCGACCAAGACCGAGGGGCTGGACGATGCGCTGTGGGTCAAGGCCGACAGTTTTTCGCTGGTTTTTGCGCTGCTCTTCCTTGCTTCCCGGCTGCAGGATCACTATGAGCCGCGGGAATTGCGTTTCCGCCTGTCGGCCCAGGGCAAGCTGGCCTACCTCGACCTGATCTGGGCCGGGCCGGCAATGTCGTCGGAAACCTTCTACACGTGGGAAATGGAGTCGATGCATGTCGGCGCCGAAAAGTCGCCGCTCACCTTGCGCGACGTCATCGACCGGCACGGGGGCGAAATCTGGTACCAGCGCGAAAAGGCCGCCCATCGCGCCTATTTCCGCTTCGTGCTGCCGGTGGCGACGCCTGAAATCGAGGAGGAACAGGACGACAACAAGCGCGGAGCCGGGCGGCCGGAGTACTACGACTTCGATCTCTTCAACTATGAAGACAACTCGGTCGATCTCGACCGCAAGCTGAGCGAACTGACCTACACCGTTTTCGACACGGAAACGACCGGGCTGCAACCGTCGGCCGGTGACGAGATCATCCAGATCGGCGCGGCGCGCATCGTCAACAATCGCCTGCTGCGCCAGGAGGTTTTCGATCAACTGGTCGATCCGGAGCGGCCCCTCCGGCCCGAATCGATCCCGATCCACGGCATCACCGAGGACATGGTGCGCGGCAAGCCGAACATCGACCTGGTCCTGCCGGCCTTCCACGAATTCTGCGCGGATACCGTGCTGATCGCCCACAACGCGGCTTTCGACATGCGCTTCCTGCAACTGAAGGAGCAGCGAACCGGCGTCCGTTTCGCGCAGCCGGTCCTCGATACCCTGCTGCTGTCGGCGGTGGTCCACCCGAACCAGGAGTCGCACAAGCTCGACGACATCCTGGATCGTCTGGGCATCGAGATCGATGTCCGTCACAATGCCCTGGAGGATGCCCTGGCGACGGCCGAGGTGTTCCTGCGGATGGTGCCGCTGCTGGAAGCGATGGACATCGTCACGGTGCGCCAGGCGTTGGAGGCTTCCGAGAAGACCTACTTCGCCAGGGTCAAGTACTGACATGCCCTGGTCGCTGGAAGGCATTCTTCCCTGCCGCCGGCAGTTGGCCCTCGAGAATGAACTCGATGCCTTCGCGATCCTCGACGATGCGCCGCGGATGGCCGTCCGGGTCCACGAGTTTCTCCGGGATTTCGCCGCGCGGGACCTGAGCGGGGGTCTGCTGACGCGTCTGATCGCGGCGTTCAACGATCGCCTGACCGTCCGCGTCATCGAACTCACAGCGCGCCGCCACCGGATGCCGAAGGGCTCCTGGTGCTGGCTGGCCCTCGGTTCGGAAGGGCGGCACGAGCAGAGTCTGGTCAGCGATCAGGACAACGG
>CAZKSD010000263.1:0-3648 GCA_964555315.1 uncultured Dechloromonas sp.
CATGGCGAATTTCTGGATCTGGCCGGCGAACTGTCAGCCGGGCGGCGGCGCGTCGCCGGCGAGATGGCGGGGGCGGTCAGCGCGCTGATGCAGAAGCTGGCGCTGGCGTCCGGGCGCTTCGAGGTGGCCCTGCTGCCGATGGCCGAGGGCGCGGCCCACGGCCTGGAGCAGGTCGAGTTCCGTGTCGGCGGCCTGGCCGGGCTGGAGGCGAAGCCGCTGGCCAAGGTGGCGTCGGGCGGAGAACTGTCGCGGATCAGTCTGGCCATCCAGGTGCTGACCTCGCGTTCGGCCAGCGTGCCGACCCTGATCTTCGACGAGGTCGATGTCGGCATCGGCGGCGGCGTCGCCGAAATCGTCGGCCGCCTGCTGCGCGAACTCGGCGATGAGCGTCAGGTGCTGTGCGTGACCCACCTGCCGCAGGTCGCGGCCCGCGCCGAGTGGCATTGGCAGGTGAGCAAGGCGATCCGCGACGGCGTGACCCTCAGCTCGATCGAACCTCTCGACGAAGAGCGACGCGTGCGCGAAATTGCCCGGATGCTCGGCGGGGTCGAGGTGACGGACATCACCCTCGACCACGCGCGGGAGCTGTTGCGCGCCGAGGGTGCTTCGTTCGAGTCGGGTTCAACTCCGCCAGACTCCAAACGATGAACTGCGCCCGGCGGTGGTTCGGGAAACCTGGACGGTCCCGGCTTGCACGGCGGATGTCGCCATGAATTCGCGCTTTCAAGCCACCGTATATGGGGCGATCTTCGCGCTGGCCATTGGCTGGGTGCTCCACATCGGAAAAGGCGTTTTCGTTCCGATCGTCTTCAGTATCCACGTCATCGTCGGGCTGGGCCGAATCCTCGTGCGACTTCCGCTCGTCGGACGTTTCCTGCCCCCCCCGGACCGGTTATCCCTTGTCGGCGCCGGCGCCGACCTGTGCCGCATCACTCCTGAATGCTGTCCAGAGCGTCGCCGACCGGCAGGGAGTCGAACTGGCGCCCACCCGGGCCGCTCTTCGCCAGGATTTCCAGTGATCCGCGGAACGTCCGCCAGATTCAGAACATCGTCGCCCAGGTCAATGCCAGGATCGGTGCGTATCTCGCGCTCAAGACCGTGGTAAGCGTCATACAGGGTCTGGTCAGTTGGGCGATACTGGAATTAGTCGGCGTCGAATTTGCGGCATTCTGGGCCGTACTGATCGGGATGCTGAACTACGTTCCTTACCTTGGTTCGGTCCTGGGCGTCCTTTTTCCCGTTGCGTTCGCGACGATGCAGTCTGCGGATTTTGGTGTCGCGCTGGCCGCCTGGTCGGCCCTCTGGGGACTCCCTGGCGCCTTCCTGGCAGTCCCCATCACCGCTTGCATGGTGCTGGTCTTCGCCGAATTCCCGGAGACATGTCCCATCGCGATCCTTCTTTCGCGGAATGGGGAAATCTGAGCAATCCGGGGCGGGCCTGTCTCCCGGTTTCCCCGAGGCGCGGTCAACCCGCGGAACCGCCCGAAAACCACCCGCTTCCCGGGGGCTTCCGGAACAGCCGGATTCCTCTCCTATCCTTGCCTCAGCGCGCGGGAAGCGCCGTCCACGAAGCGTCGGGGTCGAAGCGTGTCATCGCGCCGGCAATGGTCGCTGTGTTGGGGCCCAGATATTTCTGGTACACGACGCCGTCCTGATTGACGATGAAGGTCATCACGCCGGTCTCGCCGTAGCGGGCGGGCCAGGCAACCAGCGCGAACCCCTCGGTCATGCGCCCGTCCTTCACATAGCTGCGCGCACCGCCTGGCGCCGCCTTGCCCTGTGCCTTGAGAATCCTGAAGCGGTAGCCGTGGTAGCCGTCCTTCAGGTCTCTTGTCTCAAGCAGCGGACCCGCCGGGCTTTCCGGCTCACCGTCTGCCGTCGGCCAGTAGAGGCCGTCGTGCTTGCCCGGGGAGCTCAAAATCTTTTGGGCAAACTCGCGGATGCCGTCGCCGTTGCGGTCCTGCTCGGCATATTCCCCCTGCGCCTCCACGTAGGCGCGCATGGTTTCTATCGCCGCCAGTTCATTACGTCCGATGCGGCGGGTGCGCATTTCTTCCTTGCCCGCCTGCGTGTCGAAGACCCAGCCGCTGGCGTTACGCACTACCGGAATCGGGAAGGTCCAGCCGCTGCTCACTTCGAGGTGCGCCAGCGTGTCGCTGTCACGCAGGATGCGGTGTCCTTTCGCCCAGGCGGCGAGAAAAGCCAGGCGATCCTCGGCCGAAGGGTCATCGAGCGACAACAGTTGATTGTACTTGAGGCCGAGAATCGCCCGCATCTCGGCATCGTCATTGCGCGCGAGGCTGTCAACCAGTGCTTCCACGGCAATTTCCGGCGTGGCAAAAGTCTTTTGCGGGGCGGCGGCGGCACCAAGCGGCACTGACAGCGCCAGCCCTAACAGCAGCGCCGCAGCGCTCTTGAACCATCGATTGCTCATCATTCGATTATTCATCGTTGGCTCCATGATTAGCGATTGCGCTGTCGCTGGGCGGCGGCGCCACCACCCGCGGGGCGCGAAACGTTGCCCTGGCGCTGGTTCGCGGTGCGTCGCTGGGCGGCTTGGCTGGCCTGGCCGCGGTCGATCTGCTGGCGCGTCTGCTGGCTGTTGCTGGCTCCTCGCAGTGCATTGTCGCGATTGGTTCGTGCGGCGCTTTCGTTGCGGCTCGGCGCGGGCCGGCGGTCGACTTTGGCGGCACGGTTCTGGACCTGACTGCGATCAATGTTGGCGGCGCGGTCACGGGCCTGGCTGCGATCTACGTTCGCTGCCCGATCCCGCACCTGGCTACGGTCGATGTTGCTCGCGCGATCCTGGGCCGGGTTGCGATCGATGTTGGCAGCCCGGTTCTGAAGCTGGCTGCGATTGATGTTTCCCGCGCGATCGCGCGCCGCAGCGCCGGAGCCAGCCGCCGGCCGCTGCGGAATCTGGCTGCGGTCGATGTCACGCAGCGCATTGCGATCCAGGTTCTCGGCGCCGACACGATCACTCAGTGCCGCGCGCGCCTGCGCCCGCTGATCCTCACGCCCGCGAAAATCCTGAAGTCCGCCACGCTCGCCTATTCTGGTCTGCTGCAGCCGATCGCGTGTCGCGGCATCCCGATAGGGGATGCCCCGCCGGTTGCCGGGGTTGTGGTTCCAGTTCACGTTCCGGTTATTGGACGTGATGCGGTTATTGACGTTGATGTTGTTCCAGCGATTGACGTTGATGTTGACGTCGCGCCGGCCCCAGTTGACGCCGCCCCACAGCGCGTTCGTCACGCCGATGCCGACGCCCCACCAGATGGCGGTGGCGACCGGGTTCCAGCCGAATCCCCAGACCGGCGGCGGCGGGAAGAAGAAGGGCGGAAACAGCGGGTGCCACCACGGGCCGAAGACGTGAACCGGATTGTAGATGGGCACGAAGACGACCTGCGGGTTGGCCGGGGCGATGGCGATGATCTGCGTTGGCGGTGGCGGCGCATTGACGACGATCGTCTGGGGCGGCGGTGGCGCGGCCTCGACAGTGACGATCTGCTGTTCGTTGCTGCTCAGGTTGCCGGCCTCCTTGGCCCTGGCGCGCAGGAATTGCACCGAGTCCATGACCTCCTTCGGCTGGTCGAGGAAGGCGTCGCCCAGGTCGTGCACCCATTCGGGCTTTTCGCCGAGCATGGCGAG
>CAZKSD010000264.1:0-3640 GCA_964555315.1 uncultured Dechloromonas sp.
TCCATGCCCTGCCCGGCCGCCTCGGCTGGGAAATCCGCCTGACCGTCCAGGGCGGCCTGCGCATCCTCGAACGCCTGCGCCGCGTCCGCGGCAACGTGTTCGCGCGCCGGCCGAAGCTCGGCAAGCGCGACTGGCTGGTCGTGGCCGGGCGTTCCCTTACAATGTAGGCAATGAATCCCGACCATTACTGCCAGGAAAGGTGCGCCGCCAGCGGCTCCTCGTTCTACTACAGCTTCCTGTTCCTGCCCGCCGAGCGCCGGCGCGCGATCATGGCCCTCTACGCCTTCTGCCGCGAAGTCGATGACGTCGTCGACGAATGCCAGGATGTGGCGCTGGCCTCGACCAAGCTGGCCTGGTGGCGCCAGGAAATCGGGCGCGTCGCCGACGGCCAGCCGCAGCACCCGGTCGGGCTGGCCCTGCAAGCCGCCAGCGCGCGCTTCCACCTGCCCGCGGAACAACTGCTGGAGATCATCGACGGCATGGAGATGGACCTCCAGCAGACGCGCTACCTCGACTTCAAGGGCCTGTCGCTGTACTGCTACCGCGTCGCCAGCGTCGTCGGCCTGCTCGCCGCCGAGATTTTCGGCGCTCGCGACCGCCAGACGCAGAAATACGCCCACGACCTCGGCATGGCCTTCCAGCTCACCAACATCATCCGCGACATCGGCGAGGACGCCCGCCGCGGCCGCATCTACATCCCGATCGACGAGCTGAAGCAGTTCGACGTGCCGGCCGCCGACATCCTCAACGGCCGCTATTCGGACAACTTCACGGCGCTGATGCGCTTCCAGACCGAACGCGCCGAGAAATACTACGCGCAGGCAATTGCCCAGTTGCCGGCCGTCGACCGCGGGAGCCAGCGCCCCGGCCTGATCATGGCGGCGATCTATCGCACCCTGCTCGACGAAATACGCCGCGACAACTTCCGGGTCCTGCACCAGCGCATCGCGCTGACCCCGGTGCGCAAGCTCTGGATCGCCTGGAAAACCTGGGCCTTCGCATGAAGGTCGCCGTCATCGGCGGCGGCTGGGCGGGACTCGCCGCCGCGGTCGAACTGACGGCGGCCGGGGTCGCCACCACCGTTTATGAAGCCGGCCGCGTTCCCGGCGGGCGCGCCCGCTCGGTCGTCATCGACGGCCGCGCGCTGGACAACGGCCAGCACATCCTGCTCGGCGCCTACCGCGAAACGCTGGCCCTGATGCGCCGCATCGGCGCCGATCCCGAACGCCTGCTCGACCGGCGCCCGCTGCAGGTCGTCGAACCCGGCGTCTTCCGCCTGGCCCTGCCGCGCTGGCCGGCGCCGCTCAACGTCGCCTGGGGCCTGCTGACGGCATCCGCGGTCGACTGGCGGGAAAAGGCAAGAACCGGGCGGTGGATGCAAGGCGTCAAGCGCCGTGACTTCCGCTTGCCGGGCGACACGACGGTGGCCGCCTGGCTCGACGCCGCCGGGCAGACCGGCGCCCTGCGCCGCCATCTGTGGGAACCGCTCTGCCTCGCCGCCCTCAACATTCCCGCCGAACGCGCTTCCGCCCGGATCTTCGCCAACGTGCTGCGCGACAGCCTGGGCAGCGCGCGGCGCGAAGACACCGACCTCCTGCTGCCGCGCGCCAGCCTTGGCGACCTGCTTCCCGAACCGGCCGTGCGCTGGCTGGCGGCCCGCGGCGCGACGCTGCATCTCGGTACGCGCGTCGCCGGCCTCACTCCGACGCCGGCGGGCATCGCAATCGCCGGCGGCAATTACGATGCAATCATCATCGCCACCGCCCCGCAACACGCCGGCAAGCTGTGGCCGGCGCTCGCCGCCGCTTTCGATTTCGAACCGATCGCCACGGTCTACCTGCAATTCGCGGCAAAAACCGCCCTCGCCTTCCCGCTGCAGCAGCAATCGGGAAAACATGGCCAGTGGATCGTCGACCGCGGCAATGGCCTGCTCGCCTGCGTGCTCAGCGGCCACGGCGACTGGGAAGCGCTCGCCGACGACGAACTGGCCGCAGCGCTCGTCGCCGAACTCGCCATGCCCGGCCCGCCGCTGTGGCACAAGGTCATCCGCGAGAAGCGCGCCACCTTCGCCTGCCGCCCGAACATCGCCCGCCCCGATCACCGGACACCCGATCCCCGCATCGTGCTGGCCGGCGACTACACCTGGGCTGACTACCCGGCAACGCTCGAAGGCGCGGTGCGCAGCGGCCGCCGCGCCGCCCAGGCATTGCTCGCGAAAAGCTACAATCCGCAACCATGAATCTATTGCGCCTTACCATGCTGCTTTGCCTCACCCTGGCCGTGGCCACGGCCAGCGCCGGCGAGGACTGGGGGATGCGGCCAAAAGCAAGGTATCCCACCCCGGCACCAACCAAGGCGGAAGGCGGCGACGACTGGGCACCGGAGCTCGGCCACCAACTTGCCATCCTCATGCGCCAGCCGGATAACATCGAGGCGCGCAAGGCCGCCTGGCTGGCCGCCATGCGCCTCGGTCTGTTCACGCAGGCCGCCGCGCTCGAGGCGCCGCTCTCCGCCGACGAGCGACGGGCGATGGCTGGCGACCGCATCGCTCTCGACATCCGCTACGGCATGATCGACCGCAATACCCTGCGGGGACCGGAGCGCTTCTTGCGCCTTGACCAGGCGTTGACCGCGAGCGACCCGCTCGCCGCCGAATTTCTTGCCGGCAAGGTGCCGGACGCCGAAGACAGACGCCGCCTGACCGACCGCATCAGCGCCCTGGCCACCCGCCGCCGCGCCGCCGATGCCGTCGCGCTTTACGAAACCCTGGTCGCCAGAGGCATTCCCGTGCCGCTCTGGGCTGAACGCGATGTGGCCGGCAGCTATCTCGAACTGCGCCGCCCCCAGGAGGCGCTGACCCTCTATCAGCGGGCGGTCGACGCCAACCCGGACGACTTCGACGCCAATCTCGGGCTCTTCTTTGCGCTCGTCGAAACCGAACAACTCGATGCCGCGACCGCACACATCGACGGTTATGCCGCGCGCCTGCCGGAACGCCGCCACCTCGACGGCCGCTACAACGGCGAGCGCCTGAGCGCCGACATCACCGCCGACCGCGTGCGCGTCTTCGCCGACCGGCTGAATGAGGCGGAGGCCCGCATCGACGCCCGCCATGCCGCCATTCCCTACAACAGCGAAGCCCGCCAGTCGTCCGCCAGCCTGGCCCTGGCCCGTGGCTGGCCGCGCCAGGGCGACGAGATGCTGCGCCGGAGCATCGGCTCCGATCCGATCAATCCCGCGCTGCATGCCGACCTTTCCGAGAACCGGCTCACCCTGCAGGACTGGCCGGCCGCCCGCGCCGCGCTCGACTCCGCCACCGGGCTCGATCCGGATAACAGCGCCGTGCGCCGCGCCCGGCGCAGTTACGAGCTGTACGACAGTTACGAGCTCTATGTCGAGGCCGGCTACGGCCAAGGGCAGGACGTCAACTACTTCGGCAGCCGCGACTGGTCGATCGACAGCTATCTCTACAGCCGCCCGATCGCCGACAACTGGCGCGTCTTCGCCCACAACTACTCGGCAAGAGCCGATTTCGACGGCGACAGCCAATCCTGGATCCGCTGCGGTGCCGGCGTCGAATGGCGTCACCTCGGCTGGCGGCTGACCGGCGAGGTCAACGGCGGCAGCGGCGTCAAGGCCG
>CAZKSD010000265.1:0-3566 GCA_964555315.1 uncultured Dechloromonas sp.
TGCGGCTCGCCCTGGAAGATGCCCCAGGCGTAATGGCGAATCACCTTGTCGATGTTCCTGAAGCTCGGGATGTACTGGCGCCATTCGCCGGTGGTGAAGTGCCAGAAGATGGCGAACACCCACAGGGTGATCAGCGCCCAGGCTGCGGTGGCGTGCCACTGGCCGGCCCTGGCGAAGCCGAGCAGCTTGTAGCTGCCGTGGATCTCGAAGCCGGTAATCAGCATGATGATGATGAGCAGGGCCTGCGTCCAGTGCCAGAAGCGTTCGAAGCGGGTGAAGATGTAGATGCGTTCCATGACGAGAGCCTCGCGATCAGTTCTTGCGGCGCGCGACGCGCAGCAGGCCGTGGAGCAGGACGCCGGCCAGGGTTGCGCCGGCGGCCAGCCAGCCGATGAGGTCGATCCAATGGTTGCTGTCGCGACCCGGGATATAGACGCCCTCGATCTTGTCGAGGCGTCCGCCCCTGGCGTGGCATTCGCCGCAGCCGAGCGCCTTTTCCTTGGGCGCGACCATGTGGGTGATCGGCCAGTACATTTCGGTCTTCAGGAAATCGACCTGGCCCGAGAAGGGAGCGTTGACCGCCTGCATGCCGGTCGCGATGGCCTTTTCCCAGTTGAAGTTCTTCCAGAAGGCCGTATCGTCGTTGCCGGCAACGTGCGGCTTGACCAGCGTCTTGTTGACCGGGTCGTAGGGCTGGCTGCCGCGCATGACCTTCATCGGCCAGATCAGCGAACGGCCGTCGCTGGCGCTGCCGCCGAGGGCGTTGATCAGCGTCACGCCCTTTTCCTTGCTGACGGTGTCGCCGAGCAGGGTGTAGGTGACTTCGCCGTTGAACCAGCCGTATTCCGGCCTGACATTTTCGGCAAGCACGAAATCGCCCTTGCGCGAGTCGTAGATGACGTGGCCCTTGGCGTCCTTCTTCAGCATCGGCTTGCCTTCCGGGCTGAGCCTGCCGGCCGTGGACCAGTCCCAGTGCATCTTGGTCGGCACGCCGCCACGGGCGAACTGCGGGATGTGGCAGGTCTGGCAGGCCACCTTGTCGGTATGCTGGTTCAGCTTCGCCGGTTGCGCTCCCGCCTTGTGCGGCGACTGGCCGTGGCAGGACTGGCAGGTGGCCGGGTTGGACTTGTTGACCTTGCCGCGCATGTGGGCTTCGCCGGCATCCTTGCCGGTCGGCATGTAACGGCTGCCGACCACGTCGTGAGCGGGCGCCTTGTGACAGGTGCTGCAGGTGAAGTCGAGACCGGTGGCGTCCATGTGGACATCGACCTCCTTGTCGGGCGCGGCGAGCGAGGTGTCCATATCGCCGTGCTTGACGCCGTCGCCGCCGCCACCGAAGAAGTGGCAGGCGCCGCAACTGTCGCGGCTGGTCTTGCCGACCTTCCGGGCAATCGCGGCGAGGTCGATCGCCTTGACGGTCTTACCCGATCCCGGCGGATTCTCGGTGTCCTTGACCGGCGGCTGGCCGCCGCCCGGCAGCTTCTTGTAGTTGCCGCTGGTGTCATGGCAGACGAGGCAGTCGACATTCTCCTGCGACTTGAAGTCGAAGCTCGCATTGACCCAGCCGTACCCAACGTGGCAGGTGGCGCAGGCGCCGAGATTGGTCGCCGTCGACAGGCAGTAGTTGTTGATGACGTTCTTCTTGCCCAGCTTCTGGTTGTTCAGCGGATTGACGACCTCCCAGGTCCAGTGCTTGGTGCGATGGATCTGTTGCGCGGCTTCGGTGTGGCAGGTCAGGCAGACCTTGGTCACCTCCGGGCCGGAGGTGAATTCGCGCTGCAACTCCTTGAACTTGCCGTGGTCGGCCGTGGTGTTAAGCTTCACATCCGCAGCCTGGGCCGAAAATCCGGGCAAGCCGAGGGTGATTGCGGTCAACGCCGCAAGCAGACTTGATTTCAGCATGGCAGGCTCCGCTTACTTCTTCTCGACGATGGTGTAGCTGCCGTCCTTTGTCCACTTGATGTCGGCGTCCATGAAGTAGGTCTTCAGCGCCGGCTTGAGCAGCTTGGCCATGTCGACCGCCTCGCCGCTGCGCCCGCCGGCGCCGCAGACGAAGACGATCGGCTTGTCGGCCGGCAGTTCGTCGATGCGCTTTTCGAGCGCATTGATCGGGACGTTGCGGGCGCCCTTGAAGGCGCCGGTCGCGAATTCCCTCGCGTCGCGGACGTCGATGATATGGATGCTGTCCGGCGCTTCCTTGAAGATCTTCTCGAACGAGGCGGCGGTGATGGTGCCGCTTTCCTTCCCTTGCTGGATGGCCGGGACGGCTGCCGCGGGGGCGCTGCCGGCCGTGGGTCCGGCGCCGTAGAGCTTGGCCCACAGCGGGTAGCCTTCGGGAACGACCATGACCTTCGTGTAGCCGAGCTTGACCGCCTTCGCGGCCGAGTCCGAACTCAATACGCAGCTCAGACCCTCGCAGTAGAAGTACAGCGGCGTCGCCTTGTCGGCCGGCAGGCGTTCGCCGGCCAGCTTGTCGAACTGCGAATCGGGCAGGCTGATCGCGCCGGGAATGTGGCCCTTGTCGAACTTGCGCTCCTTCGGGCGCGAGTCGATCAGCACCATCGGCGCCTTTTCGTCGAGCAGCTTCTTGATGTAGGGCACGCTGACGGCGCCGACATGACCCTTCTGTATCCACTCCGGGTAGCCCTCGGCATAGACGCGGATGTTGGCGTAGCCCAGCTTTTCGGCCTTGTAGGCCGAATTGTGGCTGAGCATGCATTCAAGACCGTCGCAGTAGAAGATCAGCAGCGTGTTCTTGTCGGCCGGCAACTGGTCGGCCATCTTGTCGAACTGGGTGTCCGGGATGTTGATCGCGGTCGGGATGTGGCCCGGGTCGAACTTGCGGGCGGTCGGGCGCGAATCGATGATCTGCACGCCGTCCGGCTTGGGCAGCACGGCGTAGCGGGTGACGAAGGCATTGTCGACCAGCTTGGCGTACCAGCCTTCCTTCGGCTGGACGGTGGCGGCGTCCGCGGCGAGCGCGACGGAAACCTGGGGCAGCGGGGCGGCACCCAGGGCGGCGAGCAGGCTTGCGACAGCGATCAGACGAACGGATTTCATGATGGACTCCTGAGTTCAGCGTGGGTTACGGTCAACCGGGAAGATGAAGCAAATTCGCGGCGGGTCAGCTGCAGCTGGCCGGCGAGTCGCCATCCTTGGCGCCCTTGATGACGAAGGCCTTCATGTCTTCGAACAGTTCGTCTTCCGGAACGTCGGCGAATTTCTCCGCGGCCTTGTTCTGCGCCTTGATGCTGGCGCGGTAAGGCTTGCCGAGATACTGCTTCATCGAGTCCTTGCCCTTGGCGTGCTTGTCGGCCTGCAGGTAGGCCTGCCACTGCGCCTTGGTCATCTCGCTCGGGGCGATCGAGCCGCCGGCCTGGGCGGCGTGGCAGGCGGTGCACACGCTGCGGTAGTAGATGCGGCCGCGCTTCCAGTCGCCGTCGTAGGCGAAAGCGAATGTCGACGTGCAGGCGAGCAGAACCGTGACGGCTGCGGCGCGGTAGCGGGGCTTTTTCATTGCGGACTCCTGGGCGCTGTTGTTGGCTTCCTGGGCGTCGTCACGAAGC
>CAZKSD010000266.1:0-3510 GCA_964555315.1 uncultured Dechloromonas sp.
TCTGGTTCTCGGCCTGGATCTGCACGCCTTCCTTGGCCTCGACCGCCTGGTGCAGACCATCCGACCAGCGCCGGCCGGCCATCAGGCGGCCGGTGAACTCGTCGACGATGATCACCTCGCCATTCTGCACCACATACTGCTGGTCCTTCTGGAACAGCGTCAGCGCGCGCAGGGCGGCATTGAGGTGATGCATCAGCGTGATGTTCGCCGCATCGTACAGGCTGCGTCCTTCCTGCAGCAGGCCGTGTTCGAGCAGAAGATCCTCGGCATGCTCGTAGCCGGCTTCCGACAGATGGACCTGATGGCCCTTCTCGTCCACCCAGTAATCACCCTCGCCCTTTTCCTCCATCGCCCGCGTCAGCTTGGGCACGACAACCTTCATGCGCAGATAGAGATCGGTGTGATCTTCCGCCTGCCCGGAAATGATCAGCGGCGTGCGGGCCTCGTCGATCAGGATGGAATCCACCTCGTCTACGATGGCGTAGTTGAGGCCGCGCTGCACGCGTTGCTCGGCGGAATAAACCATGTTGTCGCGCAGGTAGTCGAAGCCGAACTCGTTGTTGGTGCCGTAGGTGATGTCGGCGGCGTAGGCTGCCTGCTTGGCCTCATGGTCCATCTGCGACAGGTTGCAGCCAACGGTAAGCCCGAGAAAGCGGTGCAGGCGCCCCATCCACTCGGCGTCGCGGCTGGCCAGGTAGTCGTTGACCGTGATGACATGCACGCCCTTGCCGGAAATGGCGTTCAGATAGGAAGGCAGCGTGGCGACCAGCGTCTTGCCTTCGCCGGTCCGCATTTCGGCGATCTTGCCGTAATGCAGGACCATGCCACCGATCAACTGGACGTCGAAATGGCGCATCCCGAGTTCGCGCTTGCCGGCCTCGCGGACGACCGCGAAGGCTTCGGGCAGCAGGTCGTCGAGCGACTCGCCCCGAGCGTGGCGCTCGCGGAACTCGGCGGTCTTGGCCCGCAGTTGTTCGTCGGTCAGCGCCTGGATGGCGGGCTCGAACGCATTGATGCGCTTGACGGTCTGAGCGTATTGCTTAATCAGCCGGTCGTTGCGGCTGCCGAAGACTTTTCTGAGTAGGCCGGAGATCATCGCGATGGTGTCTGGTTGCGCGGGTGCGGCAAAAGATTGATTCTACCACGCAGACCGCGGCCGACGGCGACGACCTGGACAGGCTCCGCTGAACGCCTCAGCGCCGCCTGAGCATCGCGTATTCCTCGCCTTGCTTGAGGAAGTGTGCCGGATTCTGCGCGACGCCGAGCATGCGCACCTCGAAATGCAGGTGCGGGCCGGTCGTACGGCCCGTGCTGCCGACCGCGCCGATCACTTCGCCGCGCTTGACCAGGCTGCCATGCTTGATGTTCATCCGCGCAAGGTGGGCATAGCGGGTGGTCAGGCCGTCGCCATGGTCAACTTCGATCATGTTGCCGAAATCGTTCTGATAGGCCGCGGACAGCACGACGCCGTCGGCAGCCGTGACAACCGGCGTACCTGGTTGGGCATTGAAGTCGATTCCCTCGTGCATCGCCCGCTGGCCGAGAATCGGATCGCTGCGATGGCCGAACGGCGAGCCGAGATAGGCTTCCCTGACCGGCAGTGTGGTCGGCAGCAGGCGCTCCCTGACCCGTTTCTCCAGAAGACGTGATTCGAGCACGGCCAGTTCGTCGGTTCGCAGTTCGACTTGCCGGGACAGACGGTCGATTTCGCGCTGCAGTTCTTCGGCTCCCGGTGGCGCCGCCACGAAGGCGCCGCCTTGTCCGCCCTGCGGTCGACGCTCCGGCGGCGCTTCACGCTTGATTCCGGCAAGCGCCGAGAGCTGTTCGCCCAGCGTGTCGAGATGCAGGAGCTGCGCTTGCAACTCGCCAAGGCGCGTGGCCAACAACTGCAGGTTGTTGTTGACGTACTGCTGGGCACGGTGAGTTTCCTGTTCCTGGGCGAGGATGCCCCGCCCGGTGTCGAAGGCTCCCGAGCGGGCGGTTAGCGACGAAAGCCCCGCCGCCGCCGCGATGACGAGAGTGATGAATGCGCAGCCCGCAATCGCCAGATGGCGAGGCATAATGGTGATTGTCCGCGCTGCCTTGAGGTGGCGGGAAACAAGAATGATCTGCACTGAACCTCCTATGACCAGCACGCTTGAGCACTATCTTGACAATGATTCCGGCGCCGGCAGGGTGATGGCCCATGCCAGACTGCTGCTTGACCTGGCGCGGCGCTTCGAAGCGGCTGCCCCGGCGGGACTGCGCGACGTCGCCCGCATTGCCAACTACAAGTCGGGGAAAATCGTTATCCACGCCGACAACGGCGCGGCCGCCGCCAAGATCCGCCAGTTGAATCAGCGTATGTGCGACGAGTTATCCAAGGGAGGGGCGGAGTGTAACCGCATCGAAGTGAAAGTTCAACCCCGCCAAATCCCCTTCCAATCAATGCCTTCGACCGCGAAGCCCCTCTCCGCAGGAGCCTGCGCGGCGCTCGGTTCAGCCTCGGCGAGCCTGCCGGACGGGCCGCTGCGCAAGGCGCTGGATGGGTTGCTGGCGCGTGCCGCTAGACTGGAATGACAGCGATCCGCTCGATGATCATCAGCGCAAAGACAATCAGCGCAAAGACGATTCCGTAGCGAAAGAGCCGCCAGGAAAGCAGCAGGTAACCGCGGTTGCCGCTGATGACGTAGATCAGCAGGCTGGCGCCGATGGCGATCAGCAGAATGACTGCAAGCAGGCGCAGCAGCCACATGCGGGACTATGCGTGCTGGTTCAGCCAGCGGGTCACGCCCGCCGGCGCCCGCTCCGCCTGTTCGAAGGTCACCAACTCCCAGCATTCGCGCTGCTCGAGCAGTTCGCGGACAAGCAGGTTGTTGAGCGCATGCCCTCCCTTGTGCGACGAGTAGGCTGCCAGCAGCGGATGACCAAGCAGGTAGAGGTCGCCGACGGCATCGAGGATCTTGTGCTTGACGAACTCGTCGCCGTAGCGCAGGCCATCCTGGTTGAGAACACGGAACTCGTCGAGAACGATGGCATTTTCCAGCCCGCCGCCGAGGGCGAGACCGCTTTCGCGCAGGTATTCGACTTCCTGCATGAAGCCGAAGGTGCGTGCGCGGGCTACTTCACGAACGTAGGAATGCTCGGCGAAATCGATTTCAGACTTCTGCGCCGACTTGTCGATCGCCGGATGATTGAAATTGATCGAGAAGGTCAGCTTGTAGCCGTCATAAGGCTCGAAGCGCGCCCACTTGTCGCCATCGCGAACCTCGACGGATCGGGTGACGCGAATGAACTTCTTGGCGGCATTCTGCTCCTCTATGCCTGCCGACTGAATCAGGAAGACGAAAGGCGAAGCCGAGCCATCGAGGATGGGCACTTCCGGTGCATCCAGATCGACCCAGGCGTTGTCGATGCCAAGGCCGGCAAACGCCGACATCAGGTGTTCGACCGTGCCAACCTTGACCCCCGCCTTTTCCAGGCACGAACACATCCGCGTATCGCCGACCATGAAGGCCGTGGCAGGGATAT
>CAZKSD010000267.1:0-3492 GCA_964555315.1 uncultured Dechloromonas sp.
TCGCCCACCTGACGCGCTTCGTCGAGCGCTTCAAGGCCAAGGCGACCAAGGCGCGGCAGGCGCAGAGCCGGGTCAGGATGCTCGAACGCATGGAGACCGTCGCCGCCGCCCACGTCGACTCGCCCTTCCATTTCAGCTTCCGCCAGCCGAGCGCCCTGCCCGACCCGCTGCTAAGCATCGAAAATGCCGCTGCCGGCTATGTCGACCGCAACATCCTGCAAGACGTCACGCTGACCCTGCGCCCCGGCTGCCGCATCGGCCTGCTCGGCCGCAACGGCGCCGGCAAGTCGACGCTGGTCAAGCTGCTCGCCGGCGCCGTCGCGCAGCAGGGCGGCGAGCGGCGCGAGGCGAAGGCGCTGCGGATCGGCTATTTCGCGCAGCACCAGCTCGAGCAGCTGCGCCCGGAGGAATCACCGCTGTGGCACATGCAGAAGCTGGAGCCGCTGACGCCGGAACAGGAGCTGCGCGACTACCTCGGCGGCTTCGACTTCCGCGGCGACATGGCGACGCGCGCCGTCGGCCCCTTCTCCGGCGGCGAGAAGTCGCGCCTGGCGCTGGCCCTGCTGATCCGCACCCGGCCCAACCTGCTGCTGCTCGACGAGCCGACCAACCACCTCGACCTCGAAATGCGCGAGGCGCTGACCTTCGCGCTCCAGGACTACGACGGCGGCATGGTCGTCGTCTCGCACGACCGCCACCTGCTGCGCACCTGCGCCGACGAGCTGCTGCTCGTCGCCGACGGCCGGGTCGGCGAATTCGACGGCGACCTCGACGACTACGCCGCCTGGCTGGCTGCCCGACGCAATGCCGAGAAGGCGCCGCAGCCGGAGATCGCCGCCGGCAAGAACGAGCGCCTGCAACAGCGCGCCGACGCCAGGGCCAACCGGCAGGCGCTGCTGGCGCAACGCCGGCCGCTGCTCAAGGAAATCGAGCAGCTCGAGCGCAAGCTGGCCAGGTGGCACGAGGAAAGGTCCGCCCTCGAAACCCGTTTCGCCGATCCCGACTTCTATGCTGCGGTCGACCGCTCGAAAAGCGAAGAAATGCACCGGCAGGCGGGGGTTCTGGGTGAGCAGATCGACGCGGCGGAGATGCGCTGGCTGGAGGTGCACGAGGCTCTGGAAGGGCTGTCCGCCATCGACTGAAGCCTGCTGCATGCACGCTGCGGAACCACGGGTTGTCTGGCCCGCCAGACCCATCGCGTTGCGGCCAACCTCGCTTGTCAGTTGGCCGGAAAGCCGGAAAATGTCGCCCAGCGGTCCACAGCCCGGGGCCGGAAAGGAAGGAATTCATCATGGACGACGCGACAAGCGAGAAATCCGCCGCCAGCCAGGCGGCAGAGCGACCGATCGATGACCAACGGTTTCACGATCTGGTGTGCGGGCGCAGCCGGTCCCTGCTTGAACTCGCCCGCCGCCTGACCGCGATGGGCAGCGGCGAAATGGCGCTGACGCGACCACTCAGCGGCCGCCTGCTGCTGGAATCGGGAAGGATGGAAGAACTGCTGGACGAGTACGGCGCCAGCCATAACCGCCGCTGGAACCGCTTCCGCGTCCTGACGGCGACCCTCAGGAACTTCGCCCGCATCGGCCAGGCGCTGGCCCATGTGCAGCGGCGCCTGCCGGCCTACCGGCTGCAGCCGGCCGCGACCGATTTCCAGGCCGCGACCGGCGACCACCTGCGCCTCGTCGGCGGCGTCGTCGCCGATGTCGCCGCCGGACTGCTGGAGGAAGCCGGGCGGCTTGGGATCAAAGTCAAGGACATCGCACCGTCGCCCGACGATTTTGGCGAGCAACTGCCGCCGGGGCGCCTGGTCCGCAACCGCGACGACCGCATCACAGGCGACGCCGCCACCACCGTTGCCCACCTGGCCACTGAGTTCCTCAACCTGGCGGCCGAAAGCAATCGGATGCTGGCCGCGGCGCGCGTAACGCCGGCCAACTATGCCGCCTGCTTCCCCGACCCGGTCAGCGAGGAACGCCTGCGCCAGCTCGCCTTCCGCTTCCACAACCTGCAATCCCTCTACGACACTCACGTCGCCGGGACCTCGATCGAGACGGCGGACCCCGATCTGCCGACCTTGCGCGGTCACGCCAGCGTCATTTATCACCTGCTCGGGATAGCCACCGACCTGGCGCACTACTACGAGCGTCATGTCAGTCCTGTGACCGGCGACACCGTGCCGGGCGAGCGCCCGGTGGTCGATGCCGACGCCACCCTGGCAACCCTGTTCGGCTACGCGATGGCCTTTTCCGGCGACTATCTCGCCGCAGGCCAGCGCCTCAGCCAGGATATCCTGCGCCGTTATGCGGAGCCGGGACGCCTCGAGGTGCCGGTGCCCTGTTATCGGGGTTTTCACGTCCGCCCGTCCAACCTGGTGGCGCGCATCGTCGCGCATTACGGCAGCGAGGTGCGGATGGACCTGGACGGCAAGCTGTTCGACGCGGGGTTCCCGCTTGACCTGTTCCGAGCCAACGAGGCCATCAATGCCCGCAAGCGGCGCTGGCTGGCGGCGGAGATTGCCCGCGTCCATCCCGACCGGGCCGGCGCCCTCGACGCGGCGGCCACCGAAGCCGCCGTTCTGGCGATCGTTCATCGCCTTGCCGGCGAGGGAAAAATCGTCCTCTACCGCCAGCCGCTCCAGCTTTCGGACCAGATCGGCCAGCGCGAGGGCGGCATCCTCGAAAACACCGTGGCCGAGATCGCCGGCTTGCAGGCTACCGGACAAATCGACATCCGCACCGACCTCACCGTCACCTTCATCGGCGACAAGCGGGTGCTGGCGGACGTCGATACCCTGGCCAGGCACGGCTACGGCGAGGATGCCTTCGGCAACAACGTGCTGCTGCCGCGAGAACTGTCTTATCTGCGCCGTCAGCACCCTCATTGCGGTGGTTAAAAGGGGCTTGCTTCCTGAGTGCCTTTGTCGTGTCGCTGGCATGGCCGCCTGCTGGCGGGAGACCGCCGGCGCGCAGCACGCGGGAAACCTTTCATTGCTGCGGTCGACGCCCAAAACAGCCCGATAATCACCCCTCATCGGTTAGAATCGCGCCTTTGCAAATACGCGCGCTGGGAGCCCGACCGTGCAAATCGTCTGCCTGGACCTCGAAGGAGTCCTTGTCCCCGAAATCTGGATCGAATTCTCCAAACGCACGGGCATTCCCGAACTCAAGCGCACGACGCGGGACGAGCCGGATTACGACAAGCTGATGACCTACCGGCTGGACATCCTGCGCCAGCACAAGCTCGGCCTCCCGGATATCCAGGGCGTCATCGCCGGGATGGGTCCGATGCCGGGCGCGCGGGCTTTCCTCGACAAGCTGCGCGAGGATTACCAGGTGGTGATCCTCTCCGATACCTTCTACGAATTCGCCCACCCGCTGATGCGCCAGCTCGGCTGGCCGACACTGTTCTGTCATTCGCTGCGGGCCGACGGCGCTGGCATGCTGGTCGCCTACCAGTTGCGCATGCCGGACCAGAAGCGCGAGGCGGTCA
>CAZKSD010000268.1:0-3470 GCA_964555315.1 uncultured Dechloromonas sp.
CCGTACCCGCCGTTCTTCCCTGGAGCGCCGCTGCGTCTCCAAGTCCAGCAAGCGCCTGTTCAAGGGCACCGGCAAGACCCTGTTCAAGGTTATCTACGCCGCCGAATGTCACGCCCGCAACCGCAAGGCGCTGGGCGGCTGAGCCGCTGCCGGGATTTTCCAGGCCCCGGTTGCCGCGAGGTGACCGGGGCTTCTTGCATTTGAAGTCGAGAAAACATGGCTCAGCTCATACTGCTGCCGGGCAAGGAGCGTTCCGCGTTCAAGCTGCGCCATCCGTGGCTGTTCGCCGGCGCGGTGGGGCGTCTCGAAGGCCGGGCGCGGCCGGGCGATACCGTCGAGGTGCTGGCCGACAACCTGCGGCCGCTGGGCCGCGCGGCGTATAGCCCGCGGTCGCAGATTCGCGCGCGCTTCTGGACATTCGACAGCGCGGAATCGGTCGACGATGCCTTCTTCAAGCGCCGCATCGCGGCTGCCGTGGCGCGCCGTCAGTCCTTGCCCGAACTGCGCGGCCAGCAGGGGCTGCGGCTGATTCACGGCGAATCCGACGGGCTGCCCGGCGTCATCGCCGACCGCTACGGCGATACCGTCGTCGTGCAACTGACCTCGGCCGGCGCCGACAAGTGGCGCGGCGCCATCGTTGCCGGTCTGGTCAAGGCGACCGGTTGCGCCCGCATCTACGAGCGTTCCGACTCCGACGTGCGCGGACTCGAAGGCCTGGAACCAACGACGGGCTGGCTGCATGGCGCGGCGCCGGACGCGCCGCTGACCATCGAGGAAAGCGGCATCAGGCTGACGGTCGACATCGCCGGCGGGCACAAGACCGGTTTCTATCTCGACCAGCGCGACAACCGGGCGCTGCTCGGCCAACTGGCGGCGGGCAGGGAGGTCCTCAACTGCTTCTGCTACACCGGCGGCTTTTCGCTGCAGGCGCTGGCCGGCGGGGCGGCGCAGGTTCTGTCGATCGATTCGTCCGGGCCGGCGCTCGAGCAGGCGCTGGCCAGTCTGGCGCTCAATCCGCAATTGCCCGGCGAACGCGCGGAATGGCGGGAAGCCGATGTCTTTCTCGCCCTGCGCGACTTCCGCAAGCAAGGCCGGCTGTTCGACCTGATCGTCCTCGATCCGCCCAAGTTCGCGCCCTCCGCCGCCCACGCCGAGCGCGCGGCGCGAGCCTACAAGGACATCAACGTGCTCGGCTTCCGGCTGCTCAGGCCGGGCGGAATGCTGATGACCTACTCGTGTTCCGGAGGCATCGGGCCCGAACTGTTCCAGAAGATCGTCGCCGGCGCGGCGCTCGATGCCGGTCGCGAGGCGCGCATTGTCCGCCGGCTGACGGCGTCGGCCGACCATCCGGTGGCGCTGAATTTCCCGGAAGGCGAGTATCTCAAGGGGTTGCTGGTCCAGGTCGACTGAGCGCGCCGGGACAGCGGCGGACCTCCTCCAAGGCGAATTGTCACCAAGGCGAATTGTCGCTAGACCCCACGGATTCTCGGGTTTACACTACGCGACTGCGTTTACGCGGCGTTTGCGCCAATACGACAATTCTTCCTGCACGCGCATTGATTGGGGAGTCAAGCAAAATGCATATCAATGTAGATACCAAGCCGGTCACGCCGAACACCTACGAGTCGAAGAAGAAACGTCTCATCGAGACCATCGACCGGCTCTATCACCGCGACGCTCGCGGCCCGCTGCAGAAGATGTTGGCGCGGATCCACCCTGCCGACCTGGCGGCGATTCTCGATGAACTGCCGCCCGAGCACGTGGTTGACATCTTCCATGCGCTTGGCGACAAGGAATTGGCGGCCGAGGTCTTCAGTCAGATGCCCGCCGGCCTGCGCACGCGGGTGATGACCGAGTCGAGCGCCAGTCAGTTGGCCAGCCTGCTCGAACGCCTGCCCCCGGATGATCTCGCCGACCTCATCGGTGATCTGCCCGAAGATCAACGCGCCGAGCTGATGGCCCTGCTCGGCCGCGACAGCAAGTCGGAAGTCGAAACCCTGCTCAAGTACGACCCGGACAGTGCCGGCGGCATCATGACCACCGATATCTTCTCGCTGCCGCACAGCCTCACCGTCGAGCAGGCGATCGAGAACATCCGCGGCCGTGAAGCCGTCGAGATGGTCTTCTATCTCTACCTGACCGACGAGGACGGCCGCCTGGTGGGCGTCGTCTCGCTGCGGCAGCTGCTGTTGTCGCGGCCCAGCACGGTGCTCCACAACATCATGAACCGGCGCGTGATGAGTGTGGCGACGGACGCCGACCAGACCACGGTCGCCCTGCTGGTCGACAAGTATCGCCTGCTCGCCGTTCCCGTGGTCGATGCGGACAATGTCCTGGTCGGCATGGTCACGGTCGATGACGTGATCGACGTCATCGAGGAAGAGACGACGCGGGACATGCTGAAAATGGCGGGTACCAGCGAGTCGGAGACGCTGACCCACTCGGCGTTCAAGATCGCCGGGATCCGCCTGCCCTGGTTGCTGGCCGCGTTCATCGGCGGCCTGGCGGCGACGGCGGTGATCGGACAATACGAGGAAATACTGGGCCAGGTGCTGGTGCTCAGCGCGTTCCTGCCGGTGATCATGGGCATGGCCGGCAACGTCGGCGTTCAGTCCGCCACCGTTGCCGTGCGCGGTCTGGCGACCGGCGCGATCGATGTCAGGGATACGGTGCCGCTGGTGTTCAAGGAGTTGCGCGTCGGTCTCGTGCTGGGGGGGTTCTACGGCGTGATCCTCGCGCTTTACGGCTACTTCATGCACAACAGCCTCCAGCTTGGCCAGGTCGTCGGTCTGACCATACTCGGCAACATGACCGGCGCCGCCCTGTTGGCGGTGCTGCTGCCGATGATCTTCCAGCGCCTGAAGGTCGATCCGGCGGTCGCCACCGGCCCGTTCGTGACCACCGCCATCGACATTCTCGGGGTCCTCAACTACTTCGTGATCGCGAGCTTGATCTACAAGCTGTAAGTGCCGGGGCGCGGCAAACCGCGGCTGGGGTTGGCTCAAGGTGACGATTACGGCTGTTCCGCCGTCCGCGGACAGCCGCACGCGGCGACCGCCCGGATCGATGATCGGGTTTAGAATCGCGCCGTGAATCCGTTGCGACGCCTCCTGCTCGTTGCCATTCTCCTGTTCGCCCAACTGGCGGCGGAGGCGCATGCCGTCGGCCATGCGGCGGACAATGACAGCGGGCTTCCAGGTCACGTCTGCGAGCTGTGCCTCGCCGCCCACGATCTCGGCGCGGCGTTGCCGGCGCCGGTTGCCGTGCCGCCCCCCGCCGTGCCGGGGTTCGTTCGCGAAGCGCTGCGCGCGCACGAGCGCAGCGCCTTTCCGCCGCCTGCCGCGCCGCAACGCGGCCCGCCTTTTATCTGAAAACGCCCCCTTCCTAGCCGTCGACCGCAACAGCCAGCGAGCCGGGCGGTCGCGTCCCTTGCGTTTTCAGGAGAATTCCATGTTGCACAAGCCATTTGC
>CAZKSD010000269.1:0-3439 GCA_964555315.1 uncultured Dechloromonas sp.
GGCACCGTACTGCCACTCTGCAAGTCGGCAACCGGGCAGGCCTTTGCCGCTTTCTTCCGCGCGCCTTTTCTGAGGCAGATGCTGGATGAGGAACTTCGCGAAATTTCGCAAGCAGGCAAGATCTCGATCACGACCGCGCGCCGTCAACTCGAAAAGTCACTCACAGAAGTACGCCGGCACGGCATCTCGCGCGCTTCAGGCAGCCTGACCCCGGGAATAAACGGCTTCAGCGCCCCGGTCTTCGATCACTCGGGCATGATGGTCGCCGCAATTACATCGCTTGGCACAGGCGGCGAATTCAGCGTGGAGTGGGACAGCCCGGTTGCCAAAGCCATGCTCGCAGCAGCGGGCAATTTGTCACGAAAATTGAGATTCAACCGTCCCGAACGCTGAGGATCAAGCCACGACTGTGATCGAACGCTTACAAGCGATTCCCCGGCTTGGAATCGGCGGTTTCATCGTCGTCCGCGCCCTCGGACTCCAGTTCTTCCTTGAGGATATCAAGGTCTTTCCGATTCTGCCGCAGAAGAAAAACAAGCGCCACGACAATGCCTCCAAAGACAGTCGCAGCGAAGGCGGCGGCGCCCAGGTGAAGGCCAGCCAGTAACTCGGATTCCATGAATTTATCCTCGAGGCAATTGCGGTCATCGTGCCCGCAGACGCACCGCCATGATCTGCACCCGCGGGATCATCTGCTGGAAACAACACTGCAAGGAGCCCATTACATGTCCAACCGCGGGCGGGAAAGTCAGGCTTTGCGGACGGAATTCATGAAACGCCAAGACTGCCCGAATAAGTGACCTGACTGTCGGTTTCGGATGGTGCCCCCGGTCGGAATCGAACCAACACCTGATGATACAAATCATAATTTTTGGCCATTTATCGGCGTTGATACAGATTCACAGTAAGCGCCAAAATCCTCTGAAACCCGCATAAACACGTGCGCTACATGAATCATAAGGTTGATTTATGTGGAGGTGCGTTGATATAATTTGGCTACATGGTGGCTACATGGATTCCGTGTAGCCAACTTTCCGGGAGCCTATAATGCAACGCGAGAGACTCACCCTGGCCCGTATCGCCGCCTTCACATGTCCCCAAGGAAGGCAACAGGCGTTCATCTGGGACACCGATGCCCCCCGCCTTGCTGTGCGCGCTACCGCTGGCGCCAAGTCGTTCATCTTTGAAGCCAAACTAGGCCGGCAAACAATACGGCGCACCATTGGGGATGTCAAGAATTGGAAACTGGACGAGGCCCGCGAAGAAGCGCGCCGCCTGCAAACGCTCGTTGACAAGGGATCCGACCCGAGAGAGCTAGAGCGGGAGCAGGCAGAGGCCAAGGCCCGCGCCAAGGCTGCCAAACAAGCCGCCACAGACGATGCGGAAAAGCGCAAGCGTTACACCCTCAAAGCCCTGTGCGAAGTATATGGCGACCTTCTTGAAGCAAACGGCAAGGCACAGAGCGCCCGGCAAACCCGCTCAATCTTCAAGTGCCATGTTCTCGAAGCCCACCCGGATATTGCTGCCCTGCCCGCGCAAGATGTGACCGCGCACCAAATTGCCGCCATGGTTCGCAAAGTTGCCGAGCAGGGAAAGGACCGCACCGCCGGAATCCTTCGCAGTTATCTAAGCGCCGCATTCAACGCCGCCAGAAAGTCACCCTTCGACGCCAAGCTGCCATCCGGACTTATCGCCTATGGCGTTGAATCAAATCCGGTCGAGCCGGTATCGACCATCGCAGTGCGGCGGGGCAACCACACCCTGACAGCCGACGAACTGAAGGCATACATGGCCGCTCTGTCCGATGATGACCTGCCTGACCTGGCGCTGAAGCTGTCTCTCTACGCTGGCGGGCAGCGCATGGCGCAACTTCTCCGCGCCAAGGTGGGCGACTACGACGAGCATACAAAAGCATTGCGCCTTTGGGACGGCAAAGGCAAGCGTACCGCCCCCCGCGAACATCTGCTACCGCTGGCACCCAAGGCAGCCATCATCGTGGAGAAGTTGACAGCGCGCGCCAGAACACAGGAAGAAGCCAACGCCAGGAAGGAAGGGCGGGAACCGGGAAATAGCAACCTCTGGCTATTCTCTTCGCAGGGCAAAACGCAGTTGGTCGATACGACCCCCGGCAAGCGGGCCACAGCAATCTGCAAGAGCATGAAGGGCGAAGCGTTCGACTTGCGCGACCTGCGTCGCACCTGCGAAACGATGCTGGCCGGCATGGGTATCAGCAAGGACACGCGCGCTCAGCTTCTCAGCCATGGTTTATCGGGCGTACAGGATGCCCACTATGACCGGCACGGCTACATTGACGAAAAACGCGCCGCCCTGGTGGCCTGGGAGCAACGCCTGGACGAAATCGCCACCGGCAAGAAAGCCGAGAACGTGGTGCAGATGAATCGCCGAAACAAGGCCGCAGCCTAGATCGCGCAAAATCAATCGTTGATTAACATACAAAATTTTATATAATTAACCATGAAACCAGTTGAATTTTACGGTGACTCGATAGACGCCTTGAGAGCCTTTCCAGAAGGAGCCAAACGTGAAGCCGGTTACCAGATAGACAAGGTTCAACACGGCGAAGAACCAGACGACTGGAAGCCAATGGCGACTATCGGGGGCGGAGTGAAGGAAATCCGCATCTGGGACGAGGCCGGGACGTTTCGGGTTATCTATCTGGCCAAGTTGGCAGATGCCGTCTATGTGCTGCATTGCTTCCAGAAGAAGACGCAGCAAACAAGCGAGCGCGATATTCGGCTGGCACGTAAGCGATTCAAGGAATTAATGGAGGCACAGAAATGAGCGAGAAACGATTTAACAGCGTCTGGGATGCAATCGAGGACACGCCGCAGCAAGCGGCGAGTATGCGCGTCCGTTCTGAATTGATGATGGCATTGCAGAAGTGGCTCAAGACCGAAGGGCTAACGCAGGCAACCGCTGCCGGATTGTTTGGCGTGACACAGCCGCGAGTTTCCGACCTGATGCGCGGGCGAATCAATTTGTTCTCTCTCGACACCCTGATTGATATGGCAGCGACGGCAGGGCTTGCCCCCTCGGTGACCATCAAGAAACCGAAAGCCAGCAAGAAGGCAGCGCAACAAGAGGCATTGGCAGCATGAGCCGAATGTTCAACCCGCCGCACCCCGGCGAAACGCTGCGAGAGGAATGGATGAGTTCAAGCCCGTGGCTTTTGACCCCAAGGCCCACGCCGCCCGGAAGCGGGAAGGTAACCCGGCGTTTCGTGACGCCCATGACGCGCTGGACGATGAATTCGCAGCCCTTGCCGTGCTTCTGAAGGCCAGAAAGGACGCCGGCCTGACGCAAGCCGAGGTCGCCACCAAGATGGACGTTCCCAACCCGTGCTGGCACGCATCGAACCAGCCTCGGCAACCGCAAACACGCCCCCTCTCTCTCGACCCTGCGCAAGTACGCCAGCGCC
>CAZKSD010000270.1:0-3401 GCA_964555315.1 uncultured Dechloromonas sp.
ACGAGGTCGGCGCCGGCGGCTTTGGCGGCGCGGATGTCGGCGATGACCTGGTCGTCCTCGCTCCAGGCGACGCCGGGCCAGGTGGCGCCGGCTTCGAAGGCGCGCGGCTTGAATTCGTTGTAGGCGAGGACGGCGATCTTCAGGCCGTTCTTCTCGATCCACAGCGGCCGGTGCGCCTCGGCGAGGTTATGGCCGCCGCCGAACCAGGCGATGCCGGCGTTGTCGAGGTGGGCCATGGTCTCGACGAACGCGGCGTGGCCGTAGTCGCCCGAGTGGTTGTTGGCCAGCGAGACGGCGTCGAAGCGGCCGCGCAGCACCGACAGGGTTTGCGGCTCGGCGCGAAAGGTGGCGATCTTGCCGGGATGCGGCTGGCCGCCGCCGGCGACCGGGCATTCGAGGTTGGCGATACGGTAATCGGCCTGCGCCAGGATGGCGGCGAAGGCGGCGAGCGGGTCGCCGCCGGCGGCGATGGTCCGGCCGGGGCCGTCGGCGAGCATGATGTCACCGGCGAAGACCAGCGTCAGCGGCTCGGCGCGCGCCGGGCCGGCGAGCAGGCAGAACAGGCCGATTGCCGCGGTCGACCGGAAAAAAGCGGCCATTTTCATGGCGCGTCCTTCATTTCGCACCAGTATTGCAGTTCGCCGTCGCGCACCGGCTCGTAGACGAAATGGAGCCCGGTGAAGCCGTGGGCGGCGGCGGGCGGCGGGGGCCAGGGCCAGGTCGCCTGGTGGATGATGGCCGGACCTTCGTCGCGGTCGGCGTAGGCGTAGACCTTGATCGCGGCGAGGTCGGCCGGCTCCTGGCGGAAGACGATGCGGAACATGAAATACGAGCCGATGGAAACCGGCGCGACGGCCAGCGGCCGGGTCGTCGCTCCGGCGCCGATGACCCGCGTCTCGCCGCCGTAGGTGACATGACAGGCGACGCTGTCGGCGTGCGCCGGCAGGGCCGGCGTGGCGGCGATCAAGGCCGCCGCCCACCAGCGCTCAATGTTCGCGGCCATCGACCCGCGCTTGCGCGAGTTGCGGGATGAAGCGCCAGGCGAGCAGGCCGAAGGCGGCGAACCAGCAGGCGGCGGCGAGTTCGAGCCAGCGCAGGTAGGCCGCGGGCGCCAACTGCGGGCCGGCGAGGCGCAGGAACAAGGCGGCGATCATGATCCAGAGCACCGTCTTTTCGTAGCGCCCGAAGACCACCTTGCGCCCGGTATGGCCGTTGGCGATGCGGATCATCATCGCCGGAATGACCAGGCCCATGGCGCCGAAGGTGAAGGCGTGCACCGCCACGGTGCCGACCCAGCCGAGGGTTCCCGGCGGTGGCAGGGCGTCGATCAGCAACTGCGCGACGATGGCCAGATAGCCAAGGAACATGATGCCGATATCGAGCCGGGAGAAGCCCTTGAGCGGGTGCCAGAAGGCGAGCCGGCCCAGCAGCAGGACCGCCAGCAGCAGTTCGAGGCCGGCCGGCAGCGGAGCGGGAAACAGGGCGGCGAAGACGAGCAGCGCGGCGAGCACCTTGATCGTCGTGTCGAGCGCCGGCCGGCGCAGGATTTCGACCGAAAAGGCCGAGCGCATGAACTGGCTCAGCGTCCTTTCGAGCATGACCAGAAAGGCGACGCGGAACAGGCCGAGCGTCATGCTCCAGCCGAGATGGAAGTGGTCGGGCTGCAGGAGCAGCGTCTTGGCGATCCAGAACAGGGGCAGGATGATCAGGAAGAAGATGTTGTCGCGGCGGTAGCTGTCCTTGCCGCGATGGCGGATCAGCGTGGCGAGGAGCAGGACGACGATGCTCATCAGGAACAGGTTGTTGCTGAGCAGGAACAGCGGCGCCGGCCAGCCGGCGCCGAAGCTCATGCCGATGCGCTCGAATATCCACGCCGCGGCGAGAAACATCAGCGTGCCGCCGTGATAGCCGCGCACGCCGACCCAGTTCTTGCTCGCCGTCAGCAGGAAACCGCCGAGCACCGCCCAGCCGAAGCCGAAGAACATTTCGTGGGCATGCCACTGGACCGGCGAAAAGTGCTGCGCCGGCGCCGGCAGGACGCCCCTGAAAATCAGGATCCAGGCGACCGGCAGGCTCAGCCCGGCGAGACAGGCAAGCGCGAAGAAGGGCCGGAAGCCGACCAGCCAGAGGGGATGCGCGGGAGAGAACACGGGATTCCTGCTCGAAGGTGAAGGATGAACTGTCGCACGCTGGCGCGGCGCCGGGCTTTGATCCAGCGCAATCGCGGCGGGTCAGCGTTTCCTGGCGTCGCCGACGGCGACCAGCGCGATGTCGAGCGGCTGCGGCTGGCCGTCGACGATCGCCCGGATGACTTTGTTGCTGATGAACAGCAGCTTGCCGCGGTGTTCGATGCGGGCGGCGGCGGTGACGCGCGCCCGCGGATGCAGCAGGTCGCGGTCGACGACGATCTGGAAGGGAATCGGCGCCTGGCGGTCGCGCAGGTCGATGCGCTGCTCGGCCAGGGTCAGCGCCGGCGCGCCGGCGCGCGCGGTGTCCTGGATGCGGACGATCAGCACCGCATCGGGCGGCAGGGCGCGGTCCCGCGGGAAGGTCACGCTGCCGGCGACGGCGATGAAGCTGCCGGCCGCGGCCGGGGCGGGCGGCGGGTTGGCGGCCCTGGCGCAGCGGCGCGTGTTGTTCTTGCCGTCCTCGAAAAAGGCGTCGTCGCCCTTGGTGTGCAGACGGATATCGCCGGCCCGGTAGAGGGCGCCGGAGGCCGCCGGGACCTGGGACAGGACGACCTCGGCATCGGCGAAATGCAGGGTCGCCTGCGGTCGACCGTCGGAATCGTCCGAAAATGAAATGGCGAGGCGGGTGCCGTTGTCGCAGGCATACGGGATGCGCTCGGCCAGGGCGTGGGCAAGCGACACGAAGGGCAGGCCGAGCAGGAAGAGCAACGGGAGCAGGCGTCGGGTCATGGCTCGGGGTCGGGAATGTCGAGGGTTTGCCAGTGTCCGTCGAGGAGGCCTTCGATGGGGCGGAAACGCGATTTGTAGGCCATCTTTCGGCTGCTGGCGATCCAGTAGCCGAGATAGAGATAGGGCAGGTTCAGGGCGCGGCACTGCCGCGCCTGCCACAGGATGTTGTAGGTGCCGAAGCTGGCGCCGGGAATATCCGGGTCGTAGAAGGTATACACCGACGACAGACCGTCGTCGAGCACGTCGACGATGCTGACCATGCACGCGATGTCGCCCAGGGAGAACTCGATCAGGCGGGTGTCGACGCGGCTTTGCAGCAGGAAGTGGGCGTATTGCTCGTGACTGTCCTCGTCCATGCCGCCGCCGGCGTGGCGCGCGGTCTGGTAACGGGCGTACAGCGCGTAATGTTCATCGCGAAAGCCCAGCGGCATCTCGCGGGCGATCAGTCCGGAATGGTCTTTCAGCGCGCGGCGCTGGGCGCGG
>CAZKSD010000271.1:0-3396 GCA_964555315.1 uncultured Dechloromonas sp.
CTGCCCTTCATCAGCATCTCGGCCTTGCCTTCGCGCGCCAGTTGCACCGCCAGGTCGGCGGCGGCGTGACTATGGGGGGCATCGACGAGTTCGTAGCGGGAGACGTCCAGCTGGAACTGCGCCGCGACGGCCTCGATCCTCGCCCGTGGCCCGACCAGGACCGGCTGCAGGATGCCGAGTTCGGCCGCTTCGACCGCGCCCCTGAGCGAACTCTCGTCGCAGGGGTGGGCGACGGCGGTCGGGACGGGCGTCAGTTCCTGACAGTAAGCAATCAGTCTTTCGTATTTCTCGTGCTTGCGTTCCATCGCTTGCTCCTCGTATCCGGTGCCTATGTGGCGGCCTTGCCTGAGCCCGCCGCAATCGGCGCGCCGGCGGCGAACAGTTTCGCGATCCGCGCCAGGCGCTCGGCCCTCTCGCCGTCGACTTCGCCGGCCGCCGAGACGATCTGGCGGATTTTGTCGAGTGCCTCGCTCCGGGTTGCCGTTTCCGCGGGCAACATCCCTGGAATCGCGGCCAGCGCGCCTTCGCTGTCGAGCATCAAGGCGAAGAATTGCTCACGGAGCAGGCGCTTGAATTCCTCCAGGGTCAGGCTGCCGTGCTCGGCGCGCATCCGGCGGAGCGCCTCGAAAGCGCGCTCGTCGACGCCCGGACCGGCCATGCCGATGTAGACCAGGCCGCGAATCAGCGCCTCGCGCAATCCGCCTTCGGCAAGGCGCGCCTTGAGTTCGGCGATGCGCCGCTCGATGAAGGCGATCCGCTCCGGCTCGATGCCGGGATGCCGGCGCGGCGGCTCGTCCGAGGCGCTTATCCCGACGAGCGCCTGCAATACGGGCGAGCTGTAGAGACCGAGAAAGATCTGCTCCATGGTGTGATCGCGCAAGTCGCGATAGCCATCGAGGGCGGCGATAATCGCGTCCGAGACCGCCGCCTGCACCTGGAGCATCGGATTGTCGGGCGCAGCGGGCCGGCGCTGCTCGCGCACCTGCCCGGCGAGCAGGGCAACTTGCCGCATCAGCGGGTTGCGGCCCGAAAACAATTCAAAGGGCAGTTCTGCAGGATTCAGCCTAGGCAGCCATTCGGCGGCCTGATTGCTGGCAAGTGCCTGGACAAACGGCTGGAACAACGTGCGATAGAGGCCGAGATTGATCTCCGACACCCGCCGCGCGGCGGCAAAGCGGCGTTCGTTTTCGGGGTCGGGCTGGACGATGGCCCGGACGTCGTCCAGGCTGCGCGGTTCGAAGCGCACGATCCAGTCGCCGCCGACCAGATCAGCGTTGACGGCGGCGGCGTCCTTGGGGGTCATCACGGCTTCGTACAGGCCCGGCGGCAGGACGTCCATCAAATCGATGTTGGACGAGAACTCCTGATGCTCCTTCCTGGCGACGCCGCCCGAAACGAAGATGCCGAGATGGCCGATGCTTTCGTGGATGGCGTAGACGATGGTCTGGCCACAGGCAAGGAGGTCCTCGTCCTTGCCATAGAGATCGACGATCCAGCCCAGCGCCTGTTGTGGCGGCGTGATGTTGTCGCCCTTGGAGCAGAAGCAGAGGATCGGCGAGCGGATATTGCGCAGGTCGATGCGCACGCCGTCGCTGGTGACGATTTCGGCGGTGGCCAGCCGGTTTCCGACAAACAGTTGATCGACGATCCACTGCATTTCCTCGGCGTTGAGGCTGACGTGGCCGCCCCACCACTTCTCGAATTCGAGAAAGCGCGGCCCCTCGGTATCGACCTGCTTCCACAGGTCGTAGTTCTTGGTCCACAGCGTGTTGGCGGGATTGAGGTTCTCGAAGTTTTCAACCAGATGGGCGCCGTCGAACTTGCCGCCGCCGAGGTCGCTGGTGAGCGCGGTGACCCAGCTGCCGCCGGCCAGGCCGCCGGTGTAGCGCATCGGGTTCTCGCCCTCCACTCCCGCCCAGTAGGACAACGGCGAGCCGGGTATGATCAGCGGCCCGAACAGTTCCGGACGGATCGCCGCCAGCATCATCACCGCCCAGCCCGCCTGGCAGTTGCCAATGACACAGGGCTTGCCGTCGGCTTGCGGGTGGAGTTCGATGACCTTCTCCAGGAACACGGCTTCCACGCGCATGATGTCCTCGATGGTCTGGCCCGGCATCGGCTCCGGCGTGAAGCCGACGAAGTAACAGGGGTGGCCGGCGCGCATCGCCACGCCAAGCTCGCTGTCGGCCTTGAAACCGCCAATGCCCGGCCCGTGCCCGGCGCGCGGGTCGACCACGACGAACGGGCGTTTCTTCGGGTCAATCACCACACCTTTCGGCGGTTTGACTCGCACCAGCAGGTAATTGGCCGGCTGCTCGAAGGTCCGCCCGTCCAGCACCAGTTCCGCGTCGAAACTGAGCACGTTCGGCACCTCCTTCGCCTTCTGCGCATAGTACTGGTCGCTGCGCTGACGCAGCACGTCCCAGAACAGGATGGTGCGCTGCCAGCCGTCAATCCAGTATTCAAGAGCCTGTTGGCCGATTGCGGGAATGGCTGGTTGACTGGCGAAGGGAAAACGGGATTGTGATGGATCGGTCATCGGTGAGCCTCTTCAAGCAATGCAAATGATTGGAACGGATAGCCTTGCCAAGCGCACTTCGGTTCTCCAGAATGTCTGCCGCTTCACTCGACCTCTCGCCCTGAAGTTGCCTTGCCGCGGCGCAGCGAGCAATTGTCATCCTACCAGTTTTCCCGCAGGGGGACTCGCTGACCAGGTTCGCGGCGCCAGTGGTTCCATCGCAAGCCACGACCGGACCACCGGCAACCAGAATCGACCTCGCCATCTCCGTGACATCATGCACACGCATGCCGCGCGCTCCAAGCGTCACCATCCCGCTCCTTCCACGGCGTTCCCCATGCCCATTACACGACAACATTTACACTGCTCCCGGCACTCCGCGATGAAGTTCGCCATCCCGACAATAAGGCTGCCGGGTGACCGACTCTTGACTGGACACGCCTACTTTGGCGCCGTGAATTCCTCGTAGGCGCGCACCGCTTCGGCGGCGTACATCAGTGCCGGCCCGCCGCCCATGTAAACGCAGACGCCCAGCGTTTCCATCAGTTGCTCGCGGCTCACGCCAAGCCGGATCAGGGCCTTGACGTGAAAGCCGATGCAGCCGTCACAGTGCTGCGTGACGCCGATGGCCAGCGCCAGCAGTTCCTTGTCGAGCTCCCCGAGAACGCCCGCCTGCATCGCGCCCTTGTGCAGAGCGTTGAAGCCCTGCATGGTGTCGGGAATTTCCTTGCGCATGGCGCTCATGGCCCGGGAAAGATCGCTGGTGATGGTGGTGAAGGATTTGCTGTCCATGAACACTCCTATATATAAGACTTTTCTTATTCTATTATGCTCGCGACAGCAGTGCAAATGACCTGGATCAATGCTTCGTGGCGGAG
>CAZKSD010000272.1:0-3384 GCA_964555315.1 uncultured Dechloromonas sp.
CTGGTTCGGCCACCAGTCCCGGTTCGAGCGGGCGCCAACCGTCGTCTTGGCGCCGTGCATGCCGGCAAATGGACACTTTTGTTCGTCGCTCATGGTTCTCTCCTTCTCGTCAGGGTGAACGGGGGGTTTACACTACACAGCATAGTCAACCCGTGTTTTGGTTTCCATTGAGTTGCTGCTATAGGCACGATGCATCGGGACTATCGAGCGTGGCGCCGAGCGGGCGGCTGCTCATTCCCGGCTGCGCCCAAGTGATTTACGATCGCTTCGCCACCTACCGGACGGCACGCCACATGAAGCACACCGCGCCGCTCGATCAGTCGCTGCAGCCGCCTGCACCGGTCAGAAGCCAATAGGCGATTATCCCGAAAGGAACACCCACATGGACTACCGCAAAAAATTCTTCGTCAGCCCCGGCAAGAAGGTCAATCTTGGCAAAATCGACCCATCCGCAACCGGCGGTTACGCTTCCCACGAAGAGGCGCTGCCCGAAATCCGCAAGCACGTCGCACGCATGGACGAACTGCAGTACCTGCTGTATGCCGACGCCTCGCGCTCGCTGCTGGTGGTGCTGCAGGCCCTGGACGCCGCCGGCAAGGACGGCACCATCCGCCACCTCTTCAGCGGCATGAATCCGCAGGGAACGTCGGTGTTCGGCTTCAAGCAGCCGAGCGCCGCCGAAGCGGCGCACGACTTCCTCTGGCGCGCCCACCAGCGCGTCCCGGGAAAGGGCGAGATCACCATCTTCAACCGCTCGCACTACGAGGACGTCCTGGTCACCCGCGTCCACAACCTGGTGCCGAAGGAGGTCTGGTCAAAGCGCTTCGACCAGATCAACGATTTCGAGCGCCTGCTCGAAAGGAACGGAACGGCGATCCTCAAGTTCTTCCTGCACATCACCCCGGAAGAGCAACTGGAGCGCTTCAAGCAGCGGCTCGACGATCCGTCGCGCCAGTGGAAGATCAGCAATTCCGACTACTCCGAGCGCAAGTTCTGGCCGCAGTATGTCGAGGCCTACGAGGAGACGCTCGAACGCACCAGCACCACGCACGCCCCGTGGTTCGTGATCCCCGCGAACAGCAAGTGGTTCCGCGATCTGGCCATTTCGCAGATCATCGCCGGGACGCTGGAGGACATGAAGCTGAAGACCCCGCCCGTGCGCGTCAACCTCGAAAGCATCGCCAAGGAGTATCACGCGGCCGCACAGGCGCCCGGCAAGCCCGGCGCCTGACCGGATGGGCGTACCGGGTTCGTCGAGGAATCCCGGCCCGGAACCTGACAAAGTGATCACCCAGGAGATCGTCGCCAACCTGGAGGCCGCGCTGGAGCAGTTCCGCCTGATCGCCGGCGACCTGGGTCCGGGCGGGGCCGGAGAATGAGAGGAAAGGGCTCGCCCGGCGGCAAAGGCTGGAATCCGGCCGAAAACCCCGGTTGACCGCAACCGGGCCACGGGAAATCCCTCGCAACGCCGCGGCCCGCGAGGACCATCGGCCTCAGTGGCTCGTCCCCTCGGACTTGCTGATCTTGTTCCAGACGTTGTACTTGCCCACCGGCTTCTTCATCGGGATGCGCTTCACTTCCTTGAGCGTCTGCGCGTCGTAGACGATCAGCGCGCCGTCCATTTCCCACAGGCTGGCGAGTACGTACCGGCCGTCCTTTGTGAATTCGACGTGGGCGAAGGTCTTGCCCGGTTCAGGCTTCAGTTCGGCGACGATCTCCAGCGTCTGCTTGTCGATGACCTGCATGGTGTCCTTGAATTCCTTGCTCATCATCGAGTCGGTCCACGCGTAGCGGCTGTTCTCGTGGCTGCGCATGAAGAAGCCGGGGCCGCGCGTCCTGATCTGCCTGACTGGTTGCCAGGTCTGCAGGTCGATGACGCTGACCAGGCCCTCGTTGAGGTTGGGCGTCGCCATCACCGAGCGCCCCTGCCATTTCCAGGTGATGCCCGAACCGAGGTGCGGCATGCCGGTCAGCGGCAGTTCGGCGATCTTCTTGCGTACATCGAGGTTGATGACCTGGCCGCTGACGGTCCCCTTGGCGTCGTCGCGCGAGGCGCCCATGACCTCGTGGTAGTCCTGCGTGAAGTAGAAATCGTCGAGATAGTCGTCGAGGAAGCTGCGCCGCGGGTTGAGGAAGCCGGGGATGAACTTGCCTTCCTTGTACTTGAAGTCGTGAATCATTCCCGCCGGGATGTCGTCGGCTTTCGGGTTGTACGAAACTTCCCAGACCTCTTTCACATCCTTGAGCGCGGCGACGAAGCTCTGGCGCGGCGAGGCGTCATAAACAGCGGAAACGCGCGAGGTCGTCTTGCCGTCCTTGTCGCTCACCGGCAGGATTTTCTTGAGGTTGAGGTCGGCGTCGAGGATGACCAGACTGTGCGGCAGATAGTTGGCCACCGCGACCCACTTGCCGTCGCCCGACACGGCGGCGTTGCGCGTGTTGATGCCGGCGCGCACCTCGGCGATGACCTTGAGGTTCCACAGGTCGAACTTGGTGATCCAGCCGTCGCGCGATGCGAAGAAGACGTAGCGCCCGTCCGGGGTGAATTTCGGCCCGCCGTGCAGCGCGTAGCGCGAGGGGAAGCGGTGGATCCGCTCGAGCTTGTCGCCATCGAGGATCGAGACATGGTGGTCGCCGGTCTCGACGACAACGAAGAGGTTGAGCGGGTCGGCGCTGAAAGCGGGTTTGTCGGGGAGGCTGCCGGGCGCGAAATTGACGACGCGCGAGGCGGTGATTTCCTTCTCGCCCCACACCGGCATCGGCACGATGGGCTTGTAGGCGTAGTCGACCAGCGCCTTGATCTCGGCGTCGTTCAGGGCCTGCCCGAAGGGGGGCATCTGTGTCGCCGGGCGGCCCTCGCGGATGACCTTCTCGGCCTCCGGCTTGCGCAGGCGGGCGAGGTTTTCCGGCAGCAGCGCCGGGCCGACGCCGCCCAGGCGGTCGGCGCCGTGGCAGGACGCGCAGTGCTGCTGGTAGGCGGCCGGTGCGTCCGCGGCTTCCGCGAGTTGCGCCATGCCGAACAGGAACCAGGCGGCGAAGCCGGCCGGGATCAGGATTCTCCAGTGCTTCATGCGATCTCTTCGTCGGAAAGGTAGCAGCCCGGGTCCTCGGCCCACGGGTCGCCGGTCAACTGCTGGGCGCGCACGCGGGTGTTGCCGTTGCAGATTTCGCGGTAGGCGCAACTGCCGCAGCGCCCCTTGACGGCCCGCGGATGCTGCTTGAGGCCGGCCATCAGCGGGTCGGAAACGTCCAGCCAGATCTGCGAGAAGGGGCGTGCCAGAACATTGCCGAGCGTGTAATGCCACCACATGGTGTCCGGGTGGACGTTGCCGAGGTTGTCGATGTTGGCGACATTGACGCCGGACGAGTTGCCGCCCCACTGCC
>CAZKSD010000273.1:0-3381 GCA_964555315.1 uncultured Dechloromonas sp.
GTGTGACCGAGATGGAGAAGCGCTACAAGCTGATGTCGGCGATGGGCGTGCGCAACATCGCCGGCCTCAACCACAAGATCAAGGAAGCCGAAAAGCACGGGCAGCACATTCCCAACCCGCTGACGCTGACGCCGGAAACCCCCGAGCCGCTGAAGTCGATGCCCTATATCGTCGTCATCATCGACGAACTCGCCGACCTGATGATGGTCGTCGGCAAGAAGGTCGAGGAACAGATCGCCCGCCTGGCGCAGAAGGCGCGGGCATCCGGCATCCACCTCGTGCTGGCGACACAGCGCCCGAGCGTCGATGTCATCACCGGCCTGATCAAGGCCAACATTCCGACGCGCCTCTCGTTCCAGGTTTCCAGCAAGATCGACTCGCGCACCATCCTCGACCAGATGGGCGCGGAAGCGCTGCTTGGCCAGGGCGACATGCTCTATCTCGCCCCCGGCACCGGCTACCCGACCCGCGTGCACGGCGCCTTCGTTTCCGACGACGAGGTGCACCGCGTCGTCGAACACTTGAAGGCGACCGGCTCGCCGGAATACGTCGAGGACATCCTCAGCGGCGCTGCCGGCGACGACGACGAGGGCGGCGAGAACGGCGGCGGCGACGGCGGCGACGCCGAGAACGATCCGCTCTACGACCAGGCGGTCGATATCGTCCTCAAGAACCGGCGCGCCTCGATCTCGCTCGTACAGCGCCACTTGCGCATCGGTTACAACCGCTCGGCGCGCCTGATCGAAGCGATGGAAAAGGCCGGGCTGGTGTCGACGATGGACGCACGCGGCGGCCGCGAAGTGCTGGCGCGCCGCGAAGCCGAATGAAATTGGCCCTGAAGGCCCTGTCGACCGCAGCAATCGTCTTTTTCCCGTTGCTCGCCCACGCTGGCGCGATCGACCAGCTGCACCAGTTTCTGAACGGGACGCGGACGCTGAAAGCGGAATTCTCGCAGATCGTCATCAACAAGAGCGGACGCAAGCCGCAGCAGTCTTCGGGTACTGTCGCCATCGCGCGGCCCGGGAAGCTGCGCTGGGACATCCAGAAACCCTACCCGCAACTGGTCGTCGGCGACGGCGAGAAGATCTGGATCTACGACCCGGAACTCAAGCAGGTGACGGTGCGCAAGGCCGGGCAGGCGATCAGCAGTTCACCGGCGGCGTTGCTCGCCGGCAGCAACGAGCTGGAAAAGGATTTCGTGCTCGAAGAAGCCGGCGAGGCCGAGGGGATGAACTGGGTCGAAGCGACGCCCAGGGCCGGCGACAGCGGTTTCGAGAAGATTCGTCTCGGTTTTGCCGGCAAGGACCTCAAGGCCATGGAGCTTCACGACAGTTTCGGCCAGCGCACCCTCATCCGCTTTTCCGGGCTGGAGCGCAATACCGCGCTGCCGGCTGCGACCTTCCGCTTTACGCCTCCGGCCGGCGTCGACGTGCTTGGCGAATGACGCCAGCCTGGCCGTGCACTTCTTTTCATCCCTTATTCACGCTTGACGGAAGCGCCACGAAATCGCCGGTGCGCGGCAGCGATTCGACGGCGGCGAACAACGCCGGCGGCGGATAGCGGCGGATTGGCTGGCGGTGGGCAACGGGGATCGTCGGCAAGCCCCGGCTCTAAGGAAATCGACGCGGGCGTCAATGGCAAACCCTTGGTCCGGCGCTTCGCCATGGAAATCGCCCTGTTTTCCCGGTCGACCGCGACAGGCCGTGGTTCTGCCTGTTCTGACAGTTGCAACAGGCCTACCGATCTCGCGGCGGTGGCGGAAGTCGCAGGCGGCGTCAGCATCCATGGTCAGGTCTCCAGTTGGCGGCTCATCGCTGCGGACGGGCAGGAAACGCGAAGCCAACGAGAACCCGGACGGGCAGGAAACGCGAAGCCAACGAGAACCCGGACGGGGGCGCTGCCAGCAACCAGAACGGGTAGGCGATCGCGAACCAGAGCGGCGGAAACGGCGTCCGCAGGAAGAAGCAACCACAAGCCCATGACCGGCGGCGATCGCGGCAAGCACTGCCCGGGTCGCGGCGAAGCGTTGTTGGCCGGTGCGGGGAAGTCAAGGGGAGGGACTCCCGGCTGACGAGTGCGGATCTTTCGAAATTTCTCGGCAGCTCCGCCACATTGCCCGTATTTTGGCTAAGCTATGGTCATTCGGCGCAACTGCCCAGCAAAGGAGGGCCACCATGTTCAAGGGAATACTGATCACCAAGGACGAATCCGGCTACAAGGCCGGAGTTCAGCAGATCGACGATGGCGTGTTGCCCGAAGGCGACGTCACGGTGCGCGTCGAGTGGAGCACGCTCAACTACAAGGACGGCCTGGCGCTGACCGGCAAGTCGCCGGTCGTGCGCCGCTTCCCGATGATCCCCGGCATCGACTTCGCCGGCACCGTCAGCGAGAGTTCGCACCCCGCCTGGAAGGCGGGCGACCGCGTGGTGCTCAACGGCTGGGGTGTCGGCGAAGCCCACTGCGGCGGTCTGGCCGAGGTGGCGCGGGTCAGGGGCGAATGGCTGGTGCCGCTGCCGGCGGCGTTTACCCCGCGCCAGGCGATGGCGATCGGCACCGCCGGCTATACCGCCATGCTCTGCGTCCTGGCGCTGGAAAGGCACGGCATCAAGCCGGCCGACGGCGAGATCCTGGTCACCGGCGCCAATGGCGGTGTCGGCGGCGTGGCCATCGCGCTCTTGGCGAAACTCGGCTACACGGTGGTGGCATCGACCGGCCGTCCCGCCGAAGCCGAACATCTGAAGGCGCTGGGGGCGAGCGGTGTCATCGAGCGTGGCGAACTTTCCGCGCCGGGCAAGCCGCTCGGCAGGGAGCGCTGGGCCGGCGTCGTCGACACGGTGGGCAGCCAGACGCTGGCCAATGCCTGCGCGACGACCAAGTATCGCGGCGCCGTCGCCGCCTGCGGTCTGGCCGGCGGCATGGACTTCCCGGCGACGGTGGCGCCGTTCATCCTGCGTGGCGTGACGCTGTATGGCATCGACAGCGTCATGGCGCCGCTGGCGGTGCGTCAGGAGGCTTGGGCGCGCCTCGCCCGCGATCTCGACATCGCGAAGCTCGATGCCCTGACGAGCGAAGTTGGCCTTGCCGACGCGATCAGCGTCGCCGGCGACCTGCTCGAGGGCAAAGTGCGCGGACGGGTAGTCGTCAACGTCGGAGGCTGACGGCTCGGAAGTGTCCAATCCGCAGAAGCAAGGAACCCGGCCGCGGCCGGGTTCGTCGTTGCTGCGGGTCAGGTCAGGCGGCAACGGGAATCTTGCCGATCCTGACCTGCCATTCCTTGGGGCCGGTGTCGTGAACCGAGGTTCCTGACGAGTCGACCGCGACGGTCACCGGCATGTTCTCGACGTCGAACTCGTAGATGGCTTCCATGCCGAGGTCGGCGAA
>CAZKSD010000274.1:0-3377 GCA_964555315.1 uncultured Dechloromonas sp.
TAGTGCGGCAACATTTTCTTGTGCATGGTCATTTTTCCTCTGTGGGTTGTGGGACTACCTGTGTTCGAGCTGATCATAAACCGCGCTCGCCACGCGTGCCAGTTCGCTCTTGTCGATGCCGGCCGACAGCGCGTAGCCGAACTGGCCGTCGATCCAGTAGAAGACATTGACCGGGCCTTCCTGCGCGAAGCGGAAGCCGGTGTCACGGTTGTTCGTGTTTTCGGTCGTCACGTACAGCGTCAGGCGCTGGCCGCTGGCATCGTGGTACATGAACTGTGCGACGGGGCCGCTGTTGCCCGGCAGCAGGCGGCCGCCGATCAGTTCGTAACCGAGCGCCGCCAGCTTGGGCGGGTGCACCGGCGTGCCGAGGCGCTTCGACAGCCAGGCGACGAGCTGGTCCTCGTGTTCGGCGCCGACTTCGACCGGGCGCCGCACGTCCGGGCTGAAGACGACGTGCGCCACCGCCGCCTGGCGCGGCAGCGGCATGATCTGCGCCACGCGCTCGCTCGGCTGGTATTGCGCGTGCCCGAGCCAGCCGGCGACACCGCCGACCAGCGCCATGAGCAAACCGGCGGCGATGCGCTGCAGCGACCAGCGGGCCAAAAAAGGCCGCTTTTGCCGGTCGACCGCAACAGGCGGCGGGGTGACCAGGGCGCGCAGCCTTTCCGGCAGCGGCTCGTCGAGCACCGGCGCGTACAAGGCATGGAGTTCCTGCTTCTGCGCCAGCCAGGCGCGCACGCGCTCCGCGTCGGCCGGGTTGGCCGCCAGATAGTCGGCGACCTCGCCGCGGCGTTCCGCGGGCAACGCACCATCGGCATAGGCGTGCAGATCGGTTTCGCTGATCGGGAGTTTGCTCATCGCACGACCCTCAGATTGGTGGCGGGCGGGCGTTCTTCCATCAGCAGGCGCAATCTTTCGCGCCCGCGCGCCAGGCGCGACATCACGGTGCCGGCGGGAATGCCCAGCAGGCTGGCGATCTCGGCGTAGCTGCTGCCTTCCAGCGCCACCAGCAGCAGCACTTCGCGCTGTTCGTCCGGCAACTGGCGCAAGGCGGATGCGAGATCCATCACTTCCAGCCGGTCGCTCTGTGTAGCCCGGGTCGGCACGTCGAAATCATCCTCGTCAAGCGAATGGGTGTGCAGGTTCGGCCGCCGCAACTGGTCGACCCGCAGGTTGTGCATGATGCCGAACAGCCAGGCGCGCAGATCGCTGCCGGCCCGCCACAGGGCATGGCGCGCCCAGGCTCGCTCCAGCGTGTCCTGCACCAGGTCATCGGCCGCCGCGCGATCGCCGACCAGCGCCCGCGCATAGCGGCGCAGGCGGGGAAGCTCGGCCAGGAGCGCGGCGGCGTCCACAGGGCGGCTTAGGGCTTGGCGACGTGCCAGGCGTTGTTGAGGAAACCGTCACCGGTCATGTCGCCCGGCTTCTGGTCCTTGGACCAGTAGTACAACGGCTTACCCTTGAAGGCCCACTGCTTCTTGCCGTCGTCACGGGTGACGATGCTGTAGTCGCCGCTCGCCATCTGGCCATCGGCCACATAGAACGGCGGCCAGTTGGCGGCGCAGGGGCCGTTGCAGACGCTCTTGCCGCTGCCCGCCGCATCCTTGTCGAAGGTGTAGAGCGTCATGCCGTTGGCGCCGGCGAGCATGCCGGCGGAAACCGTGGCCGGCGCCGCGGCGCGGGTTTCGTAGGCGGAACAGGCTGCCAGCGTGGCGGACACGAGCAGGGCGAATACGAGGTTTTGCACGAGTTTGGGTGAGTTCATCACGATCTCCGTTGGTGTTTTTCGGGTGCTACACCGGGATAAACGAATGCCTACCTGCTTTTATTCCACCACCGCGAAAATTTTATTCCGCCGCCCGCCCGAGACGCCACAACGAAGTCATCTCGGCCGCCCGCGCCGCGTGCAGCGGGTCGCCCACATCGCGCGCCTTCGGGTGCTGCGGCCGGGTGTCGATACGCCCGAGCACCTTGAGACCACCCGCCGCGACCCAGCCCAGCAACTCGTCGCGCGAACGCAGGCCGAGGTGCTCGGCCAAGTCGGAAATAATCAGCCAGCCCTCGCCGCCGGGTTCCAGATGCGCCGCCAGCCCGCCGAGAAAGCCGCGCAGCATGCGCGAATCCGGGTCGTAGACCGCGTACTCGACCGGCGAACTCGGCTGCGCCGGCAGCCACGGCGGATTGCACACCAGCAGCGGCGCCCGGCCGGCCGGGAAAAGATCAGCGGCGATCACCTCGATGCTTGCGGTCAACCCCAGATTTCGGGCATTTTCCGTAGCGCAATCCAGAGCGCGAGGGTCCTGGTCGGTAGCCACCACCCGCTTGATGCCACGCCGCGCCAGCACGGCGGCGAGGATGCCGGAACCGGTGCCGATGTCGAACGCCAGCGCGCACCCCGCCGGCAGCGGCGCCTTCGCCACCAGATCGACATACTCGCCACGCACCGGCGAAAAGACGCCGAAATGCGGGTAGATGCGCCCCTCGACCGCCGGCACCGGAATCCCCTTCTTGCGCCACTCGTGGGCGCTGACGACGGCTAGCAGTTCGCGCAAGGCGACGACCGAAGCCTCGCCGCCCGGCGCACCCCAGGCTTCCACACAGGCCTGGCGGACATCCTGCGCCCGCCGCAGCGGCACCGCATAGGCGCCAGTCACCGGCACCAGCAGGCGGCCGAGCAAGGCGGCGCGCCGGCCCTGCGTCTCGCGGTGGCGGGCGAAAGCCTCGGCCGGCGTCGCCGGCACCTTGCCGCGCAGCGCGCCGAAATGCCGGTCGGCGCGCCGGGTCAGCGCCTGCATCAAGTGGCGAGCATTGACCCAGTCGCCGCGCCAGAGCAGCGCCGTGCCGGCTTCCATCAGCCGCCACGCGGTATCGGCGGAAATCCGGTCATCGGCGGCGTCGACCGCGACGGGCGCCGCCACGCCGGCCTCGGAACGCCAGCGGGCGATATGCTCGACGCTAGCTTCCTGCCAACGGATGACGGGATAGGGAGAAACGGTCATGCGCCATTGTAGAGCGAAGTGGAAAGCCAGCCGATAAGCCGGGTTCTGTTCCCCCCTTGCGGGGTTCGGCAATCATTCCTCTAGGCCTGCCGTCACCGACAGGCTCAAGCAACCTACCCGGAAGCAGCGCGGGCCACGCCCATGCTTCCCTATTTGGTCTTGCTCCGGATGGGGTTTGCCGTGCCGTCCGTGTTGCCACGTCCGCGGTGAGCTCTTACCTCGCCGTTTCACCCTTGCCTGTGCGCCTCGCGGCGCCATCGGCGGTTTGTTTTCTGTTGCACTGTCCGTCGCCTTGGGTCTTGCGACTTGCTGCGCCCAGCCGTTAGCTGGCATCCTGCCCTGCGGAGCCCGGACTTTCCTCCCGATACTCGCGTATCC
>CAZKSD010000275.1:0-3370 GCA_964555315.1 uncultured Dechloromonas sp.
CGCGCTCGACGATGCGGCCTTCCTCCATGACGAGGATCTCGTCGGCGTTCATCACTGTCGACAAGCGATGAGCGATGACCAGTGTCGTCCGGCCGACGGCGGCCAGTTCCAGTTGGCCCTGGATCGCCCGCTCGGTCGCCGAATCGAGCGCCGACGTGGCCTCGTCGAAAATCAGGATGCGCGGATTCTTGAGCAGGGTGCGGGCAATCGCGACACGTTGCTTTTCGCCGCCGGAGAGTTTCAGGCCACGCTCGCCGACCCGTGTTTCGTATTTTTGCGGCAGCGATTCGATGAATTCGTGGAGCTGAGCGGCGCGGGCGGCGGCGAACACTTCCTCGCGGCTCGCATCGGGACGTCCGTAGTTGATGTTGTAGAAGATCGAATCGTTGAACAGCACGGTGTCCTGCGGGACGATGCCGATCGCCGCGCGCAGGCTGCCCTGCTTGAGGCTGCGCAGGTCGTGGCCGTTGATCCGGATGGCGCCGCCCGTCACGTCGTAAAAGCGGTAGAGAAGGCGGGCCAGCGTCGACTTGCCGGCGCCCGAGCGGCCGACCGCGGCGACCGTGCTGCCGGTGGCGATGGAGAAGTTCAGGTCGTGCAGAATGGCGCGATCCGGCTCGTAAGCGAAATCGACCGCGGCGAAATCGACCCGTAGCGCGCCGCCCGGCAGGTCGCGGGCATCGGGGGAGTCGGCGATCTCGCGATTCTCCTTAAGCAGGTCGAACATGCGCTCGATGTCGGCAAGCGCCTGGCGGATCTCGCGATAGACGACGCCAAGAAAGTTGAGCGGAATATAGAGCTGGATCAGGAAGGCATTGACCAGAACGAGGTCGCCGATGGTCATCCGGCCATCGACCACGCCGCTGGCGGCGCGCCACATCATGGCCGTGACGCCGAGCGCGATGATCAGTTGCTGCCCGAGGTTGAGCGCCGACAGCGTTGTCTGGCTGCGGGTCGCGGCGTCTTCCCATCTGAGCATCTGCTCGTCGTAGCGCCCGGCCTCGTAGGCCTCGTTGTTGAAGTACTTGACTGTTTCGTAGTTGAGCAGGCTGTCGACCGCCCGGGTGTTGGCGGCCGAATCGCTCTCGTTCACGGTTCGCCGGATGTCGATGCGCCAGTTGCTGACCTTGACCGTGAATACGATGTAGGTGACCAACGAGACGATGGTGATCAGCACGAAGCCGAGGTCGTACTTGACGAACAGGACGCCGAGGACGAGACCGATCTCGACGAGGGTCGGCAGGATCGAGTAAAGCGTGTAGGAGATCAGGCTGGAAATCGACCGGGTGCCGCGCTCGATGTCGCGCGAAATGCCGCCGGTCTGCCGCTCGAGATGGAAGCGCAGGCTCAGCGCGTGCAGGTGGCGGAAGACTTCGAGCGCCACCTGGCGGACGGCGCGCTGCGTCACGCGGGCGAAGAGAAATTCGCGCAGTTCGGTGAACAGCGCGGTCGAAAAGCGGAGGGCGCCATAAAGAATCAGCAACAGGACCGGCAGCACCAACACCTGATCGGGTGGTGAAAGCCCGTCGATCATGTTCTTGAAGACGACGGGAACGCCGACATTGGCGACCTTGGCGCCGATCAGGCAGGCGAGCGCGGCCACGACGCGCAGGCGATAGGCCCAGAGATACGGGAAAAGCAGGCGCAGCGTTGGCCAGACGTGGATTTCGGACACGGGCCGGCCGGCCGGCGGCTTGGGGAGGGTGCTTGCGCGACGCATGGTGGGGGTTGCCCTGATCGTGTTTTCGCCAGTATATGAAAACTCGGCGCTTTCCGCGAAAATCGGGTTTTCTCCGAGATTGGGCTAAACATGGGCGTCGGCATCATCAATCTTCCGCAAAAGCAGCCGGTCCTGCGAACTGTGCCGATGCCGGCGGATCTCAACCAGAACGGAGATGTCTTCGGCGGCTGGGTCATGGCCCAGGTCGACGTGGCCGGGGCGATTCCTGCCATGCGCCGTGCCCGTGGCCGCGTGGCGACGGTCTCGGTCAATTCCTTCCAGTTCAAGCAGGCGATTTCGGTCGGCGATGTGGTCAGCCTCTACGCCGATATCGTGCATGTGGGCACCACGTCGATCACCGTCAATGTCGAGGTCTATGCCGAGCGGAACTATGCCAACCCGGTAAAGGTCAAGGTGACAGAAGCGCAACTAACCTATGTTGCCATCGATGGAGCCGGCAAAAAGCGTGCCGTTCCGCCGGAAAATACGTAAAATCAGACAAATGCAAAACTGTGTTCACGTCGGGTGAGAAAATGAACCATATGACCATGCGTACAGTGCCGGCGCTGCTTCTGCTGGCATTCTCCGGCGCCGCCTCGGCAGCCGGCTTCCAGCTCTGGGAGCAGAACGCGAGCGGGATCGCCACTTCCTACGCCGGATCCGCCGCTGTCGCCGACAACGCCAGCACCATTTATTACAATCCGGCCGGCATGACCCAGCTTCCCGGGATCCGGCTCTCGGCCGGTGTGGTCGGGATCAGGCCAAGTATCAAGTTCAGCAATGAAGGCTCCAGCGGTTTGCTGGGAACAGGCGGCAACGGCGGCGATGCCGGTGGCTGGTCGGCCGTGGGCAATGGCTATTTGTCCTGGCAGGTTGCCCCGGACTGGTTCATCGGCCTCGGTATTTCCTCGCCGTTCAGGCTGGCCACCGAATATGACAATAACTGGATCGGCAGCTATCAGGCGCTCAAGTCGAAGATCACGACGGTCAATTACAACCCGTCGCTGGCCTGGAAGGTGAACGACAAGGTCTCGCTCGGTTTCGGGTTGAGTTATCAGACCATCGATGCCGAACTGACCAGCATGACGCCCGTCGGTCTCTACAGGTTCACCGGCGACGATGGCGCCTGGGGCTGGAATGCCGGGGCGCTGTTCACGCTGTCGCCGGCAATGCGCGTCGGAGTTTCGTATCGCTCGACGATGAGTTACACCCTGGACGGTGACCGCGCGCTCGGTGCGGCGCCGTCAACTTCGGCCAGTGCCGATCTCAGGTTGCCGGATACCGTCATCGTCTCGGTCTGGCAGCAGGTTTCGGATCGTTGGGAGGCGATGGGCGACTTGTCCTTCACCCGCTGGAATACACTCGACAAGTTGCACGTCCGTTCGGTCGCGGGCATCGAAACCGAGTCGATCAATTTCGACAACTCGTGGCGCATCGCCTGGGGCGCCGCCTACAAGGCGAGCGACGCCTGGAAGGTCAAGTTCGGCATCGCCTACGATCGAAGCGCGACGTCGGACGACAACCGCACCGCCCGCATACCCGACAACAACCGTCTCTGGTTCTCGTTCGGCGGTCAGTGGAACGGCGGAGTCTACGGCCGGATCGATGCCGGCTACGCCTACCTGTACCTCAAGGATCCGAGCATCAACC
>CAZKSD010000276.1:0-3370 GCA_964555315.1 uncultured Dechloromonas sp.
CTGTTCACGCCGCCCTACAAGGGCCTGCCCAACAGGCTCCTGAACATCATGCACAAGATGAAGAGCTGACCGCCGCCGGGTTTATACTTGCCTGGCGTCGCCGGTCGCGAGGGCCGGCAATGGCCGGTCGTGCCCGCGGTCGCCGAGCCTGTCTCCGGTCTCGCCGCGGCCCGTGCCGGCGTTCAGGAGGGAAGCTCAGTGTTTGACAACCACTGGTGCGCATCGGTCGATGCCACCATCGACTTGCGGACCGGCTGCAATCCGCTGGAGAAGCACGGACCGCAGGCGGTGATCGTGCATGCCGACGCCTGGGCGCCGATGGACGCCGTCGCCAATCCGCATGACATCCGGCAGGTGATCGACTACGAGGTGATCTTTCTGGCGATCCGCAAGCTCGAAGGCAACCCGCATTCGATCTGCCTGGAGACCAGCATTCTCGAAGTCATGGATGCCATATTCTCGATGGCGATCGTCACCAGCGCCTTCGTCTCGATGCACAAGCCACACGTCTACAACGGGCAGGGCACGCCGGCGATCTCGCTGGCGCTGACCCGCGAGCAGTGGGAGAAGCGGCGGGCATGATCGCCGCGATCGGCGCGGTCGCGAGCAACGGCATGCTCGGGCTGGACGGCTGGCTGCCGTGGGACATCCCCGAGGAACTCGCCTATTTCGAGGAAACGGTGGCCGGGGCGGCGCTGGTCATCGGCCGCCTGACCTACGAGTCGATGGACATCGTGCCGCCCGACGCGTTCGTCGTCAGCAGCCAGCCCGGGCTGGCATTGCGTCCGGGTTGCGTCCAGGTGGATTCGGTCGAAAAAGGGCTGTTGACCGCAACCGCCACCGGCAAGGACGTCTTCGTGATCGGCGGCGCGTCGATCTACGCGGCGGCCTGGCCCTACTGCCAGCGCTTCTACCTGACCCGCATCGGGCTGCCGTTCGCCGGCGATACGCTGTTCCCGGAAAGCATCCCGCTCGATCTCTGGACGGTGATCAGTGACGTGCGGAAGACCTATCGCGAGCGGAAATCGGGCCGCGAAGTCGAGTGCCGCTTCCTGCAGTACGCGCAGCCCCACCCGCGCCCGCTCCCCACCGGCGATCCGGCGCCAGCGGGTTGAGCAGCGAACTCCGGCGGGCGCCGCGGGCCATTCAGGCCGGCGACCAGGGCCATCAGTCGATGATGTGCGAGACCAGGCCGTCGGCGAGTTTCGGCTCGAACCAGGTGGACTTGGGCGGCATCACCTGGCCGGAATCGGCCACCGCCATCAGGTCGCCCATCCGCGTCGCGTGCAGCGCGAAGGCGACCGCCATCTCGCCGCTGTCGACGCGCCGTTCGAGCTCGCCGAGGCCGCGAATGCCGCCGACGAAATCGATGCGCTTGTCGCGGCGCAGGTCGCCGATGCCGAGGACCGGCGCCAGCAGGTGGTCGGACAGCAGGCTGACGTCGAGCCGGGCGACCGGGTCGCTGGCGGGAACCAGCGCCGGGTCGATTTCCAGCCGGTACCAGCGTCCGCCGAGGTACATGCCGACGGCGCCGGGCCTGTCCGGGTGCACGCGGCCTGCCGCCGGGGTCACGGCAAAGCGTTCGCCGACGCGGGCGAGGAATTGCGCCGACGCCAGGCCGTTCAGGTCGCGCACGACGCGGTTGTAGTCGAGGATACGCATTTGCTGCGCCGGAAAGATGACCGCCAGGAAAGCCTGGGCGCTGGCCTGCCCGCGGTGGCTGGCGGCGACGCGCGAGGCCGCCGCCGAACGGTGGTGACCGTCGGCGATGTAGAGATTGGGCATGGCGTCGAAAGCAGTGCTCAGACCGGCGATGGTCGCCGCATCGTCGATCAGCCAGACGGTATGGCGCACGCCGTCGGCCGTGACGTCGGCGACGGGATCGCGGCCGGTCGCCCCGGCGATGAGTTCATCCACGGCCGTCGCGTCGGGGTAGGCGAGGAGCACCGGCCCGGTCTGGGCCGATAGCGCCTCGATCTGGCGGACGCGGTCGTCTTCCTTGTCCGGGCGGGTGAACTCATGCTTGCGGATGCGGTTGCTGTCATAGTCGGCGACCGCGGCGGCGGCCACGAGGCCGGTCTGCACATGCTCGCCCATGGTCAGGCGGTAGGCGTAGTAGCAAGGCGCCGCATCGCGGATCAGGACGCCGTCGGCGATCAGGCGCGCGAAATTCTCCGCGGATCTGGCGTAGACCTCCGGGGCGTAGGGGTCGGTATCGGCCGGCAGGTCGATCTCGGCCTTGGAGATGTGCAGGAAGCTGCAAGGCTTGCCGGCGGCGCGCTCGCGGGCTTCGGCGCTGGAAAGAACGTCGTAGGGCGGCGCGGCGACATCGGCAGCGCGGCCGGGCGCCGGGCGCAGTCCGCGGAATGGCTGGATCAGGGGCATGGTGGATTGTTCTTTTTACAGGTTATGTGTTGGCGTTGTGGGGATGGACGTGAAACAAGGAGCTACCCGAATGTTACGCGGTCAAGTTGACTCCACCGGGAGCATTTCAGCCAGAAGTGTTTCCGGGGCGATATCCTGTTCGTTTGGCCAGGTCACCGCGCCAAACAGGATACCCACCCGATTGAAATAATGAACGTTCCGAAGTTCGCGAAAAACCCCGTGGTCGAGATAGGGATTCAAGTCGAAAATACCCCTGCGACCATCTTCGATCTCGACATAAATGCGGAAGTCCGGTAGCGGCTTGACGGTCTTTACGTCCCAGTACATGGCGATCTCCTCACAACGGTTCGATCTTGTAGGGAGTCTCGCCGCTGACAGCGAGTTCCCAGTCCGCCATGAGTTCGTCGCGATGGAGTTCTATCCACGCCTGCACCAGACGTAATTGCTTGCGCGGCAACTCGCCGGCAAGAATTTCACCGTCGCCGAGGCTGACGGAGGCCTCGAACTCGGCGTATTTGGCGTGAATATGCGGCAGGTTGTGGTGCTGGTTGTCGATCAGGTAGAGGCGGATGATGATGCCGTAAAACATGGAAATGATGGGCATGGCGGAGGATTCCTGATTCAGGCAGTGCAAGTGTCGGACTGGGAGGCAGGCTGGAAAGGAAGGTGGCTGCCCCAATGTGGCACGTCAATCAAATGAGCCTGACCCCTTTGGTTGGTTTGATTTACTGCCTACCTATCTGGTCGACCGCGACAGGGCAGTGGGGAAACAGGGGTCTGTACAAGGCTTCACCGTCCGTTAGAAACCAGTCGAAACTGTCATATTTCAACCCAATGGACAATCTGGGTTGAATGAGCCTGACCCCTTTGGTTTGGTGGGGAGTTTCGCCGCTGATGGCGAGTTCCCAGTCCGCCAGAGAATAAGTCTGACCCCAATGCCGTTAAGTTAAGCCCCGTCCGTGGTAGAATGGAAACTGCAAAGTTA
>CAZKSD010000277.1:0-3327 GCA_964555315.1 uncultured Dechloromonas sp.
ATCATGATCATTATCGACTATTTTGTAACTTAATTGATGGAACGAACTACTAGGCACCTGCGATGCAACGGTAATCCGGGCTGCTTCAGACGAATTGCTGGTCAGTGGTAGTCCTCTTCCCGCTGATGGCGGATCGCCAGGATGGTGACGGTGGACTCGTCCTCGATCTCGAACAGGGCGACATAGCCGGCATTGCCGAACGGGATGATCAGTTCGCGCAGAAAAGGGTTGTCGATGTCGGCCTTGCGGCAACTGAAGGGGAAGTCGGCGAGGAATCCGGTGGCCTTGACGATCGCGTCGCGTGCGCGGCGGGCCACCTGAACATCCTGTTCGAGCAGGAACTCGAAGAGCCGCTTCAGGTCGTCGCGCGCCGCTCCGGTGAAGCGGACGCTGAAGCTCATCGCTTCCCGCCCGCTGCGTCCTCTTTCGTCTTGATCAGCGCGTCCAGTTCGTCGCAGACGTCCCTGGCCGAATGGTAGCGGCCGCTGCGGCGGGCTTCCTCACGCGCGGCCAGCCCGCGGGCGATGAATTCCTGCCGGCGCTGGCGTTGCTCGATCTGGCTGCGAATCGACTGTTCGACGAAGGCGGAGAGCGTTTCGCCCTCCGCCAGCAATGATTCAGCGGCCTGGCGCAATTCGGGGGCGACGCGCAGCGAGGGTATGGTGGCGCTCTTCATGAATACTCGATGCAGTGCATTTGCAATGCAAGCATTATGGATCCTGGCCTGGACGATGACAAGGGGGGGAGCGGCGGTTCGGAATTCGCGCACCCCGCCACCGACCACCCTGATAGGGGCCACCATCCTCCTTGTCGGCGACGACGAGCGCTTCGAGATTCCCGAGGCCTTTCTGACCGGCGGCTGAAATTTGCCCCGAATCCGGGGTCGACCGCGACAGGCCGTGCTGAGTGCGGTGTTGCGGCCTTGCGCCAGGACGTTTGCCTGTGTTCGGGTCAGCCGGCCGCGGCGGCGCGCCGGCCTCTTTCGGGATCGACGCCGGCGAGGATGAGGAGCCCGGCGACGAAGAAGGCGCCGGTGGCGAGCATGGCCATGCGGTGGTCGCCGCCCGAAACCCAGCTTACGGCGCCGTAGGTCAGCGGGCCGAAGATCGACGACAGCTTCACCGAGACGCCCCACAGGCCGAAGAATTCCGCCCGCCGCGCCTCCGGGCTGAGGTAGCCGACCAGCGCGCGGCCGGCCGACTGGCTGGCGCCCATGCACAGGCCGGCGAGATTGGCGGCGAGCCAGAACAGCCCCGGACCGTCGGCCCGCCAAGCGACCAGCGTCGTCAGCAGCCAGCACGCCAGCGTGACGGCGACGGCGCGCACGTGGCCGATGCGATCCTGGAACTGGCCGAAGGCGAAGGCGCCGATACTGGCGGTGACATTGACCACCAGCAGCATCAGCAAGGTCTGTTGGGTCCCGAAGCCCATTGCCTGCTGCGCGTAGATCGCGGCGATCGAGATCACCGTCTGCACGCCGGCCTGGTAGAGCAGGATGCAGACGAGGAAGCGCGCGAGGTCGCGATAGCGGCTGGCCTGCCGCACCGTCTCGCGGAAGCGGGCGAAGGTCTGCGCGTAAGCGCCGCTGGCCTGGCGCTGGGGCAGGGCGCGCTCCTTCAGGATGAGGAAGGTCGGCAGGCTGGCGAGCGCGAAAATCGCGGCGGTGATCAGCATCGTCACCGGCACATACTGTTCGGCGGTCTGTCCCTGTCCCTGCGCGAAGACGACATAGGCGAAGCAGACGCCGAGGCTCAGGAGGCCGCCGACGTAGCCGAATGCCCAGCCCCACCCGGAGACCTTGCCCAGCGCCGACCCCTTGGCAAGCTCGGGTAGGAAGGCGGCGATCACGTTCTCGCCGGTGCCGAAGAAGAAATTGGAGATCACCAGCGCCGTGATGGCGATGGCGAAATTCCCCGGCCCGGCGAAATACAGTGCCGCGGTTCCGGCGATGCAGCCGACGGTGGTGACGGCAAGCACCCGCTTCTTCGCCGCATGCGCGTCGGCCCAGGCGCCGAGCAATGGCGCGGTGACCACGATCGCCGCGTACGACACCGACAGCGCGGCGGTCCAGACGAAGGTCGCCCAGGTGGCGTTGCCGGCCACCACCGCGACGAAATAGGCGTTGAAAATGGCCGTGACTACCACCGTCGTGTAGCCCGAATTGGCGAAGTCGTAGCACGCCCACGACCACACCTCGCGCGGGCGCACGCCTTCGTTCAGGTAGTCTGTGGCCTGGCTCACCGGCTTGCCCTTGTCGCGCGCGAAACGACTATCCAGCGTCCCGGATCTGTCGGCCGCCGCCGGCGAACCAACGGCATCAATTGACGCTGCCCTGAGCGAACGCCGCCTCGATGATCCGCGCCACCTCCGCCGGCTGGTCATGGTGCAGCATGTGGTCGGTGTTGTCGATCCACTCCACGCTCAGGTTGGCGAAGCAGGCCTGGCGGGCTTCCCAGTCGCCGGGGCGGGTGGCGAAATCGCGGATGATCCAGGAGTCGCGGCCGGCGACCCAGAGCACCGGACAGGTGATCTGCCGCCAGATGGCCATCGATTCTTCCAGACGGAAGAGATAGGGGGCGGGGGCCTTGTGCCAGGGGTCGCCATTCCAGATGACGCCGTGGCGGCGCTGGCCGGCCTTGTTTTCACCGTCGCCGATGCGGGCGAGGTGCCTGGACAGGAATTCGGCGCGTTCCGGCGTCAGAAAGCGGTCGGTGTGCAGCAGACGGCGCGCGAACGCGGCGCGGTCCTGGTAGACGTGCATGCGCGGCGGTCTTTGCAGGGTATCCAGCCATTGCCGATAGCGCTCCGGCGCCATCTCGGCCGCGTGCGGTGCGATCCCGAAGCCCTCCAGCGAGATCAGGCTTTCGATGCGCTCGGGCCGGATGCCGGCGTACAGGCAGGCGATGATGCCGCCCATGCTGTGTCCGGCGATCCTGACTTTCCCGTTCGGCGCATAGCGGTCGAGGATGGCCTCGAGATCGCCGATGTGCTCGGCGAAGAAATAGGGGCGGCTCAGCCAGTCCGAGGGACCGAAGCCGCGCCAGTCGGGGGCGATGATGTTCCAGTCTTGCTTGAATTCATCGACGACGAACTGGAGCGAGGCCGAGACGTCCATCCAGCCGTGGAGCATGAACAGGGTCGGCGCCTTCGGGTTGCCCCAGCGCCGGATGTGCAGGCGCACGTCGGGGAGGTCGAGATATTCGGAGCGTGAAGTGAGCATGTCGGAGATAATGCCGCGTATCAAAATAGAATTGTGACATGGGAATACGGATTGCGAATGAGTGATGCCACCGAAAAATCTGCCGGCGGGCAGTTTCGTCTCCTGGG
>CAZKSD010000278.1:0-3313 GCA_964555315.1 uncultured Dechloromonas sp.
CGCGGTGGCCGGCGTGGGCCGGCGCGTGCGCCTGCCCGAAATCCTTGCGTTGCAGCGTGTAGACCGCGGCGAACACCAGCAGCGCCAGGATCAGCGGGCGCACCGCGTCCTTCGGCAACCAGGCCACCGCCGCCGCGCCAGCGTAGGAAAAGGCGAAGGCCGCGGCCGCCGCCGGCAGGATGGTGCGCCACGGCATGCTGACCCGCCGCGCATAGCGCCAGGTCGCATTGGCCGTGCCGACCACGCTGGCGCACTTGTTGGTGCCAAAGAGCGTTGCCGCCGGTTCGCCTGGATGAACAGCGAACAGCGCGGGAATCTGGATCAGCCCGCCGCCGCCGACAACCGCGTCGATGGCGCCGGCCAGAAGCGCCGCGAGGATCAGGGCCAGCAAGCCTGGGGGCAGGGCATCCATCGCCACGGAAACCGGCAAACAGGCATGCGGGCGCGCCGCTGCTCACTTGCCGGAAAATTGTCATTGATCATGGGAAGGCGGGTTCGGCTCTGAAGTGCAACGGCGCAATCGGGTCAGTGTAGCTGTTTCGCAAAGACCTCGTGGGGTGTTCTGCAGCCAAGGCATTTTTCGTGGCCGGTGAGACGGTCCTGAAAACCGTCCATCACCACGGGCATTTCCAACTTGCCGGAACCGGACCTTGCCTGGTCGCTCCCGCAGGCGCGAGGTCCCGGATTGACGATGGTTGAAAGGCACGGGATACTGGCACAAACGGCGCTTGAGATTCCCATTCTTCAGCAACCAGGAGTGCAATGTGGCAAGGTTTTCCAGCAAGTTTCGGATCGGCGAGAAACTCGGCCTCGGCTTCGCGCTGGTCGGCCTGCTTTTCGTGGGGGTCGTCTGGCACTACCAGCAGACGCTCGGCGCCGTGCTCGACGACCATCGGCAGCTTCATGATGTTTTTGAACACCGCAAGTCGCTGGCGTTCGAGATCGAGATCGACATGGCGGCGGCGATGAAGGCGGAACAGAACTTCCTGGGCCAGCGCAGCGAGCGGTTCGCGGACGAAGTCGATGTCCACTTGCGCGACCTGCGCAAGAAGGTGGCCCTGCTGGCGGCAGTGGATGAGCAGTCGCGGCAAACCGCAGCGGAACTCGACGCGCTGACCACGACCTATGAGACCGCCTTCCATGCCGTGGTCGACGCCTGGCGTAGCATGGGACTGGACGAGAACTCCGGCCTTCAGGGGCACTTCCGTCAGAAGATTCATCGCCTCCACGATCTGTCCGGGAACTACAACGTCGACCGTCTGCTTACCACGCTGCTTCAGATTCGCCGAAGCGAAAAGGATCTCGCCTTGCGCGGGGATCCGAAGTACCGGGATAGAGTTCGCAAGCTGATCGCCGATTTCCGCCAACTGATCGAGAACTCCGCTCTCCAGCCGGTGGTGAAGGAGAAACTGCTCACGGAATTGGGCATCTATGCCAGAACCTTCGAACCCTATGCCGAAGGCATGCTCAGGACGGGCAACCCCGACGGTGGCAAAGGACCTTTCCGCGATGCGGCGCATCGCATTGAAGCGATCCTCGATGCCCATCACGTCTCCAACCTCGAGACCAGCGTCCTGGCGCTGCGCCGCTCGGAAAAGGACTTCCTGCTGCGCGGCGGCGAGTCCTATGCTCGGAGGGTCGTCGACACCGCCGGCAGCATTCGCGCGCAGATTGCCGCTTCGACGATTGCCGATGCGGATAAGGCGCTCCTCGCCGGGCTGCTGCGCGACTACCAAGACAGCTTTCTGGCTCTGGTGTCGCGGCGCGCGACCATCGCCGACCTGATCCAGGACATGGATGGCGCGGCCAGCCGGGTCGTGCAACTGATCCAGCAGAACGTCGCGCAGGCGGATCAGTTGATGGCCGACCGCGTCAGCGAAATCAACGAGTCGTCGCAGGCAAGCATCAGGCGCGGTCTCATCGTCGTGGCCGTGGCGATCGCCCTGGCGACACTGTTCTCCGTGATGATCGCCAGGAGTATCGTTCGCCCGGTCAGGCAGATGGCCGGTCTGCTCGACGACCTCGCGTTCGGAACGCCGACCGGGCGCGTCCCGACGGTGGCCGGCGGGCGTGACGAGATCAACGCCATGGGCGAATCGCTGAACGCGCTGATCGATCACCGCGCAAACTTTTTGGGATGGTGGAAGGCGTCAATGGATGAAGTGACGGCGCTGCGCAACCTGGCCGCGGCAGCCGACGAACCGCAACGTGACGAGGCGAACAAGGAACTGTACGCGGCCGAAATCGCCATTGTCCAGCGAATCAACGCGATCCGGGGCCGCCTGCTCCAGTATTCGGAACGGTTGGTGGAAGTGGCCCAACGGGCGCGAGAGGGCTCCGGCAGGCTCGGCGCGAACGATGCGAAGGAACTCGAGCACTCGGCCCGTGGCGTCGCCGTGCTGCTCGAAGCCCTGGCCACGGAATCCACCCTGAGATCGGGCGACAGCGCTCCGGTCGCGAGCGTGGAGTCGACTGCGGTCTGACTGCCGCGCCGGACATCGAAGAGCACCGCCGATACGTGTTTGCCGGCGATGCCGGGGGAGTGACCGCAAAGTCTGCGCGGGACAGCGCCTGGGTGAATCTCCAGCGACTTCCCAACGCTAGACGCCGGACACGCGAGCGGCCGGGAAGCGGGCGGCAAAACGGCTGCCAATGCCCGGCGTGCTGGTGATGTCGAGTTGCGCCTGGTGCCGGTTAAGCGAGTGCTTGACGATGGCCAGCCCGAGACCGGTGCCGCCGGCGTCGCGCGAGCGGCCGCGGTCGATGCGGTAGAAGCGCTCGGTGAGTCGCGGGAGGTGCTTGGCGTCGATGCCGATGCCGGTATCCTCGACCGCGAATTCCGCCCCCTGCGCCGTCGCCTTCCATGACACGCGAACCATGCCGCCAGCCGGGGTGTAGCGCACGGCGTTGGCCACCAGATTGCCGAGTGCGCTGGTCAGTTCCAGTTGGGAACCGCGCAGGTCGCCGCGCCCGTCGGTGTCTACGACGATGGTGTGCTTGCCGGCCGAAAGCGCCTCGGCATCGCGGCGCAGCTTGTCGAGCAGGCTGGCCATGTCGACCTGCTCATTTTCCGGGGGCGGCGCCGATTCAATCGAGGACAGCGTCAGGAGATCCTGGACGATCGCCTGCATGCGTTGCGACTGCTCGGCCATCAACGCCAGATAGCGTTGCCGTTCGTCGCGGTCGACCTCGATTTCCTGCAGGGTTTCGAGAAAGCCGGCGAGCACCGTGAGCGGCGTGCGCAACTCGTGCGAAACATTGGCGACGAAATCCCGGCGCATGCGATCGAGGCGGTCGGTCTGCGTCACATCCT
>CAZKSD010000279.1:0-3299 GCA_964555315.1 uncultured Dechloromonas sp.
CGTTGCTGCCGCGCTGCTCGACGATGTGCCGGTAGGCCTCGAGCACATGGTGGCCGTCGGGCAGTGGCGCGTAACCGCGCCACGGCGTCGCGAGCACGGTGTCGAAACCCAGCGGCACGGCGAGCGTGAGGAACGCGCATTCGAGCGCGTGCTTCAGGTCCGAGCCGTCGGCGGCCTTGGCCGGCAGTTGCTGGCCGATGTTCGAGAGGCCTCCCATCATGTGCACGCCACGCAGATCCGGGTCGCTATGGATCAGGCGCACGGCGTCGAGCGTCGCCTGGCTCAGGCCCTCGGTATCGGCGATGACGGCGTTGACCGACAGGTCGATGAAGATGTCGTCGGCCGGCATGCGGTATTCGCGTATCAGCCGCGTCGCGCCGCGACGCGCGGTGGCGTGAATCTCGCCAGCGGTCTTGTTGCCCCTGGGCGTACCGTCCTCGACGCGCTCGCTCGCCATCAGGATGACCTTGAAGCGGAACTCGCCGTACAGGTCCATCAGGTCCCAGCGGTGCTCGGTGATCGAGTTGACGATCGGCAGCGCACCCGCGGTGCGCACCCAGTCGTAACAGCGCAGGCACTCGCGCTGCACGTTGCGCGCCGGGAAGTCGAACGACAGCGGCAGCGTCGTCACCGCCTGGATCGCGCGGATCACGGTCGCCATCCAGTCGGGGTCGGTCAGTGCCCGCGCGCCGATGTTGACGTTCAGCCACGACGCCCCGGCTTCGGCCTGCCGGATCGCCAGCGCCTGGATGCCGGCCAGGTCTTCGTTGTCGAAGAGCGCCTTCGTGCTCTTGAAGCCCGGGTTGATGCGCTCGCCGATGATGCGGATCGGGAAACCGTTCGCGGTGTTCATGGTCAGGGCCGGCGGTGAAAGCCGAGATGGTTCAGGAAGGTCTTCTGGAAGTCGCGCCGCATGCTCAGCTCGACGCAACGGCATTCGGCGGCCAGCCGCGCGGCGCGCGCGCGCCGCTCGCGCGAGGCGAGCATCTGCTGCACGCCCAGCCCCGCGGCGTTGCCGACCTGGACGAAACGCTCGCGCGGCAACGCGGGCAGCAGGCCGATCGCGACCGCCGATTCGATGCCGATGTAGGCACCGAACGCGCCGGCGACGACAAAGCGGTCGATGCGTGACTCGTCGATGCCGGCCTCGTCGGCGAGCAGCGCGACGCCAGTACGGATCGCCGATTTCGCGAGCTGCACCGCGCGCACGTCGAACTGGCTCAAGCGCACCGCCGGCGAGTCGGCCGTCTCGGCGACGAGCGTGATCGTGCGGATGCCGTCGTGGACGGCCACCACGTCGCCGATCGCGGCAATCCGGCCTCGCGAATCGACCCAGCCCGCGCCGACGAACGCGGCGAGCGCGTCGATGACGCCCGAACCGCAGAGCCCGACGCCGGCACCACCGCCGATGACATCGACCTGCAATCGCCCTTCGCCGTCGATCGCCACCCGTTCGATCGCGCCTTCGGCGGCGCGCATGCCACAGCCGATATGGCCGCCTTCGAGCGCCGGCCCCGATGGGCACGAGGCCGACCAGATCCGGGCGTCGCGGATCAGGCTGATCTCGGTGTTGGTGCCGATGTCCATCACCAGGCTCGTGCCCGGCTGCGACCACAGCGGCTCGGTGGCCAGCAAGGCCGCGACATGGTCGCCACCGACGAAGCCGCCGATCGACGGCGCGACATGCACCGTCGCGCCTGCGGCGACGCGCAGACCGATGCGCGCTGCCGCAAGCTCCATCGGCTCGGCGACTGCGGCGACGAACGGCGCCCGGCCAAGCTGCGCGACCGGCCAGCCGGCGAAGAGATGCTGCATCGCGGTGTTGCCGCAAACCGCCACGTCGACGATGTCGGTCGTCGCCGCGCCGACCGCGCGCGCCAGGTCGTGGGCGAGCGCGTCGATCACGGTGACCGCCGCGCGTTGCAACGCGTCGGCCGTCGCCGCGTCGGCGACCGCGTGATTGATCCGGCTGATGAGGTCCGCGCCCCAGGCCACCTGCGGGTTCTCCAGCCCCAGGCTCGCCAGCCGTCGGCCGCTGGCAAGATCGACGAGGAACGCGGCGACGTTGGTCGTGCCCAGGTCCACCGCCAGGCCGAGCAGTGGCGAATCGGGCGCCGCGAAGCCGATCAACCGCGGCGCATCGGCAGCGCCGACGGCAAGGCGCGCGCTGACTTTCCATCCGTTGGCGCGCGCGAGGGCCGGTAATTCGGCCGCAGCCGAGGTGTCGACGCCCTTCGGCGCCCACTGCGGTTTCAGCCTCTCGATCGCCCGCTTCGCGCGTGCGACGTCGCTCGCCTGATCGGCCAGCGTCGGTGGCGGCAACTCGAGCGGCAACGCGATCACGGCCGGATCGAACGGCAGCGGCTCGGCCTCACCGCCGGTGGCGATGTCGGCGCGAACGATGGTCGCGAGCGAACGCGGCGCGACCTCGACCGTCAGGTCTGACCGCGGCTGCACGCGGCAGGCGCGCAGCCATTGCCGGTGCGGGCCTTCGCCGATGTGGTGCACACGGCCGTCGGCCACGCGCACGACGCAACTGCCGCAGGTGCCCCGACCGCCACAAGCGCCGACGATGCGTACGCCGGCGCGCCGGGCCGCTGCGAACAGGGTCTCGTCCTCGCGCGCGTCGATCGAGCGATCGAGCGCCGGGAAGTGCAAGCAATGCTCACGCGACGGCGCAACCGCCGGGCCAGCGATGGCAGCGGACCGGATCATCACGCCGGCTCGCGATGGAGCGCGCAGCGTGCCTTGAAACGGCATTCGTCGCAGCGGGACCAGGCCTGGCGCGGCAGATCGATCCCGGCGCCGAGCACGAACGCGGCCGACTTGACCGGGTCGAGCATCAATCTCGAAGTCAGCGCGAGGCCGATCGAATCGGCGCCGGCCAGTTCGAGCACGGTCGGTTGCGCGTCGAGCGCAAGCCCCGGGTCGCCGGCGCGAAGCTCGCCGGCGAGCGTCAGGCCCTGGCGCCGCGCGGCCGCGACGATGCGATCCTGCAGCCGCCTGACGAGCACGGCGAGCAACTCGTTGCCGAGGCTGTCCAGCGCCACCGCGAGCGCGACGCGGCGCTCGGCGAAGAGCGCCGCGCAATCGCGTTCGAGCGCGCGCCCGACGGTGGCTACGCCGCACACGATGCCGGTCAGCTCGCCGGTCGTCGGCACGAGCTTGGGTGCGAGCAGCATGCGGCCGCCGGCACGCAGCAGCCCGTCGGTGGCCGGCTCGGCATCGAGGGCGGTAAGCTGCCAGCAGCCGCGCGCTTCGACCAATCCCCGTTCGCGGGCGCGGGCGATCGCCTGCCG
>CAZKSD010000280.1:0-3262 GCA_964555315.1 uncultured Dechloromonas sp.
TCTTCCTTTCGGCCAGCAGCGAGGCCAGCGTCGGCACGACGCCTTTCAGCCCCGGGTAGGCGCGGCGGATACGGGCGCCATCCAGCGCGTCGCCTTCGAGTTTCCGGTACTGCGCATTGCGCCGCTCGGCAACCAGCGGCAAGTCGCGCAATGTCGTTCCCAGATGATAGCGCAGCAGCGTGTCGCGCCCGATGTCCTTGGCCTGCCAGGGAATTGCCGTGCGGTCGACGAGATGCAGCGCACGCACCGTAGGCCACTGCGCCGCCAACTCCGCGACATGGCGATGAACGGCCTCACGATAAGCCGCCACCGCCTTTCCCCCGTCGCCGGCCGCGGCGCCGGTCGTCGCAGCCGGCGCGCCTACCAGCCAGCAGACGACCGCATCGGGGGCGAACGCCGCGATCGTCGCCCGTTGTTCGGTCGTGAGCGCCGTCACATCGGCCTGCATGAGGATGACCCCGCTGGCCGCCTCGCCCAGCCGTGCTGCGCTGGCCGCCAGGCATTCCGGCAGCGTGTCGATCGCCAGCACCGTCAATCCGCGCGCAACCAGCGCCACCGTGCCGAAACCCAGCCCGCAGCCGATCTCGAGGACGCGCCGGCCGGGAACCAGTCCCGCCATCCACGCATAATCACCGCGCCGCGCATAAGCCTCGCCCTCATTGCGCCAGTAGTCGAGAAATTCGCTGACCGTGGCGCCACTCATCCCGCCTTCTCCCTGACTGCGTAGATCGCCGGCAGATTGCGCCAGGCGCCATGGATATCCATCCCGAACCCGAAGACGAAGCGGTCCGGCACGGTCAACCCGACAAAATCGGCGGATACCGGCTTGGGCTTGCCGTTCACCTTGTCGGCAAATACCGCCACCAGTACCCTGGCGGCGCCGAGGCGGGTCAGGCTCTCCTTGACCGCCGCCAGCGTGACCCCCTCGTCGAGGATGTCGTCGACGACAAGGACCGTTCGCTCCTTGACCGGTATCCACGGCGCGCTGCGCCAGGAAATCTTGCCGCCCTGCGTCTCCGGGCCGTAACGCGTGGCGTGGAGATAGTCGAAATCGAGCGGAAAATCGAGCCTCGGCAGCAGTTGACCGCAGAAGACCACGCCGCCGGTCATGACGCACAGCAGCAGCGGGTTGCTGTCCGCAAGCTGCGTGCGGATCCGGGCTGCAACCTCGTCCAGCGCCGTCTGGATCGTTGCGGCGGGGTGAATCAGTTCGGCATCCGCCAGCAGTACGCGTGCTTCTTGGCTATCCACTCTGGTCTCCAGTTACATCAGTGCATTCGAACATCATTCCGGCCCCGGAGGGCGGCAGACTGCCCGCTCGATTTCCTTCATCCGTCTACTCCCTTTTCGAGCAAATTCAGCAATTCTGCCTGATCAATGACCCGAATGCCGAGTTCCCGGGCACTTTCCAGCTTGGAACCGGCCTCCTCGCCGGCGACCACGTAATCCGTTTTCTTCGACACCGACCCGGCGACCTTGCCGCCGGCGGCTTCGATCAGCGCCTTGGCTTCGTCGCGCTTCAGGCTCGGGAGGGTGCCGGTCAGCACCAGCGTTTTCCCGGCCAGCGGTTGCCGCCCGCCTGACGCCGGCACCCCTTCCGGCCAGGTCACGCCGGCCATTCGCAAGCTGGCGATCACCTCGCGGTTATGGGCTTCGGCGAAGAAGTCGGCGATGCTCGCCGCGACGACGGGACCGACATCCGGCACCCGTTGCAGCGTTTCGGCGTCGGCCGCGAGCAAGGCATCCAGACTGCCGAAATGTTTCGCCAGATCGCGCGCCGTCGCCTCGCCGACATTGCGGATGCCGAGCGCGAAAACGAAGCGGGCGAGCGTCGTCTGCCGGCTCTGCCCAATGGCGGCGACCAGGTTCTGCGCCGATTTCTCGCCCATGCGCTCCAGCCCGGCCAGCGTTCCGGCGCTCAGCCGGAAGAGATCGGCCGGCGAATGGACCAGGTCGGCGTCGACCAGCTGATCGACCAGCTTGTCGCCGAGTCCCTCGATATCCATCGCCCGCCGTGCGGCGAAGTGCAGCAGGGCCTGCTTGCGCTGGGCCGGGCAATACAGCCCGCCGCTGCAGCGCGCAACCGCTTCGTCGATCCCCTTCGCGATCGCCGAACCGCATTCCGGACAGTTCGCCGGCATGGCGAACGGCGGATGCAGCGGCCCGCCGCCGATCAGATCGCGCGTCGGTCGCTTTTCGGGAACGATGGCGACGACTTCGGGAATGACGTCGCCGGCGCGGCGCACGATCACCGTGTCACCGACCCGCACATCCTTGCGCCGCACCTCGTCCTCGTTGTGCAGCGTCGCGTTGGTCACGGTGACCCCGCCGACAAATACCGGCCTGAGGCGCGCCACCGGCGTGATGGCGCCGGTGCGGCCGACCTGGACGTCGATGGCGAGGACTTCGGTCAGCGCCTCCTCGGCCGGGAATTTATGGGCGATGGCGAAGCGCGGCGCGCGCGACACGAAACCGAGCCGGGCCTGCGCGGCCAGCTTGTTGACCTTGTAGACGACGCCATCGATGTCATAAGGCAGCCGCGGCCGCCTGCCGCCGATTTCGGCAAAGTAGGCGAGCAGCCCCCTCGCCCCTTGCACCACCCGCCGCTCGACCGCCACCGGAAATCCCCAGGCCGCCAGCAGGTCCAGCAGCTCGCCATGCGTGGCGACGGCGAGCTGCTGCGCGCCGGCGCCGACACCGTAGGCGAAGAAATGAAGCGGGCGGGCCGCCGTGATCCGCGAATCGAGCTGGCGCAAACTGCCGGCCGCGGCATTGCGCGGATTGGCGAATTCCTTGTCGCCGCGCTCGCGCTGGCGGGCGTTCAGTTCGGCGAAGGCCGCGCGGAACATCAGCACCTCGCCGCGAATCTCGATCAGCGCCGGCCAGCCCCCGCCGGCCAGACGCAGGGGAATGTCGCGCAGCGTGCGCAGATTGGGCGTCACCTCCTCGCCGGTGGCGCCGTCGCCGCGCGTCGCCCCCCGCGCGAACACGCCGTTTTCGTAGGTCAGGCTGATCGCCAGCCCGTCGAATTTCGGCTCCACAGCATAGTCGACCGCGGCAATCGTTTCCAGGCCGTCACGCACGCGCTGGTCGAAGGCTTCGACTTCGGCCGCAGTGAACGCATTGTTGAGCGACAACATCGGCACGCCGTGCACGTGCGGCGGAAAGGCCTTGAGCGGCGGCGCGCCGACACGCCGGGTCGGCGAGTCGGGCGTCAGCAGTTCCGGGTATTGCTGCTCCAGCCCCTGCAGTTCGCGGAAAA
>CAZKSD010000281.1:0-3256 GCA_964555315.1 uncultured Dechloromonas sp.
AGTCGCCATAGATGCCCGTGGTGCTAACGTAGATCAGGCGTCGTGGTAGACTTTCCGCCTTGCCCAAGGCCGCCAGCAGATTGCGCGTGCGCTGGTCGCGCCGCCCGTCGCCGGGGGGTGGCGCCAGATGCAGCACGCAGTCGGCGATGCCGGCAACGCGCCGCAGGCTGGCCCGGTCGTCGAGGTCGGCCAGCAGCGGCAGCGCTCCGGCGGCGCGCCAGCCCGGCGCCCGGCCGGCACCGCGCAGCATGGCATAAACGCGATGGCGGCGGGCAAGGCGGGAGAGAATGCGGCGGGCCACGTCGCCGCTACCGACAATCAGGATTTTTTGCACGCCGGCATTGTAGCCGACGACCATGGGATAGAGATGAGCCACCAGATTACCGTCCGCCCGAGCGGCCGGCAGTTTGCCGCCGAGGCCGGCGAAACGATCCTCGACGCCGCGCTGCGCCAGGGCGTGGCCCTGCCCTACGGCTGTCGCGATGGCGCCTGCGGTTCGTGCAAGGGGAAAGTGCTCGCCGGCAGCGTCGACTACGGCAAGGCCCAGCCGCATGCGCTGAAGGACGAGGACAAGGCTGCCGGCATGGCGCTCTTCTGCTGCGCCCGCGCGCGCACCGATCTGACGCTGGAATGCCGGCAACTCGGCACGGCCGGCGAAATCCCGGCCAGGACCCTGCCCGCGCGGGTCGAGAAAATCGAACGGCTGGCGCCCGACGTCATGGCAATCCACCTGAAACTGCCGGCCAGCGAGCGCCTGCAGTTCCTCGCCGGACAATACATCGACATCCTCCTCAAGGATGGCGGCAGGCGCAGTTTCTCGCTGGCCAACGCCCCGCACGACGATGCCTTGCTGCAGCTGCACATCCGTCACCTGCCCGGCGGCCGGTTCACCGGCCACGTCTTCTCGACCATGAAGGCGCGGGACATCCTGCGCTTCAACGGCCCGCACGGCAGCTTCTACCTGCGCGAAGATTCGCCGAAGCCGATCATCCTGCTCGCCGGCGGTACCGGCTTCGGGCCGATCAAGGCCATCGTCGAACACGCCCTCGCCGAGAAATGCCGGCGCCCGATGCACCTCTACCGGGGTGCGCGGACCCGCGTCGATCTCTATCAGAATGCCCTGCCCGAGCGATGGACCGCCGAACACGCCAACATCCGCTACGTCCCGGTGCTTTCCGAGGCGGCGGCCGACGACCGCTGGGGAGGCCGCAGCGGCCTGGTTCATCAGGCCGTGATGGCGGACTTCCCGGACCTTTCCGGCCACCAGGTGTACGCCTGCGGGGCGCCGGCCATGATCGACGCGGCACGCCGCGATTTCGCCACTCTCCGCAGGTTGCCGGAAGGAGAATTCTTCGCCGACGCCTTCACCTTCTCGACCAGCTGATTTCCCGGCCAATTCGGCGGTCGACCGCGGCAGGCCGGGATCAGCGCTGCCAGGCACAACCCTTGAGCGTCTCGCCGTTGATATTGACGGTCGCGGTCCACCCGAAGACCGAATCGGCCATCGTGTCGTGGCACAACCGCTTCTCGAAGGCGACTGCCAGGCGCTGGCCCTCGCCGGCGGCTTCGAGTCGCGTTACCCCACCCCCATCGCTTGACATCTTGAACGGCAAGCGCAGGTCAGCCGCCCCCGGGCGCTTCAACGCCACCACTTCGTTGCCAACGGCGAGCAGCCAGCCCGGTTCGTTGCCGGCGGCGCGCCAGGATTCCTCCTTGCCGCCAGGCTGCTGACAGCGGCCCTCGGTGCGCGCCTGATTGAGGCCCGAGGCCCGAATCATGCCGCCGCCAACGACCGCCAGCAGCTCGACATAGAGCTTCTTGCCCGATTCGAGGCCCACGCCGTTGAGCGCCCGGGTCACCTCCCGATCCGGCGAGACGTCCTCCAACATGGCGTAACTGCGATCGCGGCAGGGCGAGAAAATCAGCTTGTCGCCCTGCTTCATCATCTGGCCCTGGGCCAGCCTGGGCGTGGTGTCGCCCGGCTTGACCGGTTCGCCATGGAGCGTGCCGGCGAGGAACGCGGCAGCGAATGCGGCGACGGAGTGGCGGAAGGTCATGAAAGAATCCTGTGGAAGACGATGCCGGCATTGTCGCCTGTCGCGACGGCGAAACGTTTGATGCAGCTAAAAGGAAGGCGCCGATTCCGCGCCGCGACCGCAGCGACTCGCCGCTGGCCGGCGGCCCGGCATCCGCTGTTGCGGCCGATTCGTCAGGAGGGATCCGGGACGAACCGGTCGCTCGGGAAGGGATTCGGCGTCGGGCGTTGGCGAAGCCTGGGGATGATCCCCTGCGCCCGCAGATTTTCCAGCGAATCGTAATAGACCGTGATGATCTCGTCCGGCCGCTCGCCGGCCTTGCGGAACTCGACCTGCCGGGCGGGGGCGTGGAGCCGCTCCCCGTGCCCGGTACCGAGCCTTTCCTCGGCCCCGGCACTGCGCTTCGCTTCGGCCTTGTTCGCTGCGGGGGCAGCGGGAGCGGCGTCCATGCGCGATCCGCCAGGGACGCTTTCCTGGCTTGAGACAACCGGCTCGCGGTATTCGCGAAAAGCGGCGATGCCGATCACCCCGACGTTCGCCGGCCGGTTCGTCCGGGCAGCGTAGGAATCAGGCAAGGCGGTGAAGTAGAAGGCGGCCACCTCCTGGCTGGACTTGCGCCAGCCGGCGATCTCGGTCGATCCCAGCGGTGCGAGGACGTAGCCGCGCTGGCTGGCGGAAGCGGTCTCGCCCGAAACGACATTGACGCCATCGACGGAAACCACGGCCAGCAAGCGCTCGCCGGCGCGGTTCCTGATTTCAAGCGCATAGCGGTCGCCGGGTTTGCCGGCCACATAGAGTCTGCCTCCGTGCCGGTAGGTCTGGAGGCGTTCTCCCGTACTCCGGTTGACGATCGACAGGTCGGCGACCATCGCGGCATCGGCGGCCGGGGCGGCGCAGCAGAAAAAGGCGGCTGCGAATAGGGGCAGGGCGGACTTCATGACAGGCTCCTTGTGTTGGTTGGCTACACCGCTGCAAACGCTCGGTTGGCGACAACGGGGTCAAGGAGCCAGCAGTTTTTCCAGTCTTTCGGGAACCGGGTAATCCGGGAAAGCCTTGTGGAATGCCTCAAGCTCGGCGCGGGCCGCCGTCTTCTCCCCCGCGGCGGCAAGGCGCTCGATGGCGGCCAGCCATGCGGACGGGCTTCTGGCCGCGGCGGCCCGGTTTGCCGCCGGCGCCGCTGTTGACGGCAATCCGTCGGACACGGCGCCTGCTCCCGCCGG
>CAZKSD010000282.1:0-3249 GCA_964555315.1 uncultured Dechloromonas sp.
CCCAACCTGTGGATGGCCCGCGCCTACGCCGGCACCGTCATGCTCGAAGGCACGACGCTGTCCGAGGGACGCGGCACGACGCGGCCGCTGGAAATCTTCGGCGCCCCGGACATCGACGCCCGCGCCGTGCTCGCCGAGATGCGCGCGCTTGCCCCGCACTGGCTGGCCGGCTGCCGGCTGCGCGAAATCTGGTTCGAGCCAACCTTCCACAAGCACGCCGGCAAGCTGTGCCACGGCCTGCAGATCCACGTCGAGGACCCCGGCTACGGCCACGCCGCCTTCCGCCCCTGGCGCCTGCAGGCGCTCGCCTTCAAGGCCATTCGCCGGCTTTATCCGGACTATCCGCTGTGGCGGGACTTCGCCTACGAGTACGAGCACGACCGGCTGGCGATCGACCTGATCAACGGCTCACCGCTGTTGCGGGAGTGGGTGGACGATGCCGGGTCCGGCAGTGCCCGGCTCGACGCCATGGCGACGCCCGACGAGACTGCCTGGCACACGACAAGGCGCAATTTCCTGCTCTACTGAAGGCAGGAAGCGGCATCGCTCACTTGCTGAATTCGATCTCCCGGCCCGGCTCGACGGAATTCAGGTAGTAGCCGCCGTCGGCCGCCCGGACGATGTAGGCGCACCACTTCTCTTCCTCGCGCTTCCAGTCGATCCGCACGCAGTACTTCCCTTGGTCGTTGATCGACCAGGTGCCGGGTGACGACGCCGTATGCTGGCCCAACGCGTTGCCGTATTTCTTGTTGTTGCTGGTCGCCATGAAAGACCCGTCCGTTTCGTTCTTCCAGCGCCGCGCGCTGCCAGTCTTGGCGACATGCGCCACCGTCGCCCCCGTCACCAGGGTCTTCAGCTCGTCTCCAGACAACCTCGTGCCTCCTTCGTCGGCAACCGCGGCGAACGACGCGATCGCGGGAAGCACCAACCAAACGGTCTTGCGCATAGCCAATTTCCTCCATCAGACCGGACTCAATTTGCGGAGCGACTTCCGGCCAGTCGCAACGGCTGCGGCGCTCGACAACGAAAATGCCAGCCGCGGCGCTGACGAGTGTAACGCGGCTGCTACCGATCAACCACCGGTTTGGCGCCACGGGATCACGAGCGGCCCTTGCCCGCCGGCACGATCAGGCGCTCCGCCGCCACGACCCCGCGATACTGCGCCTCTTCGAACAACGAGAAGCCCGACAGGTCGGCGTGCGCCAGCGCGATGCGCGGGTGGCGGAAAGCGGCCAGCTTTTCGCGTTGACCGTCGAAGAGACTTCCCGGCGCCGGGCGGCGCATGGCGTGGCCGTTGCGGAAGATGTCGAGGCGCGTGGTCAGCCGGCGGATGTCGGGATGCACGCGCTCCAGTTCACCGAGGATGCCTTCGGCCCATACTTCGCGCGGGGTTTCGAGGAGCAGCTGGCGCCCCTCGGCAGGGGCGACGTCGTGCAGGGCACGGTAGTAGGTGAACACGGTGCCGGACAGGCGGCGGCGGATCAGTTGATGGGTCGCCACCACGTAACCGAGACCGGGGCTGTCGTAAAACACGTTGTCCCAGGCCGGCGGCGCGCCGTGGCGCTCCTCCGGGAAATCGGCGAGATGGAGGTTGGCGGTCAGCCACGGCGCGTAGTCGCCGGCCAGCGCGGCAACCTTCAGCCCGCCGGGCAGCGCCGGCCAGACCCGCGGCAGCAGGAAGGCGGGGGCGGCCCAGATCACTTGCCGCGCTTCGATGCGGATGGTTTTTGCCCCGTGCAGCACGTCGACCGCGACAGACGACTTCCCGTCCTCGATGCGCCAGGCCAGCGCATCGGTCAGGATCCGCCCGGCGGCCTGCCGGGCCAGGCCGCGCGCCAGCCAGGCGTTGCCCTCGGGCGCGGTGAGCACGGCATCGCTGGCGGCATTGGCGGCCTCGCCGTTGCGGCAGGCGAAGTAGTGCAGGCCGGCCCAGGCCGAAGTCTGGTCATGGGCGGTGCCGTAGTCGTCGCGCGTCGCGTAGTTGGCCAGCCAGTGCAGGCTGGGCGCGGTGAAGCCGTTTTCGGTCAGCCACCGGCTGAAGGAAATGCGGTCGAGCGCCCGCCATTCAGGGTCGCGGCTGGAGAGTTCCATGGGGATGGCGAAGACGCGCCGGCCGTCCTTGCCGCGCATCTCCTTCAGTTCCTCCATGCGCTCGTGGAAGCGCCGCTGCTGCAAGCGCTCGCCGGCATCGACCCCGCGATGCGGCAGCAGGCCTTCCTCCCACAGGCCGTTGCGATAGACGCGCTCCTGCGGCGTCGCGCACAGGTAGCGCTCTTCGTAGACCGGCTTGGCGGCGCCAGGATCGCCATGCAGGACGCCGAGTTCGGCGAGCAGCTCGCGCACGGCGGTTGCCTCGCGGGTCGGCAATGGCAGATAGTGGGCGCCCCACGGATAGGCGACCAGCGGCGATTGCCCGGCGCGTGAATTGCCGCCGGGTTCGCCTTCCATTTCGAGCAGCAGGAAGTCGTCGAACCCGGCCTTGGCCAGTTTCCAGGCAGCCGCCAGGCCGGATATGCCGGTGCCGACGATCACGACACCGGTCCGGCGGGATTCCGAGGGCGCCGGAAAGCCGCCGTCGCGCAGGCGGTGGCCGAGCGCGTGCGCCATGCCGAGCAGATCCCCGGGGGGCAGCGGGGGTTTCCCGGCGGGCGCGCAACCGGCGAGAGCGGCGGCTCCCACCGAACACAGGAAATCGCGGCGGCTAGTCAAACTTCCGCAGCGAGAGACTGACGGAAAGCTGCGCCCCGACCCAGCCAAGGAAGGCGCCGCTGCCGGCCAGCGCGGCGACCTCGATGCCGCCCGGCGGCCGCAGGCTGAAGCCGGCGCCGTAGAGCGCCGCCAGTTCGCCGACCGGCCCCGCCAGCAGCGCCAGGGCGCCAAGAACGAGAGCGGCGGCAAGCAGTCCGCCGAGTGCGCCCTGCAGCGCGCCGAAGTAATAGAACGGGCGGCGGATGAAGGCATCGGTCGCACCGATCAGGCGCGCCACCTCGATCTCGGCGGCCTGAGCCAGGACCTGCAGGCGGATGGTGTTGAAGGTCACGGCGATCAGGCCGGCGGCGAAGATCCCGGCGAGCATCCACAGGGCGAGGCGGGCGAGCCTGAGGAAGGCGTCGAAGCGCTTGACCCAGGCCGAATCGAGCTGGACATGCGCGACCCTGGGCCAGCCGGCGATCTCCTTGCGCAGGATTTCCAGCGCTTCGGGCGCGGTATTGGCCGGCTCGACGATGAAGGCATCGGGCAGCGGATTGC
>CAZKSD010000283.1:0-3241 GCA_964555315.1 uncultured Dechloromonas sp.
TACATGCACGGCGAGCGGAAGTAAGCCATGAGCAGCATCGCCAGGACTGGAATGCAAACGACTGCGAACATGGCTTCCGCCTGCTGCTCGCTGACGTTCGCGTCGCCGATGGGCTCCGCCCGCCGCGGAGCCTGCCTTCAGCTCGGGGAGGCTTCATGAACTTCCGGCGCGGGAGTGGCCAGGAAGAGCCGGAAATCAATCTGGTCCCGATGATCGATGTGCTGCTGGTCATCATCATCTTTCTGATGCTGACGACGACCTACTCGAAGTTTTCCGGCCTCGAGATCAATCTGCCGACGGCGGACGCCAGCAAGCAGGCCGAGCAACCGAACGAGGTCGATGTGGCGGTGACGGCGGGCGGGCAGATTCTGGTCAACAAGTCGCCGTTGACCGCAACCGACGTCAAGACCATTGCCGATGCCTTGCGCCGCGCCGCGGGTTCGCGTCCCGACCCGATCATCGTCATCAACGCCGACGCCAAGGCGACGCACCAGAGCGTCGTCGATGTCATGCAGGCGGCGCAGGCGGCCGGTTATCCGCACATCTCCTTCGCGACCCAAGCGCCCCGCTGATGCTGGCTCGCTGGTTGCAGCGTCAATGGTTCGCACAACGCCGGCTTTCGCCGGCGTTGTGGCTTCTGGCGCCGCTGGCCGGGGCCTATGCGGCGCTGGCGGCGGCAAACCGGGCTCGGGCGAGACCGGAGCGCCTGCCGGTACCGGTGATCGTGGTCGGCAACATCACCGTCGGCGGCTCCGGCAAGACGCCGCTGACGCTCTGGCTGGCCGGGCAGCTGGGCGCGCGCGGCTGGCGTCCGGGCATCGTCAGCCGCGGCTATGGCGGCCGCGGAAGGCTGCCGCGCGCCGTGGACGGAAGATCGGTTGCGGTCGACGTTGGCGACGAGCCGATTTTGCTGGCCCGACGCAGCGGCAGGCCAGTGTGGGTCGGACGCGACCGCGTCGCTGCCGGACGGGCCCTGTTGGCGGCACATCCGGACGTGAATGTCATCGTTTGTGACGACGGACTGCAGCATTACCGCCTGGCGCGCGATGTCGAACTGGCGGTTTTCGACGGGCGCGGGGCCGGCAACGGCTGGCGGCTCCCGGCGGGCCCGCTGCGGGAACCGCTCCGCCGCCTGCGGACGGTCGATGCCGTAATCTGCAACGGCCTGCCAGACGACCGTCTGCCGCCGGCGCTGCCGAGGTTCGACATGGCTTTGCGGGCCGGCGCCTTCTACCGCCTCGACGATCCCCGGCAAGTCTGCGCTGCCGGCGATCTCGCCGGGCGCCGGCTGCATGCGCTGGCCGGCATTGGCGATCCCGGGCGCTTCTTCCGGACCCTGGACGCTCTGGGGCTGAGTTTCACGCGCCACCCGTTTCCCGATCATCACTCCTACAGCGCGCCTGATCTGGCGTTCGCCAGCGACGGCGTGCTGCTGATGACCGAGAAGGATGCAGTAAAATGCGCCGGACTGACCGCGGCCGAGGCGTGGGTCCTGCCCGTCGAGGCCGAACTTGCGCCGGCCCTTATTGACCTCATTCTGGAGAAACTCCGTGGACGCCAGACTGCTTGATATCCTCGTCTGCCCGATCTGCAAGGGCAACCTCGAACACCGCAAGGCCGAAAGCGAACTCGTCTGCAAGCCGTGCAAGCTGGCCTATCCGATCCGTGACGACATCCCGATCATGCTCGAGGACGAGGCGCGCCAGTTGCCGCCGGAAGAGTAGCCATGCCGGGTTTCGCCTTCAAGGTGGTCATTCCCGCGCGTTACGCGTCGACGCGCCTGCCGGCCAAGCCGCTGTTCGATCTTGGCGGCAAGCCGATGGTCGTGCGCGTCGCCGAGCGGGCGCGGCTGTCGGGGGCGGAAGAAGTCTGGGTGGCGACCGATCATCCCGACGTGCGGGCCGCTGCCGAGGCGCATGAGGTGGCCGCGCTGATGACGCGCGGCGATCATGCGACGGGGACCGACCGCCTGGCCGAGGTCGTCGCGCAGCGCGGCTGGCATGGCGATGCGATCGTCGTCAATGTCCAGGGCGACGAGCCGCTGATCGAGCCGGAAATCATCGTCCGCACGGCGCGCCAACTCGCGGCCAGCGGCGCCGACATCGCCACGGTCGCGCATCCGATTGTCGATGCGAGCGATTTCTTCAATCCGAACGTGGTCAAGGTAGTGTGCCGGGCCGACGGCGATGCCGCCTATTTCTCCCGGGCGCCGATTCCCTATGCCCGCGACCACTTCGCCCGCGAGGAGGGGGGCGAGAGCTTGCCGGTCAGCTTTCCCGCCTATCGCCATGTCGGGCTCTACGCCTACCGCGCGAGTTTCCTGAAAGCCTATGCGAATCTGACGGCGGCGCCGACCGAACAATTCGAGGCGCTGGAGCAATTGCGCGCCCTCTGGCACGGCTATCGAATTAGCGTGACGCTGGTCGATGCGGCTCCGGCAGCGGGCGTCGATACGCCCGAAGATGCCGAGCGGATGCGCAAACTGTTTGACCGAACCGGAAATAACGGTTAATTTTGCGGCCGTGTGGAACGGCCCGTCAGAGCGCCGGCAAGAAATGCAGGTTTTTGCGATACAAGAACGAGGGACTTTTCATGAAGTTGATTCTGTTGGGCGCGCCCGGCGCCGGCAAGGGTACGCAAGCCAAGTTCATCAGCGACCGGTTCGGCATCCCCCAGATTTCCACCGGCGACATGTTGCGCGCCCAGGTCAAGGCCGGCACGTCCCTCGGTCTCGAAGCGAAAAAGCACATGGATGCCGGCGGCCTGGTGCCGGATGGCGTGATCATCGGCATGGTCAAGGATCGTCTGACCCAGGACGACTGCCGGAACGGCTACCTGTTCGACGGGTTCCCGCGCACCATTCCGCAGGCCGAGGCGATGAAGGATGCCGGCGTGCCGATCGAGTTCGTGCTCGAGATCGACGTGCCGGATGGCGACATCATCGAGCGCATGGCCGGTCGGCGCGCGCACCTGGCGTCCGGCCGTACCTACCACGTCAGGTTCAATCCGCCCAGGGTCGAGGGCAAAGATGACGTGACCGGCGAAGACCTGGTCCAGCGCGATGACGACAAGGAAGAAACGGTCAGGAAGCGCCTCGAGATTTATCACGCGCAGACCAAGCCGCTGGTCGACTTCTACAGCAAGTGGTTCGCCACCGGCGACGCGAGCGCACCGAAGGTCAGGAAGGTATCCGGTGTCGGCAGTGTCGATGGCATCACCGCAGGCGTCTTCGAGGCGCTGC
>CAZKSD010000284.1:0-3191 GCA_964555315.1 uncultured Dechloromonas sp.
AATTCCTCGCCGTGCCGCAGGAATGCCTGATCCTGACCATGAAGGCCAACCAGAAATATTTCCCGCTCCTGGACACGGCCGGCAGGCTGACCAACAGCTTCCTCGTCGTCAGCAATATCCGCCCCGACGATCCCTCCGCCGTGATCGGCGGCAACGAGCGCGTCGTCCGGCCGCGCCTCGCCGACGCCAAGTTCTTCTACGACCAGGACCGCAAGAAGACGCTGGAATCGCGCGTCCTCGGCCTGGCCAAGGTCGTCTATCACAACCGCCTGGGCAGCCAGGGCGAGCGCGTCGAGCGGGTCTGCATCATCGCCAAGGCGATCGGCGAGCAACTCGGCGGCGAAGGCCTCGCGCTGCAGGCCGAACAGGCCGCCCTGCTGGCCAAGGCCGACCTGCTGACCGACATGGTCGGCGAGTTCCCGGAACTGCAGGGCATCATGGGCCGCTACTATGCGCTGCACGACGGCTTGGCGACGGAGATCGCCGATGCCATCGAGGACCACTACAAGCCGCGCTTCGCCGGCGACTCGCTGCCGCGCGGCCAGGTGGGCACCATCGTCGCACTCGCCGACAAGCTGGAAACGCTGGTCGGCATGTTCGGCATCGGCCAGATTCCGACCGGCGACCGCGATCCCTTCGCGCTGCGCCGGCACGCGCTGGGCGTCATCCGTATGCTGGCCGAGAACGATCTCGACCTGCCGCTCGACCACCTGCTGGCACTGGCCGGCAGCGCGTTCGCCGCGGTCGACGGCTTCAGGGCGACCGAAACCATATTGGCCGACTTCATCTACGAACGCCTCGCCGGCAATCTGCGCGAGCAGGACTATACGGCACAGGAGGTCGATGCCGTGGTCAGTCAGCACCCGCAGCGCTTGGGCGACATTCCCAAGCGTCTGGCCGCCGTCCGTGCTTTTGCCGCCCTGCCCGAATCCGCTGCCCTTGCCGCCGCCAACAAGCGGGTCGGCAACATCCTGAAGAAAGTCGAGAACGCGGTCGAAGCCGTGGTCGACAGCGGATTGCTCAGGGAAGGCGCCGAGAGCGCGCTGCACGATGCCCTGGTCGACGTCGTTCCCCGCGCCGATGCCGCCTTCGCAACCGGCGACTATGCCGAATCGCTGCAAGCGCTGGCCGCGCTGCGGGCCCCGGTCGACGCCTTCTTCGACGGCGTCATGGTCAATGCCGACGATCCGGGCCTGCGCGCCAACCGCCTTGGCCTGCTCGCCAAGCTGCACGGCGCGATGAATCGGGTGGCCGATATTTCGAAGCTGTCCGCCTAACCCCGGAAAGGCCAGGCCATGAAACTCGTCATTCTCGATCGCGACGGCGTCATCAATTTCGATTCCCCCCAGTTCATCAAGTCCCCGGCGGAATGGAAGCCGATCCCCGGCAGCCTGCACGCCATCGCACGGCTGAACCAGAATGGCTATCACGTGGTCATCGTGACCAACCAGTCGGGCATCGGGCGCAGCCTGTTGGACATGGAGGCACTGAACGCCATCCATGAAAAGATGCACAAGGCGCTGTTTGCCGCCGGCGGCCGCATCGATGCCATCTTCTATTGCCCGCATACGGCCGATTCGGCCTGTGAATGCCGCAAACCCAAGCCCGGGATGTTCAAGCGCATTTCGGAAACCATGAACGTCGATCTCAAGGGCATCCCTTCGGTCGGCGATTCGCTGCGCGATCTCCAGGCCTCCTCCGCGGCTGGCTGCCTGCCAATCCTGGTGCGTACCGGGAAGGGACCGTTGACGCTGGCCGAAGGCAATCTTCCCGAAGGAACCGAGGTCTTCGACGATCTGGCGGCGGCGGTCGACCGGATTCTGGCGGCGAAAAGGAAATGAACATACTCCGTTCCATCCTGTTCGCCATCTGGGGTGGATTGTGGACCCTGCTGGTCGCCCCCGCGGTCGTCATCGCCGCCATCGTGCTGCGCGGGCTCTGGGGTTATCACTTCGGCAAGCTGTGGCGCCTCGGCATCCAGTGGGGTGTCGAGAACCTGCTCGGCATCCGCCCGAAGGTGGTTGGCCTCGAGAACATGCCGCAGGAACCGTGCGTGATTCTCTCGAAGCACCAGTCGGCCTGGGAGACGATGACCATCCAGGACTACGTGCCGCGGGGCGCCTACTGCGTTTTCGTGCTCAAGAAGGAACTGCTGCGCGTGCCGCTGATCGGCTGGGGGCTGGGCGCGATGAAGATGATCTCGATCGACCGCGCGGCCGGCAAGCAGGCGCTCGACCTGGTCGTCGAGCAGGGGCGCGAGCGGCTGAAGAAAGGCTTCTACGTCATCATCTTCCCGGAAGGAACGCGCGTGGCGCCTGGTGAAACGCGGCGCTACAAGGCTGGCGGCGCCTACCTGGCGACCCAGGTCGGCTGCAAGGTGGTGCCGATTGCCCATAATTCGGGCGAACTCTGGCCGCGCCAGGCCTTCATCAAGAAACCCGGCATCGTCACCATCAGCATCGGCCCGGCCTTCGACGCGACCGGGATGACCGAAGCGGAAGTCAACCAGCGTGTCGAATGCTGGATAGAAGGCGAGATGCGCCGGATTTCCCCGCACCGCTACCCGGATGCCCAAACCAGCGCTGGCTGAAGCGACGCGCCGCATCGCGCTTGCCGGGCAGGCCGTTGACTACCAGCTGCGGCGCAGCCGGCGGCGCACCATCGGCCTCGCCATCGACCAGCGCGGCCTGAGTGTCGGCGCGCCGCTACAGGCGCGGCTCGGCGATATCGAATCCCTGATTCGCGAGCATGGGCAATGGATCCTCGACAAACTCGCCGACTGGCGGAGTCGCCCCACGCCGGAAAGACTGGTTGTCAGCGAGGGCGCGGTCATATTTGCCCTGGGCGAAGCGTTGACCGTGACCATCACCCCCGCCAGCCGCCAGCGCTGGCTGTTCAGCGACCCGAAGCTGCACCTGTTTGTGCCGCCGGCGGTCGAAGCCCGGGTGGTCCTCGAAAAAGCGCTGCGCGACAAGGCTCGCAGCGTTTTCGCCGAGCGGCTGGCCCATTATGCGCCGCAACTGGGTATTGCAGCGCCGCCGCTGCGCCTTTCGGCCGCGTGCACGCGCTGGGGCAGTTGCAGCCATCACGGCGGCATTTCGCTGAACTGGCGACTGATCCTGATGCCGCTGCCGGTTGTCGATTATGTCGTCGCCCACGAACTGGCCCACCTGAAGGAAATGAACCACAGC
>CAZKSD010000285.1:0-3182 GCA_964555315.1 uncultured Dechloromonas sp.
GCCCCGTCCACTCCGCCAACCAATACAAGAACCGGCCAAGGCCGGTTCTCTTGTTTTCATCGTTGAAAACATGGGTATTTCTGCTCACAGACGTTATACTGCGAGCTTACGACCATTCCCGTTCCGAGGCTGGAGTCTTGCCCCATGCACGATCGCAACGTTCCGTCGCTGGTCAGAGGGTTCACCGGCGTTGCACTGATTTCCCTGGCGTCCCTCGTTGCCACCCCGGTTCTCGCCGGCGGCGACAACCAGGCCTTGCTTCTGTCGATGCTCGCACCTTCGAGCGCCCCGAGAGCCGACAACGCGCTGTCCGTCCTTGAAGTGCGCCCTGCCCCGGCAGTGGCGCGCACGGTCGATCTGACCGTCCAGCCAGACGATCTCTGGGTTCGTCTGCGCCACGGTTTTGCGATGACCAACCTGGATGACGACCTGACGCTGCACTATCAGCAGTGGTACCAGAACCGGCCCGACGCGCTGCGCCGGATGGTCGAGCGCAGCCGCCCCTACCTGCATCACATCGTCGAGGAACTGGAAGCGCGCGGCATGCCGACCGAGATCGCGCTGCTGCCGATGGTGGAAAGCTCCTTCAACCCGATGGCCTACTCGCGCTCGCATGCGTCCGGCCTCTGGCAGTTCATCCCGGCTACCGGCAAGCGTTTCAACCTCGAGCAGACCTGGTGGCAGGACCAGCGCCGCGACGTCGTCGCCTCGACCGACGCCGCGATCGAATACCTGCAGACCATCTACGAAATGCACGGCGACTGGCACCTCGCCCTGGCCTCGTACAACTGGGGCGAGGGCGCCGTCAAGCGGGCAATCGAGAGGAATGCCGCGCGCGGCCTGCCGACCGACTACGCCAGCCTGACCATGCCGAACGAAACCCGGCATTACGTTCCCAAGTTGCAGGCGCTCAAGAACATCTTCAGCAACCCGGTCCTGATGATCCAGCTCGGCCTGCCGGAAATCATCAATCGCCCCTACTTCGCGACCATCGGGACGCCCAAGGCGATGGATGTCAAGACCGCCGCCCGCCTCGCCAACATGCCGGTCGAAGAATTTTTGGCGCTGAATCCCTCGCACAACCGCCCGGTGATGAAGGCCGCCACACCGGTTGTCCTGCCGGCAGAGAAACTGGCCACCTTCCAGCGCAATCTGGAAAAAGCCGACGAGCCGCTGACCGAGTGGCAGGCCTACACACTGAAATCCGGCGAGAAGCTGGATCAGGTCGCGCCGCGCTTCGGCATTACGCTATCCGACCTGCAACGCGCCAACGGTCTCGGCAGCAGGATCAAGCTGGCCGGCGGCTCCACCCTGCTGGTCCCGGCCGGCAAGGGTGCCGACGACCTGGAAAGCCTGGGCGCGGAACCCCGCCTGCCGCAGATCGTCGAACCGGAACCGAAGGCGCAGGTTGCGGCAACCCCGGCAGCGCATTCGGGCAAGGCCGACAAACCGGCCAAGGGCAAGGCAGTCGACAGCAAGCTAGCGATCAAGGATGCCAAGAAAGGCAACGCCAAGCTGGCTGCCGCAGACACCGCCAAAACGTCCACCAAGGCCGCAAAGGCGACTGGCGGCGAAAAAACCAAGACCGCAACCGCCAAGCCGGCAGCCAAGCCCCAGACCACCAAGGTCGCCAAGTCGGGCAACGGCCGGCGCAGCTGAGATTCAGCCGTAAAGATGGCAGTTGACCGTACGTGTCGCTGAGACGCCTGTGGTTTCCGGGTAGCGCTGCCGGCAGACTTCCATGGCCTGCGGGCAGCGCGGGTGGAAATGGCAGCCGGCGGGCGGGTTGGCCGGCGACGGGGTTTCACCGAGCAGGCGGATCGCCGCCGTATGGGCATCCAGGCGCGGCACCGGCACCGCCGACAGCAGGGCCTGGGTGTAGGGATGCTTCGGCGAACGCAGCACCTCCTGCGCGCTGCCCCGCTCGACGATGCGCCCGAGATACATCACCGCGACATCGTTGGCAAGGTATTCGACTACCGAGAAATTGTGGGTGATGAACAGGTAGGCGACGCCGAGTTCTTCCTGCAACTGCTTGAGCAGATTGAGGATTTGCGCCTGCACCGAGACGTCGAGCGCGGACGTCGGTTCGTCGCAGATCAGCAGTTCCGGCTGCACCGCCAGGGCGCGGGCGATGGCGATGCGCTGGCGCTGGCCGCCGGAGAATTCGTGCGGGTAGCGGCCGGCGGCTTCGTCGGGCAGACCGACCTGCTTCAGCAACGCGGCCACTGCCCTGCCCCGGGCGGCGCCGTCGCTTTCCAGCCCGAGCGCCGACATGCCTTCGGCGATGATGTCGCCGACCCGCAGGTGCGGGTTGAGCGAGGCGAAGGGGTCCTGGAAAACCATCTGCATGTGCCGGCGCGCCGCCCGCAGGCATTTGCCCTGCATGCCGACCAGTTCGCTGCCGCCGAGGCGGACGCTGCCGGCGGTTGGCTTGACCAGTTGCAGCAGCGCCTTGCCGACCGTCGTCTTGCCGCAGCCGGATTCGCCGACCAGCGCCAGCGTGCGGCCGGCGGAAATCGCCAGCGAAACGCCGTCGACCGCGCGCACATGACCGACCGTCCGCTGCAGGATGCCGCGGCGGATAGGGAAATGGACTTTCAGGTCGCTCACGTCGAGGAACGGCGCCATCTCGGGCATCAGATGGCCGAGGCCCAGGCGTGGGATGTGGTCGGCAACCGCAGCCGCGCCGCCCGTCCAGTGACAGCGCAAAACATGGCTGGCGGCGACGCTGCGCCATTCCGGCGAGAGTTCACGGCAGACCGGCATCACGTGCGGGCAACGGCCGGCGAAGCGGCAGCCGGCCGGCATCGCCGCCAGCGACGGCACCTGGCCGGGGATTGTCGTCAGCGCCAGACCGCGCCGCGAGACTTCCGGCAGCGCCGCGAACAGCGCTTGCGTGTAGGGGTGCTGCGGGCGGGTGAAGAATTCCTCGCAGTCGGCGACTTCGACCAGTTCGCCGGCGTACATGACGCCGATGCGGTGCGCCATTTTGGCGACGACGCCGAGATCGTGGGTGATCAGCAGCATGCCCATGCCGCGCTCACGCTGGAGTTGCGCCAGCAGGTCGAGGATTTGCGCCTGCACCGTCACGTCGAGCGCCGTCGTCGGCTCGTCGGCGATCAGCAGGTCGGGCTCGCCGGCCAGCGCGATGGCGATCATCACGCGCTGCTTCATGCCGC
>CAZKSD010000286.1:0-3165 GCA_964555315.1 uncultured Dechloromonas sp.
CGCGACGTCGCCCGATACCCTTTCAAGGCGATTGTCCTTGTCGAAATAGACGGAGAACTGGCGGGTCTCGACCTCGCCGCTGCGGCCCTTGCGATAGCTGTAGACATAGTCCCAGCGCTGCTGGTGGAAGATGTCGGCAAGCAGCGGTGTGCCGAGGATGTAACGCACCTGCTCGCGCGTCTGGCCCGGCTTGAGCTGGGCGACCATTTCCTGGGTCAGCACATTGCCCTGCTGGACATCGATCTTGTAGGGATTGAAACTGCTGCACGCTGCAAGCAGCGAGCAGACAGCACCGAGAATGAGCAGGCGGGAACGGAACATGCGGGAATCCGAAGTTTCTCAAACGGGTTTGAAGCGGTATATCATACCCGAATTCATGGCGTCCCCGCCCCCGACCACCCACGGAAAAGCAATGAGCGATCCGCAAAGCCTCAAGAACATGGGGCTCAAGGCCACCTTCCCGCGCCTCAAGATCCTCGAACTGTTCGAAAAGGGCACGTTGCGCCACATGACGGCGGAAGACGTCTACCGCATGCTCATCGCCGAGAACATGGATATCGGACTGGCGACGGTCTACCGGGTGCTGACGCAGTTCGAGCAGGCGGGACTGCTGGAGCGTCACTTTTTCGAATCGGGCAAGGCCGTTTTCGAAATCAATCACGGCAAACATCACGACCACCTGGTCTGCGTCGATTGCGGCCGCGTCGAGGAATTCTACGACCCGGAAATCGAACGCCGGCAGAACCTGGTGGCCAGCGAGCGCGGCTTTGCCATCCAGGACCATGCGCTCTACCTGTACGCGCAGTGCACCAAGACCGACTGTCCCAGCCGCAACAAGGAAAACAAGTCATGACCGGGTTCACCGATTTCCTGTCGGGGAACTGGCTGGCCTCCGCCGGGACGACCTTCCTGCTCGTCGGACTCGCCGAAATCGGCGACAAGAGCCAACTGGTGTGCATGACCCTGGCCGCCCGCCATCGCGGCCTGCCGGTGGTCATCGGCGCGATTGCGGCATTCGCCGCTCTCAATCTGCTGGCCGTCCTGTTCGGCGCCGCCGTCGCCGCCTGGCTGCCCGAGTGGATCGTCGTCCTGGCGGTGGCCGTTCTCTTCGCCGGCTTCGGCATCAGCGCCCTGCGCTACAAGGAGGACGGCGACGACGAAGCGGTCGAGGAAAAGCCCGGGCACGGAATCGTCGCCACCACCTTCCTGCTCATCTTTCTCGCCGAATTCGGCGACAAGACCCAGCTTGCGGTCGCCGGCCTCGGTAGCACCAGCGAACCCTCCGCGGTGTGGGCCGGCGCCACGGTGGCCTTGGCGATCACGTCGATCCTCGGCGTCTTCGCCGGGCGCAAGCTGCTCAACCGCTTGCCCCTGCTGTGGATCCACCGGATCAGCGGCGTCTTCTTCCTGTTGCTGGCGATCTTCGCGGTGACCCGGCTGTTCTGAGCGTCGGCGGGCGCGCTTCATTTTCGGGCATTTTCCGGGGTCGACCGCGCGCGGCGCGATTCGGGCAAGTCAGCCAAGCCTAAAGCGTGTCGCCGTAGCGGCGCGCGAGCGCTTCTTCCCGCTCCACGATATTCTTTTCGACGGCCCGGACTTCCTGCATGTAGGCCAGCGCTGCCGGGGTCAGCGAACGATCCTTCAGGTAGATGAAGCCGTAGCTGGCCTGGAAAGCGATCTTGCTGGTCGGCACCATGGCCACGTTGCCGGCTTCCAGGTCGCGCTCCATCAGCGTCAGCGAAGATAGCGCCAGGGCATCGCTGCCGGCCAGCAGATCGGCGATCTGCATCGGCACATCGATCGTGACGGCTGGAATGAAGTCGCCGGAGAGCGCATCGATCTTGCCGGCGCGGCCAACCGCGCGCGGCAGGGTCGCCGCGATGCGCGCCGGAATCCGCGACGCCATCCATGGAAATTCGAACAGCGCGGGCAGCGCCACCCGACCGGCGGCAAGAACGGGATGTCCGGGACGGCAGAAGATGCGGCCGCGATGCTGCCCGACCAGTTCGGTAGCGACCTGGTCGTCTTCCTGAACGCCGGTCAGTTCGGCCAGTCCGAGGTCCACCTCGCGCGCCGTCACCTGATGCGCCACCGCTTGCCAGCCGGCGACGTGCACCGCCACGGTGATTTTCGGGCGCCGGGCGAGCAGGCGCGCCATGGCAGGGTAACCCGAAATCACGCTGGGATAGGGTCCCAGCGCCACGCGCAACGAACCCGCTTCGAGACCGGCGAGCAAGCTGATCTCACGCAGCAGATCCTCTTCGGCATTGAGCAAAGTCTTGCTGCGCTGGACGACCAGTTCGCCGAAAGCCGTCAGCACGAGGGATCCCCGCTTGCGGTCCAGCAATACGACGCCCAGTTCCGCCTCCAGCGCCTGAATGCTCTTGGTGAGCGCCGGTTGCGAAATATGGAGCGCCGCTGCCGTACGCCCGAAATGCCCATATTCGACGAGCAGCAGCAGGTGGCGAAGGCGGCGCTGGGTGATCATGATAAGCTAAAGGTTATCATACTCCACGAAAAAGTGATTAGCATGGAGCGATCCGTTATGCTATATCTTTATCAGGCCGCAACAGGCTTTTGCAGTCCGGGTGGGCGTTGCGGGATGCACGGACATGACCCCGCGCCAGCAGGGAATGATGAGCGGCGCGGCCATGGGCGCTTGCGGGCGGCGTGGCTGGCAACATCAGGGGCGGCCGACGGTAATCACGGATCCGGTGCGGTGCGGTGCGGTGGCAGTGACGACTCGTTCAACAATTGCAAGGAGCATCTCATGAAATTTTCTGGAAAATTGCTTGCCGTGATGGCCATCGCATTGAGCGGCGGCGCAATGTCTGCCGCCCACGCGGCAGCGGGCGGCGAGGTAGTCACCAATCCGGGCGCCGCTTCGGGCAAGCACTTCGACCCGAAAGGCAACCTGCCCTCCAAGTTCACGATCGAGCTGCGCAAGGGCATCTCCGCCACCCTGCCGTTCGAGGACAAGCGCGACTTCGACGAGGCCAAGAAGGGCTTCATCGCCGAGCCGCCGTACAAGCAGATCATGGCCGATGCCGGCCACGTCGCCTGGGACATGGGCAGCTACCAGTGGCTGCTGCAGGGCAAGGACTTCCAGAGCATCCACCCGTCGCTGCAGCGCCAGGCCGTGCTCAACATGGCCTACGGCCTCTA
>CAZKSD010000287.1:0-3160 GCA_964555315.1 uncultured Dechloromonas sp.
GCGCCACGCGCGCCACGCGCGGGACTGGCGGATCCGCATGCATCGGCCTGATCGCAGCGGAGTAGACTGACCGTCACCCCGGCCCGCGCTGTGTTCAGCGCCTGAAGCCGATCGTGCGCGCCGGCCACACGACACAGGAGACAAGCCCACCGTGCATCCGAGCGATGTTTCCGATCCGGACTACTTCCACAAGGTCGTCGACTGTCAGTGGGCCTGTCCCGCGCATACGCCGGTGCCCGAATACATCCGGCTGATCGCGCATGGCCGCTATGACGAGGCCTATTTCGTCAACTGGGTGTCGAACGTCTTTCCCGGGGTGCTCGGCCGCACCTGCGACCGGCCGTGCGAGCCGGCGTGTCGCCGCGGCCGCGTCGAGCAGGCGACCGCGAGCAAGCCCGAGCCGGTCGCGATCTGCCGCCTGAAGCGCGTCGCGGCGGACCTCAAAGGCCCCGAGGTGCGGGCGATGATCCCTTGGCCGCAGCCGAAGAACGGCAAGCGCGTGGCCTGCGTCGGCGCGGGGCCGGCGTCGCTGACGGTGGCGCGCGACCTCGCGCTGCAGGGCTACGCCGTCACCCTGTTCGATGGCGAGTTGAAGGCCGGCGGCTTCATCCGCACGCAGATCCCGCGGTTTCGCCTGCCCGAGAGCGTGATCGACGAGGAATGCGGCTTCATCCTGCACATGGGGGTGGACTTTCGCGCCGGCCAGCGCGTCGAATCGATGCAGGCGCTGCTCGCCGAAGGCTGGGACGCGATCTTCGTCGGCTGCGGCGCACCGCGCGGCCGCGACCTGCCCGAGGTGCCCGGGCGGCAGGAGGCTGCGGCCGACATTCACCTCGGCATCGATTGGCTCGCGTCGGTGTCGTTCGGCCATGTCACGGCCGTCAAGAAGCGCGTGATCGTGCTCGGCGGCGGCAATACCGCGATGGATTGCTGCCGCTCCGCAAGGCGCCTGGGCGCCCAGGACGTGAAGGTCATCGTGCGCTCGGGTTTCGACGCGATGAAGGCCTCGCCGTGGGAGAAGGAAGACGCGATGCACGAGGGCATCCCGATCCTCGATTGCCACGTGCCGAAGGCCTTCCTGCACCGCGACGGCAAGCTCACCGGCATGCGTTTCGAGATCGTCAGCGCGGTCTACGACGACAAGGGCCGGCGCACGCTGGTGCCGACCGGCGCGCCCGACGCCGAGTTCGATTGCGACGAGGTGCTGGTCGCGGTCGGCCAGGAGAACGCGTTCCCGTGGATCGAGCGCGACTGCGGCATCGAGTTCGACCGCGGCGGGCTGCCGAAGCTCGACGCCAGGACGCTGCAATCGACGCTGCCGAACGTGTTCTTCGGCGGTGACGCCGCTTTCGGGCCGAAGAACATCATCACCGCGGTCGCGCATGGCCACGAGGCGGCGGTGTCGATCGACAAGCTGCTGCACGGCGAGGATCCGCGGCACCGGCCGCCGGCGCACATGAACCTCGTCTCGCAGAAGATGGGCATTCACGAGTGGAGTTACGACAACGCGATCTCGACCGACGAGCGCTTCAAGGTGCCGTGGGCCAAGGCCGAGCAGGCGCTGGCGAGCATCCGCGTCGAGGTCGAACTCGGCTTCGATGTCGAAACCGCGTACAAGGAGGCCGAGCGCTGCCTCAATTGCGACGTGCAGACGGTGTTCACCGAGAAGGTGTGCATCGAATGCGATGCCTGCGTCGACATCTGCCCGATGGACTGCATCAGCTTCGTCGCCAACGGCGACGAGGACGATCTGCGCGGCCGGCTGAAGGCGCCGGCGGCGAACCGGGAGCAGGCGCTGTACGTCAGCCAGGCGCTGAAGACGGCGCGCGTGATGGTCAAGGACGAGGATGTCTGCCTGCACTGCGGGCTGTGCGCCGAGCGCTGCCCGACCGGCGCCTGGGACATGCAGAAGTTCAGCCTGCACCTGGCCAAGGCGGGGCCGGCCTGCCGTGGGGCGGCGCCAGCGGTGCACAGACAGGGGGCGCGGCCATGAAGCGCATCGAAGCGGTCAACGACTTCGTCGTCAAGTTCGCCAACATCAACGGCTCGGGGTCGGCGTCGGCGAACGAGATGTTCGCGAAGGCGATCCTGCGCATGGGCGTGCCGGTCAGCCCGCGCAACATCTTCCCGAGCAACATCCAGGGCCTGCCGACCTGGTACGAGGTGCGGGTGTCCGAGCGCGGCTGGCTCGGCCGGCGCGGCGGCGTCGACATGATGGTGGCGATGAACCCGCAGACCTGGGCCCAGGATGTCGCCGAGGTCGAGTCGGGCGGCTACCTCTTCTACGACAGCACGCGGCCGATGCCGGCGTCGTCGTTGCGCGAGGACCTGGTCGTCATCGGCATGCCGGTCACCGCGATCTGCAATGCCGCCTACGAAGATCAGCGCCAGCGCACGCTGTTCAAGAACATCATGGTGCTCGGTGCCTTGTCGCTGCTGCTCGACGTCGACCCGGCGGCGATCGAGAAGCTGATCGGCGAGCAGTACCGTGGCAAGGAACGGCTGTACGAATCGAACGTGCGCGCCTTGCAGGCCGGGCGCAGCTTCGCGAAGGACCATGTCAAGGTCAAGATCGGGCTGCGCGTGCGCCGCTCGGACAAGGTCGCCGACCGCATCTTCGTCGACGGCAACTCGGCCACCGCGCTCGGCTGCGTCTACGGTGGGGCGACGGTCTGCGGCTGGTATCCGATCACGCCGTCGTCGTCGGTCGCCGAGTCGTTCGACAAGTACTGCCGCAAGTACCGCGTCGACCCCGATACCGGCGAGAACCGCTTCGCGATCGTGCAGGCCGAGGACGAGATCGCGTCGGTCGGCCTGATCACCGGCGCGGGCTGGAACGGCGCGCGCGCGTTTACCGCCACCTCCGGCCCCGGCGTGTCGCTGATGACCGAGATGATCGGCCTGGCGTACTTCGCCGAGATTCCGATCACGATCGTCAACGTGCAGCGCGGCGGGCCTTCGACCGGCATGCCGACGCGCACGCAGCAGGCCGATCTGGTGTCGACCGCGTATGCGTCGCACGGCGACACCAAGCACCCGATGCTGCTGCCCAAAGACCCGAGCGAATGCTTCGAGTTCGCGGCGCGGGCGCTCGATCTGGCCGAGCGGCTGCAGACCCCGGTGTTCGTGATGACCGATCTCGACATCGGCATGAACCAGC
>CAZKSD010000288.1:0-3159 GCA_964555315.1 uncultured Dechloromonas sp.
CGTCGACCGCAGCACGCTCGTCTTCGGAGAGTTTCTTCCACATCAGGCCGCGCGTGTTGAGCAGCCTTTCCCAGCCGGCGCGGGCGTTCCAGTCCGGCAGATTGGCCTCGGCGACGCCGGCCTTCTTGTAGTCGATGAATTCGTAGGCGACGCCATTGTCGGCCAGCCAATTCATGGCCTTTTTCATGGTGTCGCAGTTCTTGATGCCGTAGAGCTTGGTCATTTTGGTGGTGGGTGAATGGTTGGGAGGGGGTATTGTAAATCTCCGAGGCAGAGAACGACCGTGGTGTTATCTGTCAGTAGCTTGTAAGCTACAATGTGCTCATGACTGAACTTCTCCGCTACCGACGCGACGACGGACGGGAACCGTTCTCCGAATGGCTGAACGGCCTGCGCGACAAGGTGGCGCAGGCTCGCATCCGCGTTCGGTTGCGCCAAGTGCAGGCCGGAAACTTTGGTGACAGCGAGCCTGTCGGAGAAGGCGTCATCGAGTTACGCGTACACGTCGGCGCCGGATATCGCGTGTATTACGGTCGGCATGGGAAAACCGTTGTGCTTTTGCTGTGCGGCGGCGATAAAGGTAGCCAGGTGGCCGACATCAAGCGCGCAAAGGAACTATGGGCAGAATGGAAACGGAGGCAAGCATGAGCAAAATCAAAGGCGCGGTATCGCACCATGAGGCGGAACTTGACGAACTGCGGACCGACCGCGAACTGGCCGTGGAATATTTGAAAGCGGCAATGGAGTCGCTCGACGACCCAGACGATCGGGCAGCCGGTTTGCTTGCGCTGCGTACCGTTGCCGAGGCTTACGGCGGCCTTGGCGTGGTTGCGGCGGAAGCCGGCATCAGCCGGGAATCTCTTTATCGCGCGCTGTCACCCAAGGGCAATCCGACCCTGAAGACTTTGCTCGCAGTCCTGAAGACAGTAGGCCTTCGCCTTTCCGTCGAGCCTGACGATCACGCGCATGCGTGATGGGGGCGGAAAACAGTTCGGGCGTTCGTGCTTGAGCCAGCCTTGCCGGGTGTGTTATCCTTCTTGGCTTGTCGGGGCGTAGCGCAGCCTGGTAGCGCACTTGCATGGGGTGCAAGGGGTCGCGAGTTCGAATCCCGCCGCCCCGACCAATTAAATAACCGGCCTCTGCCGGTTTTTTTAATTTTGCAGTTGATAAATTAATAAGGACAAATTAGATTGTTTCCACCATTTCTCATCTAGGAGGTAATCATGGATTTGTCTGCCCTGACCGTTATCGAGTTGCGCGACCTGCAACAACAGATTCCCGTTGAATTGAAACGCCGCGAAGTTCAGGATAAAGTAAAAATCCTGAATGAAGCGCGGGCTTTTGTTAAAGCCCGCGGTTATGCGCTTGAAGATCTTCTTGGCAAGGACGTCAAAGCCAAAGGGCCGACCGGAAAGGTCAAGGTCAAATACCGTCATCCGAATAACACCGCGCTGGAATGGACCGGTCGCGGCCGGCAGCCGAAATGGGTTGGCGAATGGCTGGCTGCAGGGGGCAAACTGGATGCCCTGACTGTCTGACATGCGAATTCTCCTGAGCAACGACGACGGTTATTTCGCGCCCGGCATTCTGGCGCTGGCCGAGGCGCTCGATGGACTGGGCGAAATCGTTGTCGTTGCTCCGGAGCAGAATCGCAGCGGCGCCAGCAATTCATTGACGCTGGATCGGCCGGTTTCGTTGAAACAGGCCGCAAACGGGTTCTATTTCGTTAATGGCACGCCGACGGATTGCGTCCATCTGGCGGTTACCGGAATGCTCGATTACCTGCCCGATATTATCGTTTCCGGCATCAATCATGGCGCCAATATGGGCGATGACACGATTTATTCGGGAACCGTCGCCGCGGCGACGGAAGGGTTTCTGTTGGGTATCCCGTCGATTGCGATTTCCCTGGCCAGTTTCGAGGGTAATCATTTCAATACCGCCGGCCGTATTGCGCGGGAACTGGTGGAGCGTTTTTTGAGCGATCCGATTCGCGAGCCGGTGCTGCTGAACGTCAATGTTCCCGATATTCCCTATGACGACCTGGGTGGCGCCGAAGTAACCCGTCTCGGCAGACGCCACAAGGCGGAGCCGGTGGTCAGGATGCGTTCTCCACGGAACGATACGGTCTATTGGGTCGGCGCTGCCGGCGCGGCTGCCGAGGCGGGGCCGGGAACGGACTTCAACGCGACCGAGCGCGGCTGTGTTTCCATCACCCCGCTTCAGGTCGACCTGACGCATACGGCGCAGTTGCAGGCAATTGCGAACTGGCTGCGATGAACGCCAACGCGCTGCACGGAATCGGAATGACCTCGCAGCGGACGCGTGCGCGCATGATCGAGCGCCTGCGCGAGACGGGTATCCGCAACGCGGCCGTCCTGCGGGCGATGGCGGCGGTTCCGCGCCATGTCTTTGTCGAGGAGGCGCTGGCCTCGCGCGCCTACGAGGACACGGCGCTGCCCCTGGGCATGGGGCAGACGATTTCGCAGCCGTTCGTGGTCGCGCGGATGATCGAATTGCTGGTCAACGGGCGGACGACGCTGGGCAGGACACTCGAAGTCGGCGCCGGCTGCGGCTATCAGGCGGCCGTCCTGGCGCAATTGACGACCGAGGTCTACGCGATCGAGCGCCTGGGGCCGCTTCTGGAAAAGGCCAAGGCCAACATGCGCCACCTGCAACAGTTCAATGTCCGCCTCAAGCACGCGGATGGGCAGCTCGGGATGCCCGAGGCCGCCCCGTTCGACAGCATCGTCGTCGCCGCCGCAGGCCGCCTGGTGCCTCCGGCCCTGCTCGAGCAACTGGCAATCGGCGGGCGAATGGTCTTGCCTGTCGGTACGACCGAGCAGTATCTTTCCCTCATCGAACGGACTGCCGGGGGTTTTGTCGAAACCCGGCTCGACCCCGTTCGCTTCGTCCCACTTCTCGCAGGAACGCAATGATTAGAGTTCTCGTCCCTTTGGCCATCGTCCTCCTGATGGCCGGTTGCCGATCACAACCGCCGGCGCCGGCCGTCGACCGCTCGACCTCGTCCGTGGCAAGACCGGCGGCGCCGGCGGTTGGAGGTCCCGGATATTACACGGTCAAGAAGGGCGACACGCTTTACCGCATTGCGCTCGAGCATGGTCAGGATTACCGGGATGTCGTGGCCTGGAACAACAT
>CAZKSD010000289.1:0-3149 GCA_964555315.1 uncultured Dechloromonas sp.
CAGCGCTTGTGCGAGAGGTCGCCAGTACAACCAGTGGCTGAACATCCGGTTCATCTTTGTCCTTTGATACCTTGTCGAGCATGCCGAATCCGATACACGCCCCTTGTTGCCAATGGTAACGGTGCAATATCCCTGACAACCTGGCTGGCAAACGAATTCCGGATTATCCGCGAGAAGTTGCAGTTCGCTAAATTGTCAGATGCCGGGAAATTCTATCCAGACGTACTGAGGTCAACTGTGTACTATTTCACGGTCGCCGGCAGTGCAAGGTGAGCCCTTACAACCTGACCGGGACATTTCATGAATCCGGTGAAGGATAGGCGATGGACAGGCCGGCCGGCATGACGACCGATTTCCCGGCGCACTTTGGCCGGCAGAATGATGCCCATTTCAACCGCCGGTAGCTCGGGCGCCGGCAATCCAGGACTACCGCGGCGACCTCCTGGAGGCGCAACTGCGGAAAGCCAGCGCCAAAGGGAAAAACGCGGCGCCATGTGTTGCGCCGGCCGCGCCCGGCCAGAAATTGGGAGAAAACGGGACGTCGACCGCAGCAATGGCTGGATCGATGATGATTCGCGCTCAATCAGGCCGCCGCCCCATGGGCCGGGAAACTTGCCACGCTCGTCGTGTCGGTGAATTCAGCAAGCTGTTTGCCGGGAAGCGGTCAACCGCGTGACTGACGCCGAACGTAACATTCAGAACCGCGACCCGGGCCGCGCCAGAAACTCCAACTCCTCCGGCGTGGAAGCACGCCCCAGGATTTCATTTCTGTGCGGATAGCGACCGAAGCGGTCGATGATCGCCTTATGCCTCAACTCGAAGTCATGGTTGCCGGCGGGAGCGAAGTCCTTGTAGAGCGCTTCTGCCAGGACGTGAATCTGCCTTGACTCGCTGTGCATGTAGGGCAGCAGCAAGAACCCCCTCTGCGTCGGGTTCAGCGAGGCCAGCGCGCCAGATGCAACCGCCTCCTGGGCAAGCACCAGCGCAATCGGGTCCTGGGCGAATGCCTGTGGCGTGTTGCGGTATACGTTACGGGAGAATTGATCGAGAACGATGATTTCCGCGAGGCGACCTTCCGCTGTCGTTCTCCATGAGTACAGCTCACCGGCGGCCGCCTGCTGCATCAGACCGATGAATCTCACCCGGATCAGGTCATCGAAGTTCTTGTCGGAAGCGAACCAAAGCCTCGGATCGATTTCCTGGAACCAGAATGTCAGGACTTCCGTGTACATTTTCGAATCCAAAATCCCCGAGCCAAGGAGTTGAGCCGTCAGTATCGAGAATGCTACGGTAGGCTGGGGAAAAAAACCCGAAAAAGCAAAATGGCACAGATCAAACCCGCACCATTTCTTTGCCGAAAATCAGGCTGGAAATGGGTTTTTCTACAGCGTCAACGTCTGAATTCAATGGCCTGCGCGGCTTACGACATTCGTACCGTACAGGAACTGCTGAGTCATTCCGATTATCGACGACGATGATCTACAGGCACGTGTTGAACCGTGGCGGGCGCGGTGTGGTGTCGCCGCTGGACGGGATGCGGAGTTTACTGTGATGGGTGTTGGTATTACTCTATGGTAAGAGTAAGAAAATGGAGCGTGCGATGAGGATTACCAGCAAGGGCCAGGTCACGATTCCGCAGGAAATCCGCGAGAAGGCAGGGTTGTTGCCGCATGGCGAGGTGGTGTTCGAATTGCGGGAGAACGGCGAAGTGGTGATTCGCCCGGTCAAGGCTGCTACGGGGGCCGTTCGGGCGGCTTTCGCGCAGGTGCGCGGTTCGGCCAATGCGGCGCAATTCAAGGGCATGAGTACCGACGAGTTCATGAACTTTCTGCGCGGTTGAGGCATGGGCGATCTGTCGGCAAACGAGGTGGTGTCGGCGCATGCCTCGGCCACGCTGGTTGATAGTTGCGTGCTGATCGATGTCTTGGCGGAAGATGCGCAATGGGCCGACTGGTCGCTGGACCAGTTGGACAGACTGGCGGCTGAAGGACCGCTGGTCATCAACCCGCTGATTCTTGCCGAACTGGCGACGCGGTATGAGCGCGCTGCCGATCTGGAGGCGGCGCTGGCCGGCCTGCCGCTCGTGCGCGAGCCTTTACCGTGGGATGCGGCCTTTCTCGCCGGGCAGGCGTTTCGCGTCTATCGCCTGGCGGCAGGCGTCAAGACCTCGCCAATGCCGGATTTTTACATTGGCGCCCATGCCCTGGCGTGCGGCATGCGGCTGTTGACGCGGGATGTGCGACGCTACCGCGATTATTTTCCCCGGCTGGACATCGTGGGGCCTTCCGCGTGAATGGTGCGGGAAGCGCATGGGTATGACATCTTGAGCGATCTGTTTTCTGGAAACTCGCCGGAATTTCCGGTTGACCGCAGCAAGCTGGGTTTTGCCCCGCTGGCGGAACAGTTGCGCCCGCGCACGCCGGACGAGGTGATCGGCCAGCAGCACCTGCTCGGGCCAGGCAAGCCGCTGCGCCTGGCGTTCGAGTCCGGCCAGCCGCATTCGATGATCCTCTGGGGGCCGCCGGGCGTTGGCAAGACGACGCTGGCGCGGATGATGGCGACGCAGTTCAACTGCGCGTTCATCGCGCTTTCCGCCGTCTTCTCCGGAGTCAAGGAGGTGCGCGAGGCGGTGGCGCAGGCCGAGCTGTGGCGCGACCAGGGGCGGCGGACCATCCTCTTCGTCGACGAGATCCACCGCTTCAACAAGGCGCAGCAGGACGGCTTTTTGCCCTTCGTCGAGAGCGGGTTGCTGACCTTCATCGGCGCGACGACCGAGAACCCGTCGTTCGAAATCATTTCCGCCTTGCTCTCGCGCGCGACGGTGTACGTGCTGAAGCCGCTCGACGAGGCGGAAATGGGGCAACTGTTCGACCGCGCCCGCGAGCGCGCGCTGCCCGACCTCGCCTTCGACGAGGCGGCGCGCGCGCGGCTGGTCGGGCTCGCCGACGGCGATGCCCGGCGTCTCCTCAACGCCCTCGAACAGGTCCGCATCGCCGCCCGCACCGCCGGCATTGCCGCGGTCGACGGCCATTTCGTCGAGGAAACCGTGGCGCAGAGCCTGCGCCGCTTCGACAAGGGCGGCGACGCCTTCTACGACCAGATCTCGGCGCTGCACAAGTCGGTGCGCGGCTCGCACCCGGACGCCGCGC
>CAZKSD010000290.1:0-3144 GCA_964555315.1 uncultured Dechloromonas sp.
AATCGCCGGCTTACCGGCCGCCATCTGCACAAGTACATCAATCCGGAGCGCGAGATCGACGAGGGCGCGGCCGCGGTCCACGGCATCACCCTCGAGTTTCTGGCTAACAAGCCGAAATTCGCCGACATCGCCGACGAATTTCTCGATTTCATCAACGGCGCCGAATTGATCATTCACAACGCCCCGTTCGATGTCGGCTTCCTCAACGCCGAACTGGCCCGTCTCGACCGGGTGCCGGTCGAGACCGTGTGCGACAGCGTCACCGACACGCTCAGGATGGCCAAGGAACTTCACCCCGGCAAACGCAACAGCCTCGACGCCCTGTGCGAACGTTACGAAATCGACAATTCGCAGCGCACGCTGCACGGCGCCCTGCTCGACACCGAGCTTTTGTCCGAGGTCTTTCTGGCGATGACCCGCGGCCAGGACACGCTGCTGATCGAGCCCGATCCCACGCCGCGCGCCCATGCGGGCAAGGGCGGCAGACCGGTCGAGCGCAAGGCGCTGCGGGTGATCCGGGCCAGCGCCGCGGAACTGGCCGACCACGAGCGCGTGCTCGCGGCCATCGACAGGGAAAGCAGGGGCGGCTGCCTGTGGCTCGCCGCAAGCGATCAGGCCGGCTAGGTCCCGCCGGAGAATAGCGAAGCGGAAAATTCGCGTTCGCGGCTGACGACGAATTCGAGGAACTCGGAGGCATCGCGCATGGTCCGGAATGCGTCGAAACCGCGCTCGAGGAAAGCCTGCAACTCACCGAGACCGGCCATCTTTGCCGGTCCGTGCATCATCTTCAGCGCCATGCGCACGAAGGGTTTCTGCGCAAACGCGTCAAGCGCCTCGCCGGTTTCGCCAATCAGGCGAATCTGCGTTTCGCGCCCTGGGCGGTCGCCGACCTCACGGTAGGCGTCTGCGTATGCCTCGCCGCTCATCTCCGGGGTATCGAGTTGCGCGCCGAGCACGCCGACCATCGCCGCATCGAAACGCTCGGAAAGCGCATCGACTTCTATCGCCAGCAGCAGTGTGCTGAGGCCTGAGACCGGCAATATGGTGGTCATCAGCGGCAGAATGCGCTCAAGTTCGACATCGCGTTCGCCGAAATCCTTCGGACCGTAGAGATCCGACAGGAAGAATGCCGCAGCCTCGCCAAAACGCTCGCTGGCCAGCAGGTCGGCATGCGTTCGCGCCAGCCTGGCGGCTTGCCATGCGCGCAGATTCGCCCGCCGCCGCTCGGTCACCGGGTCCGCCGCCGCGGCAAGACGCAGATCACGCGCCTCGGCGATGAAGGCGGCAAGCGCTGCCGAGCAGGTTGCCCGGTCGAGGTCCGGATGTCCATCGTTACTCACAGGAGAATTATGGCAAAAACCACCGAACATCGTTTAGAAGCGTTTGCCTAGGTCGCTGCGGTCAGGCAACCTACACTGGCCGGGTCCATTTCAGGCAAGCGAAACGATGCTCGAGGAATTGGCACCATGACGACGCGCCGCGAGTTTCTCAAGACCGGCATGGCTGGAGCACTGTTGCCGAACGCCGCCGGTTGCACCCGCCCAGCGGCGGGCGGCGGGCGGGCACTGGTGCTGACAGCGCTGATCACCGTGTTTCTCGCCGGCGCCATGCCTCCCGCAGGCACGACGCGCCCGGCAATTCTCTGGAAAAAGGAACATGCTCCCCGTAACCCTCCTGATCGGCCTCGTCGCCGAACTTGCGATCTACGCAACATTCACCCACCACTTCCTCGGGACCTCCTGGGGAGCTTCCGCGATCGCGGCGGTGGGCGCGGTCCTTGGCCTGCGTGCCGGAATCGTCGCCGTCACCTGGGCATTCGCCCGCGCCTACCCTTCTCCGGCGCGCCGGCTCACGGCCGCCGAGTCCTTGCGCATGGTTGCCGGCGAGTACGGGGCGTTCCTGCTGATCTTCGTCTTCATCCTCCCGTTCGAGCGCCTGTGGATGGGGCGCGACCGCATGCGGCCCTGCTCGCGACCACTGCTTCTCGTGCACGGTTACAGTTGCAGTCGCGGTGTCTGGTGGCTGGCGCGGCGCCGGCTCGAGCAGGCCGGCCACACGGTCGCGACGGTCAGCCTCGCCCCGCCCTACACCAACATCGGCAAGCTGGTGCCCCAGCTCGGTGAGCGAATCGAAACGGTGTGCCAGGCCACTGGCGCCGACCGCGTCGTCCTCGTCGCCCACAGCATGGGCGGGCTGGTCTGTCGATCCTATCTGGCGCGCCACGGGAGCGACCGGGTCGAGCGGTTGATCACGATCTCCTCGCCGCATTCCGGCAGCGAACTGGCGCGCCTCGGCATCGGAAAGAACGCCCGCGAAATGGAGCCTGGCTCCCTGTGGCTGAAAGACCTCGGCCAGGCGGGCTTGCCGGTTCCCGCCGTCGCGATCCGCACCGCGCACGACAACTTCGTCATGCCTCAGGACAACCAGCGCCTTCCTGGGGCGATCGACGTGGCCCTTGAAGGAATCGGCCATCTGGCCGTCCTCTTCTCCCGGCGAACCACGACTGAACTGATCGCCGCCTGCCGATGACGGGACCTCAAAGCGCTTCGAGAACCTCCGTGCCATGATCCGGGCAATCCGGGTCGTCGATCACGTGACTGATGCGACCCTTTTCATCGATGATGAAGGTCACCCGCTCGCTGACCTTGACCACGCTGCGCAGCAGTCCGCCCAAGCCTGAACCGGCAACGCCATAGGCCTTGGCCACGGTCAGGTCGGTATCAGCCAACAAGGGAAAGTTGAGGCTGAATTTCTCCGTGAAGCGCTGGTGCGACTCCGTTCCCTGCGCCGAAACGCCGAGAATCGCCGCCCCCCTGGCGCTGATCTCGGCATTCGCATCGCGCAGGCTGCACGCCTGCTTGGTGCAACCCGGCGTGCTGTCCATCGGGTAGAAATACATGACCAGTTTGCGGCCGCGAAAATCCGCGAGGCGCAGGATGCTGCCATCGGTTGCGGGCGCCGCGAAGTCCGGCGCCGGATCACCGGGCTTGAGATGCGTGCCCATCAGAAGTAGATCCCGCGCATGACCTGCTGGAACGCCACCTGATCAGCCGACGGCTCGCCAAACGGTTCTCCGGCGGTCTTCTTCTTCGCCGCATCCGAATCCGGGAACATGCGGAAGGTCGTGTTCATGATGATCTGCGC
>CAZKSD010000291.1:0-3130 GCA_964555315.1 uncultured Dechloromonas sp.
TTTGCATTTCAGGCTGCCTGCGGCTGCGCGTTGGCCAATGCACCGAAGTAGGTCGTGTAACGCGCGATGGCCTCTTTCAACGCCGCCGTGCAGAAATCACTGGTCAGCGTGTTCGACAGACGCCAGGCCAATACCTTGGGGTTGCCCAGTCCAGGATGGCGCACAGGTACAGAAATCCGTGCCGCACGCGGATGGTGGAGCGCCGGTCTGCCGCTGCGGATACGACCCGGAGACCGGATTCCGCTTGCCGCACCAGCGCGCTTCAACTAGATTGACCGCTGATGAATCGATGGCCAAAGGAGGGCACCCATGTTCAGCGACCTGATCTTCCGGCAACTGTTCGATGCGGCGTCATCGACCTACACCTACCTGCTGGCCGACCCGCAAAGCCGCGAGGCCGTGATCATCGACACGGTCTACGAGCAGCACCCGCGCGACCGCGCACTGGTCGAGGAACTCGGGCTCCGCTTGCTCGCTGCGCTCGACACGCACTGCCATGCCGATCATGTGACCGGCGCCTGGCTGATGCAGCGGGCGACCGGCTGCCGCATCGGCATTTCCCGGCGCTACGGCGATGACCTGCAGGGCGCCGATCTGCGGCTCGATCATGGCGACCGCGTGGCCTTCGGGAAACGAGCCCTGGAAGTGCGCGCCACCCCCGGCCACACCGGCGGCTGCCTGACCTACGTGAGCGACGACCATCGTCTGGCCTTCACCGGCGACTGCCTGCTGATCCGCGGCGCCGGGCGCTGCGATTTCCAGGGGGGCAATGCCGCTACCCTCTTCCGCTCGATCACCGGGCAGATCTTCAGCCTGCCGGACGACTGCCTGATCTTTCCCGGGCACGACTACAGCGGCCGTACCGTCACCTCGGTTGGCGAGGAGCGGGCGCACAACCCGCGCATCGGCGGCCAGGCCGACGAACGTGACTTCGTCGGCTTCATGGAGAACCTGAACCTTCCCCATCCCAGACAGATCGCCGTCGCCGTTCCCGCCAACCTGCGCTCGGGCCGGCCCGACGACGCCGCGGCCCCCCGTCCTGCCGACTGGGGACCGGTGCGCCAGACCTACGCCGGACTGCTCGAGATCGACCCGGAGTGGGTCGCCGAACATCTCAGCGTCGTGCACGTTCTCGATGTCCGCCAGCGCGACGAACTCGACGAGCGGCTGGGGCGCATCGCCGGCGCCCAGCATGTTCCGTTGAATGAGCTCAAGGAGCGCCTGGAGGAAATCCCCAAGGACCGGCCGGTGATTTCGGTGTGTCATGCCGGGATGCGCTCGGGCCAAGCCACGGTGATCCTGCGCCAGGCCGGCTTCCCGCGCGTTGCCAACCTGCGCGGCGGTATGCTGTTATGGCAGCAGCTCGGCCTGCCGGTGGCGGGTGGTGCCGCTCCCCCGGCCTGACGCGCCACCTGGCGCGTAGTTGTCCGGGCGCAATTTGATCTGCAAGAAGGTCATCGCCGGCCCGCTCGCTATAATTCATGGCCTGATCACCGGAGACAGCCCATGAAATTCGTCCTTTCCACCCTCGCCGCCGCGCTGCTTGCGTCTTCTGTCTTCCCGGTGCATGCCGCCGACCCGGGTGCCGACGCCATCGCCGCCATTGGCAAGATCAACGGCATGGCGCTCGCCTGCGAGCAGCCGGCCATCGCCAGCCGCGCCCGCAACGCCGTGACCACCACCGTGCCGAAGACCCGCGCCAATGGCGAAGCCTTCGAGAACGCCACCAATGCCGCCTACCTCGAACAGGGCAAGGGCGCGCCCTGCCCCGATACGGCCGGGTTCAACGCCGCGCTCGGCGATGCGGAAAAGAGGCTGCAGGCCGCCTTCCCGACGTCCAAGTGATCCGTCTCTGGGCCGCGCTGATCGCCGCGCTGCTCTGCTGCGGCCCGGCCACCGCGCAATCGGCGCATGACCTGCTGGCCGGCGAGACCCGCGCCATCAACCCGCGTTACCTACTGCAGGACCCGAACGGACGTTCGGTCACCAGCGAGGATTTCCGCGGGCGCTTCCAGCTCATCGCCTTCGGCTACACCTACTGCCCCGACGTCTGCCCGACCACGCTGGTCGAGATGGCCGCCATCCTCAGGCAACTCGGTGATCAGGCCGACCGTCTGCAACCGATCTTCATCACTGTCGACCCCGAGCGCGACACGGCAAAAGTGCTCAAGACCTACACCGAATTCTTCGACCCGCGCATCCTCGGGCTGACCGGGTCCCCCGCCCTCGTCCGCCGCGCCGCCGACAACTTCAGGATCCGCTTCGCCAAGGTGCGCGAGCCCGGTTCCGACAATTACGCGGTCGACCATTCCGCCGGCATGATTCTCCTCGGGCCGGATGGGGCTTTCATCAAGAAGTTCGCCTTCGCGACGCCGGTCAATGAAATCGCTGCGCAACTCGTGGAAATCCTGGACGCTTACCGTTCTACCCCTGCCCAACGCTGATCCCGGATGAACGGTCTGGCCCAATGGACATAAGCCTCTTCGGTACGTATGTCATAATGTCGAAGGCGTATCTCAATCTGCTCTTGATCAAACCACTCGGGCGCTTTTGGCGGATAAGGTGTGTTCTCCGGTACTACATTCTTGAGTAAAGAGAATTTAATCAATACGTTAGCGTATAATCTGAAATTCTACACACCAATCTGGCTGGAAGTAGACACCTGCCAAGGTGCCTACTGAGCGTTAGCCAAGGAGATCACAATGAAACGAGTCGCTATTTTTCTCGCAACACTTGCAGTACCATTTGCTGCAACGGCGGGTTGTATTGGTCCAGTAATCATGGGCGAATGCAAAGGTCAAATCGTCCAATCGGACACCCATCCCCAGGGACCATCCAACACACCTCCTGCTGCGCCCGGCTTCTACTATGACAAACGTGGTACTAATGCTGAACAACAAAACCCCGGATCGGTAAACCCATTTACGGGAAGAGATGCTCACGACGCAGACATGAATGCTGAAAACCGTGCGCGGTGCTACCAACGACGAGATGCGCTAGCGCAACGTGGTGTCTTCATCAACTGCCCATAAAGCCGCGCAAGGTCCGGTGAATTCAAACGTTATAGGTCGCCAAGAGCCTGTCAGAAATTTTGTGTGTGAGGCATAACATGTCAGCCAGAAGGAGCATG
>CAZKSD010000292.1:0-3129 GCA_964555315.1 uncultured Dechloromonas sp.
ATGAGCGACGACGCCGGCGAAGGCATCGACGCCTTCATGCAGAAGCGCGCGCCGCGGTACAAGGGGCGCTGAAGCCGGAGGCGGCCGGGTAAACTGCTCACCAGTGGTGGGCCTGGATATCGGCAAACAACTGGAAGTCTTCGACGAACGCCGCTCCGGAAAACGGTCTGCCGGCCAACATCTGCTGCTCGCGAAACTCGCGCAGCATTTCGGCCGGAATATCGCAGTAGCGGACGAATTTGCCATCGCAGCGCGGAAGCCCCTCGCCCTCCTCGGCGAGAGACCAGACCGGAACGACGACGTCGGCGCAAGCCACGTCACCGGCGCGCCTGAGTCGCATTTGCAGCACGCGATCATCTTGCGCCCACTGCCACGAGATTGCCGACTGGTCGTCGATGGCCGCGGCGCAAGTGCCATTTCCCGAGAGCGAGGACCGGGTCGCCAGCGGGTAGAGGCCCGGGTTCTGGTTCAAGGAATTATCCATGTCGAGCTCCTTCTCCGCATAGGCTAGCCGCCCGCAACCGGAGAGGAAAGCAGAAGATCGCCCGAAGTGCGAAATACTTCACGGTGAACGGAAAAAGACCTGCCCCCCCATGATGCCAGGGAGATGCCACCGAAATCCGGCCGTCAGCCCGGTCTGGTCATCGCTTTTCGCTTGTGCAAGGAGCGCAAGGTAGTATATTCCCGCTCTGCGCTTTTCCATCGGGAGCCTGATCCATGAACGTGGCCTCGTTTTCCAAGCACCTGCAGTCCGGATTGCCCTTGCTCGCCACACTCAGGGAATATCGCCTCGCATGGCTGAGCAAGGATGCAGTCGCCGGGCTTTCGGCCTGCATCGTCTCGATTCCGTCGGTCATCGCTTACGCCGAACTGGTGCACCTGCCGGCGATTACCGGCCTCTACGCGGCATTGGCGGCAGCCATCGGCTACGCCCTGTTCTCCAGTTCGCGGCACGTCATTTCCGGGCCGGATGCCGCGATCGGACTGCTGGCCGGTTCGGCAATCCTGCCGCTTTCCGGCGGCGATCCGGCACGCATCGTCATGCTGGCGGCCGTCCTCAGCCTGCTCTCGGGCGCCGTGCTGATACTCGCGGCGCGCCTGAAACTGGGCGTGATTGCCGACCTGCTGTCGCGCCCGGTGCTGATCGGCTATTTGAACGGCGCCTCGCTGGTCCTGATCGCGACACAACTGGGCAAGATGTTCGGCATCAAGACCGAGGGCGAGGAATTCTTCGAAATCGTCCTCACCGTGATCGAGAAGTTGCCCGAGACGCACCTGGCGACTTTCGCCTTCGGCGTCGCGCTGATCGGCCTGCTCTTTGCGCTCGCCCGCTGGCTGCCGCGCATACCCGGTGCGCTGGCCGTCTGCGCGGTGGCGATCGCGATCACCTTCGCGCTCGACCTCGGCAGCCACGGCGTGGCGCTGGTCGGCGAGGTGCCTTCGGGCCTTCCCCACCTGGCGATCCCCGGACTGCGCTGGGCGGACGTTGCGGCGCTGGCGCCGGCAGCGGTGGCGATCGCCTTCCTCGCCTTTTCCGACGGCATCCTGCTGGCCCAGACCTTCGCCGAAAAGAACGGTTACGAGGTCCATCCGAATCGCGAGCTGGTGGCGCTCGGCTCGGCCAATATCCTCGCCGGGCTCTGGCAGGGCTTTCCGGTGTCCGCCAGCCAGTCACGGACGTCGATCGTCGATTCGGCGGGCGGCAAGTCGCAGGTGGCGCAACTGGTGCTGGCGGCCGGCCTGCTCCTCTTCCTGTTCTTTCTGACCGGCCTGATCGCCCTGCTGCCCAAGGTGGCGCTGGGCGCCATCCTGATCGTTACCGCCATCGGCATGCTCGAGGTGGCTTCGCTTTCGGCCCTGTACAAGGTCGACCGCATCGAGTTCGCGATCGGCATGGGTGTCACCCTGGCGATCCTGATAGCCGGAGTCGTTCCGGGGATCATTCTCGGCCTGTTGCTGTCGCTGATCTCGGTGCTCGTGGAAATCTCGCGCCCCGACGACGCCGTGCTGCGCCGGCTCAAGAGCGACGGCAAGTTTCACCATTGCGCCGAGGACGATGACGCGGAAAGCGTGCCCGGGCTCCTCATCTATCGCCTCTACGCGCCGCTCATCTTCGCCAATGCGCGGCACGTCATGACGCGCATCCGGACGCTGGTCGCCGCAGCCGACCCGCCGGTCAAGTGGCTGGTGATCGACGCCCAGGCGATTCACGACATGGACGTCACGGCGGCGCAGCGCTTCGCCGAACTGCATCAGGAATTGGCCGATGAGGGGGTCGACGTCAAGATTGCCGATGCGCCGCGGCCGTTTCGCGAGGAACTCGCACGCGTCGGACTCTCCGAGGAAATCGGCAGCCAGGATTTCTTCGTTTCGGTCAAGAAGGCCGCCGACGCCTTCGAACAGAAGTATGGGGCTGGTGCGCAATGATCCCTCCCGGCCCTAACCCCGGCGCCGTGAGTGGCAGGCAGGCGCACACGGGAAAAGGGGCTCGTTCGAGCCCCTCTTTCGCTCAGCGCCCGCGCGTCAGATCAATAGACGATCGCTTGGGTCCGGTTCGTGGCATTGCCTTCGAGCTGCGGGGTTTGCGCAAAACCTGATTTCATCAAGGCGCGCATCTTGGCGACGACGTCCTTGCGCGACAGCTTGTTCTTCGAATCGCGCATGACCTTGACGAAATAATAGGTGAATGCCCCGTTGTAGCGGCCGCTGAAATAGGCGTCAGCGCTGGTCTGGTTGGCCTTGCAGCCGGTCCACAGGATGTGGTTGGCACCCGCGACGGCAGCCTTGCTGGCACTCTTCGCGCCCTTCTTCGCGCCGCGCACCGGACCTTCCAGGGTGAATCCGCGCATCCTTGCGGTCTTCTTGCTGAACTCCTGGTCGGGCGGCGCGATGTAACGGGCGCGCGGCGCATGCAATCCGAACTCGGCGCCGCGCAGGCCGCTGCCGCTGTGACAGGTATCGAGATAGACTTCGAGCAGGACGCCGGCCGGCAACTGCACGAAGAGGTCATGAAACTCGTCGTCGCTGATGATGTGCGCCGGGTCCCAGGCACCGGCCTTTTCCGCGATGTCGTACGGAACGAAGGCCTCGTCCTTGCCGTCGGGCTCGTCGCCGCTGGTGTCGTTCATC
>CAZKSD010000293.1:0-3127 GCA_964555315.1 uncultured Dechloromonas sp.
GTGCGCACGCGGGCGAGCAGTTCGGAGAAGGCGAAGGGCTTGACCAGATAGTCGTCGGCGCCCAGATCCAGCCCCTTGACGCGGTCCTCGACCCGGTCGCGGGCGGTCAGGAACAGCACCGGCAACTCGCGCCCCGCGGCGCGCAGCGCCTTCAGCACCTGCCAGCCGTCGAGTCCCGGCAGGTTGACGTCGAGGATCAGCAGGTCGTGGTCGCCGGCCAGCCCCTCGTGCATGCCGTCCAGCCCGTTGCGCACGAGGTCGGCGGTAAAGCCGGCCTCGGCGAGGCCCTGCTTGAGGTAGTCGCCGGTCTTGGCTTCGTCTTCGACGATGAGGATCTTCATGACGGCATTTTGCCCGAGCGGTTGAAAATCCGACACAAAAAGACGCCCCTATGCCCATCCGCCATGCCGGCCAGCCCGGCAGCGGACTTTGAAAATACCGAGTGGCCGGCCGATTGCCGACTCTTGATTTTTGCCTTCCCGGAGCGCCGGCCGTAACATTCCGGCATCGGCACGGGGACCGGCGATGCGCCGGCCATCGCCCTCAGCCGATGGTGCGGGAACGCCGCCAGACCGGCCACCACCTTGGCGTCTTGTCGATGTAGGCGCGATAGCCCTCGCCGAAAACCTCCAGCGCCTCGGCCTCCTCGCGGTGCGCCAGGCGAACGTAGGTCACGGCCAGGATCGGGAACAGGGCCAGGGTGATCAGGGTCGGCCATTGGAACAGGAAGCCGGTCATGACCAGAAGGAAAGCCGCGTACTGGGGATGGCGAATCCGGGCATAGGGGCCGGTCGTCGCCAGGCCCCCCGTCTTTTGGGCTTGGTACAGAACCGGCCAGGCCTTGGCGAGTAGCCAGAATCCGCCGATGATCAACGCATTGGACAGCAGGTGGAAAGGCCCGAAGTGCGGATTCGCCTGCCAGCCGAACAGCATCTCCGGCAGATGCCCGGCGTCATGGGACAGCCAGTTGATTTCGGGAAAGCGTTCGGCCAGCCATCCCGACAGCAGGTAGATGGTCAGCGGGAAACCGTACATCTCGGTGAACAGGGCGACGATGAAGGCCGAGAACATGCCCAGCGTGCGCCAGTCCCGCCGGCTGTGCGGCTTGAAGAAACTGGCGGCGAACAGGATGAAGAAAGCCGAGTTGATCGCCGCCAGGGACCATAGCCCGTAGTCACCGCCGGCCGCATTCATTTTTTGTCCTCCCCGGGCGCTGCCGGGTCTCGATGTCCGCCATGCCCACCGTGCCGGCCGTGCATGAAAAAGTGCATCAACGGGCAGGCGAGAAGCAGGAGATAGGGCAGGATGCCGAACAGGTGCGCCTGGTGTTCGGACAGCAAGTAGAACAAGGCAATCGCGGCAAATATCCACCAGCCCCAGGCCACGCGCCGCTCGTAGTGGTGATCGAGGCTGGTGCCGGGTGATTCGCGACGGGATTCATCAGTCATGGTGTATCCCCTTGGCTTGGTTCACGTCAATACCGGCAGCCGGATCGGCATTATTTCATGTCCCTTGGATGGAAATGCTTGGTCTTGTCATACGCGGCGTTCTTCTTGTCCGGCGCGGTGGCCGGCGCCATGGGCATCACGCCCGTTTTCTCCTGGACGTGCGAGTGCGGCTTGACCGCCTTGGCGCCCGGCTCGGACTTCGTTTCGGCGGCAGCCGGGGTTTTGTCGGCATCGGCAGCCTGGGCAGTGAGCGACAGCATGGCGATGCTTGCGAACAGAACAGCGGAGAGTGCGGATTGCAGTTTCATGATGGTTCTCCAAGGGAGTGGCTGGAAATATCCGGATCGTCGATGCGTTCCTGACAATCTAAAGTCTGCGCTTTGATCACTGTCGCCGGCATGACGCAGCGATTACATTCCTGTCAGAAATCGCTCCCGTCAGGCGCCGCGCAAGCGCAGCGCATTGCCGACCACGCTGACCGACGACAGGCTCATCGCCGCCGCTGCGATGATCGGCGACAGCACCAGGCCGAAGACCGGATAAAGGACGCCGGCGGCGACCGGCACGCCGAGGGCGTTGTAGAGAAAGGCAAAGGCCAGGTTCTGGCGCATGTTGCCGACCGTCGCGGCGGATAGCAGGCGAGCCCGGGCGATGCCGCGCAGGTCGCCCCTGACCAGCGTGACCTGGGCGCTGTTCATCGCGACGTCGGTGCCGGTGCCCATGGCGATGCCGACATCCGCTTTGGCCAGTGCCGGGGCGTCGTTGATGCCGTCGCCGGCCATCGCGACGACCCGCCCTTCGCGCTGCAGGCGTTCAACCAGCGCCAGCTTGTCGGCGGGTTTGACCTCGCCGTGCACCTCGTCGATGCCCAGCCGGGCGCCGACCGCCCGGGCGGTGGTCAGGCCGTCGCCGGTCGCCATCACCAGGCGCAGGCCGGCCTGGCGCAGCACCGCCAAGGCTTCCGGGGTGCTCGCCTTGACCGGGTCGGACACCACCAGCAGGCCGAGCAGGCGGCCGTCGGCCGCCAGATGCATGACGCTGGCGCCGCTTTGGCGCAGGGTTTCGGCTTCCCCGCCAAGCACGCTGATCTCAACGCCGTCCTCGGCCATCAGCGCGCCGTTGCCGAGCGCCAGGCGCCGGCCGCCGACCGTCCCGCGCACGCCGATGCCGCTGGACGACTCGAACTGTTCGGCCTTGTCCAGGACCAGCCCGCGTTCGCGGGCGGCGCGGACGATGGCGTCGGCCAGCGGATGCTCGCTGCCCTGGTCGAGGCTGGCGGCCAAGCGTAGCACTTCGTCCTCGGCGACGCCCTCGGTGGCCAGCACACGTTCGAAAGCCGGCCGCCCTTCGGTCAGCGTGCCGGTCTTGTCGACGATTAGCGTGTCCACGTCACGCAGGCGCTCGATGGCCGCCGCGTCGCGGAACAGGATGCCCTGCGTCGCCGCCTTGCCGGTGGCGACCATGATCGACATCGGCGTCGCCAGCCCGAGGGCGCAGGGGCAGGCGATGATCAGCACCGAGACGCCGCTGATCAGGCCGAAGACCCAGCCCCGTTCACCGCCGAACAGGCCCCAGGCGAAGAAACTGGCGAGCGCGATGGCGACCACCGCCAGCACGAAATAGCCGGCCACCACGTCGGCCAGCCGCTGCAGCGGCGCCTTCGAGCGCTGGGCCTGGGC
>CAZKSD010000294.1:0-3124 GCA_964555315.1 uncultured Dechloromonas sp.
AGCGGGTTGTTCTTGCGCCTGCGGCACAGGGTCTGGATGACGCGCTCGATCTCCTTGTCACGACCGATCAGCGGGTCGATCTTCCCCTGCAGCGCCAGGGCGTTGAGGTTGATCGTGTATTGTTCGAGCGGACCGGACTGTTCCTTCTCGCCTTCGGTTTCGACTTCGCCCTCGGTCGGCGTCTTCTGCTGCGGCACCTTGGCGATGCCATGCGAGATGAAATTCACCACATCGAGGCGGGTGATTCCCTGCTTCTGCAGGAAGTAGACCGCGTGCGAATCTTTCTCGCCGTAGATGGCGACCAGTACATTGGCGCCATTCACTTCCTTCTTGCCGGACGACTGGACGTGCAGGATGGCGCGCTGGATGACACGCTGGAAGCCGAGTGTAGGCTGCGTGTCGATGTCGTCCTCGCCGGAAACCGTCGGCGTATGCTCGTTGATGAAATTGGTCAGATCCTTGCGCAGCGATTCGGGCTTGGCGCCGCAGGAGCGCAGGGCTTCTGCCGCCGACGGGTTGTCAATCAGCGCCAGCAGCAAATGCTCGACGGTGATGAACTCGTGACGCTTCTGCCGTGCTTCGACAAAAGCCATGTGCAGGCTGACTTCGAGTTCCTGGGCAATCATCAATCTTCCTCCATGATGCAAGCGAGCGGGTGCTGGTGCTGGCGGGCGAACGCACCTACCTGTTCAACCTTGGTCGCGGCGATGTCGCGCGGGAACAGCCCGCAGACGCCGCGACCTTCGTTGTGAACTTTGAGCATGATTCTTGTCGCCTGTTCAGTGTTCATGGCAAAAAAACGCTGAAGGACGACGATCACGAACTCCATCGGCGTGTAATCGTCGTTCAGCAACAGCACCTTGTACATCTTCGGAGGCATCGCCTTGGCACGTTGTGCTTCCAGCAGACTCCCTTCCTGAGACTTCGTAGCCATGGAATAGATTCTATACAGTCCAATCCATTGTGCAACTGTTACCGGACCTCGAAAATTCCCGGAAAGTGCTGCATTTTCCGTAGCTTATGCTGCGCCGCGTCAAGAAAAATTGTTGACGTGGTGAGACGACGGGGGTAGAAAGCGCTTGTGTTTGGATTCATGTTGCATCAAGGTTGCCGTACGCACCGGGTCGCTGAGCTCAAACAGGGAGTCGGGGAGACCGGCAATTCATTCGCTTTTTGTAAGAAAGTTGCAAACATGGCAATCGGTACTGTCAAGTGGTTCAATGATTCCAAGGGCTTTGGCTTCATCACTCCTGACGATGGCAGCGAAGATCTTTTCGCACATTTCTCGGCAATCAACATGAATGGCTTCAAGACCTTGAAGGAGGGGGAGAAGGTTTCCTTCGACGTCGTGCAGGGCCCCAAGGGCAAGCAGGCTTCCAACATCCAGCGCGCCTGATTTCCGGGCCGTATGCCAGATGAAGCCCTTCCGTCAGGATGGGCTTTTTTGTTTCAGGCAACGATGATTTCGTCCTGACGCCTGTCGCCCAGGTTGTCGGTCCAGCTCACGGTGAGGCGATCGCCGGTCTTGATCCCGCGCGCCTTGAAGGCGAAGAGCGGATTCTTCGAGACCGATGTGTTGAGTTGCCCGTCGATCAGCGGTTTGCCGTTGTGGAGGAGAGCAAAGGTCTGGATGAAGTTGGCGGCGAGGACCTGCCCCTTTTCATCCTTGCGCTGCCCGGTTTCCATCGGGTGCTGCATCAGGATGCGGATGTCCGCGACCTCGCCCTGGACCTGGGCGCGCATCTTGATCTGATCAGCCATGTTCAGCCTCCACAGCCACCGAGGGTCACCCTGATTTCGCGGAAGGCGACATGGGACTTCCCGTCGCCCGCCTTGACGACCGCCCGGACGCGGGTGGTCTCCGCCAGTTTCAACTGCAGGCGGCAGTAAGGAAGCGCAGCGCCGGCGAAGTCGATGGCCGCACACAGCGGCATCGGGTTCTTGTCAGCGAAGACGGCAATGTTCCGCGTGCCGGGAATCTGGCTGGTGATCTCGACCTCGACCTTGGCGCCGTTCTCGGCAATTTCCGGGCCGACGATGAGCACGTCGCGCGACTCGCTTGCCGCGGCGGCGCCATGGGCCTTGAGCGCTTCGCCGATGGTGCGTGCGGTGAAAGCCGCACGATTCCACTCCGCCGCCAGTACGCGCCCAGGCACCAGCAGGCCGGTGCCCAGCCAGGGTGCGAGAAGCGCGGCGGCAGTTCCGCCTTTCAGCAGTTGGCGACGCAGGTTGCTCATCTTGTCTCGCGCAGCGACATTCAGGGTGCCAGCCAGTGGCCGGACTTGCCGCCCGATTTCTCGAGCAGGCGGATGTTCTCGATGCGCATGCCGCGGTCGACGGCCTTGCACATGTCGTAGATGGTCAGCAACCCCACCGCCGCCGCCGTCATGGCCTCCATTTCGACGCCGGTACGACCGAAACATGCGGTGGTCGCCTCGCAATGGACGGCACCGGCGGCTTCGTCGATGACGAATTCGGCGGCGACGCGGGTCAGGGCCAACGGGTGGCACAGCGGAATCAGGTCACCGGTGCGCTTGGCGGCCTGGATGGCGGCAATGCGGGCAATGCCCAGCACGTCGCCCTTCTGCGCCGAGCCGTCGCGAATCAACGCCAGGGTCGCCGGCTGCATGTGTATGGTGCCGCCGGCGCGGGCGACACGGAACGTTTCGGACTTGCCGCCGACATCGACCATGTGCGCCTGGCCGGCCGTGTCGAAGTGGGTAAGTATCTGATCAGTCACGATTTGTTACGTTTGGTTACGAGCGGGCGGCGCGGCCGTCAACCGAAGCAATGTATCATACTTCGATGCGTTTTTCTCATCGCCTGCTCTGCGGATTCCTGGTCTTTGCCGTGATCTCGCAGCCAATGCGCGCCGACGATCTCCCCGAACTGGGCGACGTGGCGAGCAACGAACTCTCGCTGGCAACCGAAAAGAAAATCGGCCAGAAGATCATGGACGAGATTCGCTGGCGCGAACCGTCCTATCTCGACGACCCGGACGTCGAGAATTACCTGAATCAGCTCGGTGCGCGTCTCGTTGCCGTCAGCAATGATTCCGGAATGGGCTTTCAGTTCTTTGCAATCGATGACATGAGTATCAACGCCTTTGCGATGCCGGGCGGCT
>CAZKSD010000295.1:0-3109 GCA_964555315.1 uncultured Dechloromonas sp.
ATCGCGGTCAACCTGGCCGGCCTGCCCGGCATGTCGATTCCCTGCGGTTTCGCCGACGGCTTGCCGGTCGGCCTGCAACTGATCGGCAACTACTTCGCCGAGGCGCGACTGCTCAACGTTGCCCATCGCTACCAGCAGGCAACGGACTGGCATCGGCGGCGTCCGGCTGGCGTCGAATGACGCCGCTGCGGCTGGCATGGCTCCTTGTCGCGTTGCTTGCGGCCGGTTGCGCCGAAACCGGGAAGCAGGCGGAATCCGGCGCGACCGACGGGTCGACCGCAAGCGGCGAGCAGAAGATCGAATCGCAGCCGCTCAAGTACCTGAAGAACCGGACGATCAAGCCGCAGGCGACACGGCCGCTCAACGTGCGCGCCAAGTGCGCGGGGCGGGACGGCATCGGGAACCTGACCCACCTCGACCTGATGGTCAGGGAAGCCGAGGTGAAGGCGTTTGCGGCCCAGGTGTCGATGAAGGATCACGGTACCTGCCGGTTCAATCTGGAGGAATTTGAACAGACCGAGAAGATGCCGCAGCCGCTGCTCGTGCACCGGCGCGAATCCGGCTGTTCGGCACGCATGTGGGAGCAGGGGCCGAGAGTAATGGTCGCTTTCAGCGCTTGCCCGAAATCCTGCGAGGGCGATGCTTTCAGCTACCTGTGGCCGATCATGGTCGAGGCGAAAACGGGCCGCTGCAAATGAATGGAATGGAATGATGAATCAGTGGGAAGTGGTGATCGGCATCGAAACGCATGCGCAACTGGCGACGGCTTCGAAGATTTTCTCCGGTGCGTCGACGGCTTTCGGCGCGGCGCCCAACACCCAGGCTTGCGCGGTCGACCTCGCCTTGCCCGGTGTCCTGCCGGTGCTCAACCGCAAGGCGGTGGAGTGCGCCATCCGCTTCGGGCTGGCGATCGACGCCGAGGTGGCGCGGAAATCGGTTTTTGCGCGCAAGAACTACTTCTACCCGGATCTGCCCAAGGGCTACCAGATCAGCCAGTTCGAACTGCCGGTCGTCGTCGGCGGCACGATCACGCTGCAGGTCGGCCAGGGTGAAAAGGCCTACGAGAAAGTCGTCCGCCTGACCCGCGCCCACCTCGAAGAGGATGCCGGGAAGTCGCTCCATGAAGACTTTCACGGCAAGTCGGGGATCGACCTCAACCGCGCCGGCACGCCGCTGCTGGAGATCGTTTCGGAGCCCGACATGCGTTCTTCCGATGAAGCTGTCGCCTATGCCAGGGCGCTGCACGCGCTGGTGCGCTGGATCGGCATCTGCGACGGCAACATGCAGGAAGGCTCGTTCCGCTGCGACGCCAACGTCTCGGTGCGGCCGAAGGGGCAGGCCGAATTCGGCACGCGGCGCGAGATCAAGAACCTCAATTCGTTCCGTTTCCTCAAGGAAGCCATCGACTACGAGGTGCAGTGGCAGATCGGCGAAATCGAGGAAGGCCGCAGGATCCATCAGGCGACCGTGCTGTTCGACCCGGACAGCGGCGAGACGCGCATGATGCGCAGCAAGGAAGACGCGCACGACTACCGCTACTTCCCCGACCCCGACCTGCTGCCGTTGGTCATCTCAAGGGAATGGATTGATGAAATTAGGGAAGGCATGTGGGAGTTGCCTAACGATCGTAAACTCCGTTTTCAGAGTGACTATGGTCTCTCGTCGTATGATGCGTCGTTGCTTAACACCAATTTTGATATTGGCAATTATTTCGAGGGTGTCGTGTTAGCAGCGCTCGTAAATGGGGAGTGCACCGGACCAGAGCCTGCAAAGCTTGCTGCCAATTGGGTAATCAATGAAGTATGGGCAAAGATGAACCAAGAAGGCGAAGGGCATCCAACATGGAAGTTTGGTGTGTCGGACGATACCTTGGGATGTCTCTTGCGTCGCTTGCGCGAAGGGGTGATAGGCGCAAAGACTGTCAAGGAGCTATTTACAGAGTTTTGGGAAGAGGCACGAGCCAATAACTATGAGCATCACGGCGGATACCCAGAAAAAATCGACGAACTTATCGAGTCTCGTGGTTTGAAGCAGATCACCGACAGCGGCGCCATCGAAGCCCTGGTCGATGAAGTGCTGGCGGCCAACGCCGCCAATGTCGCCGAATTCCGGGCTGGAAAGGAAAAAGCCTTCAATGCGCTGGTCGGCCAGGTCATGAAGGCGGCCAAGGGCAAGGCCAATCCGCAACAGGTCAACGACCTGCTGCGGCGGAAACTGGCGGGCTGATCAGCGCGGCTGCGCCGCCGCCGGCGAGGTGGGCGGGGAAGCCTTCGCGGCAGTGGCGGGTGTTTCCGACCGGCCGGTCAGTTCGGCATAGCGCTTGCGGTCGGCGTCGTACTTGGCCTGGATGCTGGCCAGGTCCTTCCTCTTGACGTCGAGCAGTTCCTGCTGCGTCTTGATTTCGTGGTCGGCGTCGCGCAAGCCCTTGGTCACTTCGGGGGGCAGAGACTTCCGCTTGTAGAATTCGGCCTCGTCCTCGAATTTCTTGCGCTGCTTGCGCGCCGCCGCGATCTTTTCCTCGGCGCCCCTGATCGCTGCGCCCACATCCAGTTCGGCGCGCGCCTGCGAGCGGTCGATATCCTGTGCGCTGGTATAGGTCTGGAGCAGGGCCTGGTCCTGGCGTCGCTGCTCGCGGGCGTGCTCCTCGAGGTCCTTCTTGCGCTGCGCCTCGGCGGCGGCCTCGGCCTTCTGCTGGGGGGTCAACGGGGCCGGCTCTTCCCGGATCAGGTTGCCTTTGGCGTCGAGAATGCTGTAGGCCTTGCCCCGGCAGCGCTCGGGAAAACTGTCACCGCAGATGCGCCCGCCTTCGCAGCAGAACATCTTGCCGCTGGCCGGTTCCTTGCTGGCGGGGGCGGCTGCCTGAGCCTGGATGGCGGCGAACACGAGGATCGCGCCGGCCGCGAGTTTATTGACTGACACCATACTGCTCCCTGTAACGTTCGACCGCTGTCTTGTGGGACGAGAATTCTGGATGATATTCGAGATAGGCCATCAGGTCACGCAAGCCGGCGACGGCGATCACCGGGATGCCGTAGTCGCGCCGGACTTCCTGGACTGCCGAGAGTTCTCCCTGCCCCCGCTCCTGGCGGTCCAGCGCGATGAGCACGCC
>CAZKSD010000296.1:0-3089 GCA_964555315.1 uncultured Dechloromonas sp.
CATCACCACCGGCAAGTACGCCGATGTCGCGATCGTCTTCGCCGTCACCGACAAGGCCGCCGGCAAGAAAGGCATTTCCTGCTTCCTGGTGCCGACCACGACGCCGGGCTTCGTCGTCGGCCGCACCGAGGACAAGATGGGCCAGCACGCCTCCGATACCGTGCAAATCATTCTCGAAAACTGCCGCGTGCCGGCCTCGGCGCTGCTCGGCAAGGAAGGCGAAGGCTACCGGATCGCGCTCTCCAACCTCGAGGCCGGCCGCATCGGCATCGCCGCCCAGAGCATCGGCATGGCGCGCGCCGCGCTCGAAGCGGCGATCGCCTACGCGAAGGAGCGCGTCACCTTCGGCGTGCCCATCATCGAGCACCAGGCGGTCAATTTCCGCCTCGCCGACATGGCGACGCTGCTCGACGCCGCCCGCCTGCTGGTCTGGCGCGCCGCCGCCTACAAGGACGCCGGCCGGCCGTGCCTGAAGGAAGCGTCGATGGCCAAGATGTTCGCTTCGGAAGCCGCCGAGAAGATCGCCTCGGCCGCCATCCAGACCCTCGGCGGCGTCGGCTACACCTGCGATTTCCCGGTCGAGCGCATCTACCGCGACGTGCGCGTCTGCCAGATCTACGAAGGCGCCAACGACATCCAGCGGCTGGTGATCGGCCGTGCCGTGGCTGCTGGCTAACGCTGGCATTCCGGAAGGAGCGCAATGGCCATACCGAACATGAACGGCAAGCTCGACCTGGAGGAGCGCTCGCTTCGCCTGGCCGTTCTCATCGATGCCGACAATGCCCAGGCATCTGTCATCGAGGGTCTTCTGGCTGAAATCGCCCGTTTCGGCGATGGCAGCGCGAAGCGGATCTACGGCGATTTTACTTCCCCCAACAGCGCCCAGTGGAAAAAGGTCCTCAACCAGTTCGCGATCAAGCCGGTGCAGCAATTCGCCTACACGAGCGGGAAGAACGCGACAGGCAGCACGATGATCATCCATGCGATGGATTTGCTGTACACCCGGCGTTTCGATGGCTTCTGCCTGGTCTCCAGTGGCAGTGACTTTACGGGCCTCGCCCTGCGTATCCGCGAAGAGGGTCTGAGCGGGTTCGGCTTTGGTGAAGAGAAGACGCCCGATTCGTTCAGGAACGCGTGCCACAAGTTCATCTTCACCGAGGTCTTGCGTCCGCTGCCATCGGGCATGGCGCCCGATACCGCGGGAGGAGCGCTCTCTCCGGAAAAGCCGGCACCCGCGTCGAGCCCTGCATCAGCCCCTCAGCCGGCATCGCCCAAGAAGGCACTACCCCTCCAGTTCGTCCTGCAGGCCCTTGATCAAGCCAGTGATGACACCGGCTGGGCCAATCTGGCTGCATTCGGCAGCTATCTGACCAAACTGCAGTCCGATTTCGATCCGCGCCTTTACGGGTTCAAGAAACTGAGTGACCTTGTCAAATCGAAACCACACGTCTTCGCAGTCGAGGAACGTGAGGTAAGCAGGAACACACTCCAGAGTCATCTACGTTCGCCGCAAGGCACCAAGAGCCGTGAAGCCCCCGCAATCATGACTGCAAGTTCAATGTTCCGGCAGGGCCGACAACAGACCGAGATGCTCGACGAAAGGAGCGAAGTCGCGGTCGCTGTAAAGCAAGGTGTAGCCATTTTCGATGCAACTCGTCGCAATCAGGGTGTCGATCGTTTTCCAGACTGTCACTCCGAGCGCACGCAGCTCGCGGAAATTGCGGGCGGCCTGCAACGCTATCGCCGGACCCACCAGCGGCACAACCGGCAGCGCGGTGAGCAGGGTTTTCGCCTGATTGAAATCGTGTTCGCTGATAAACCCCTGCAGCACTTCAGCGAGGACCAAATCGCCGATCAGCAGCACATCGCTGGACAGCAACTGATCGAGACAATCAGTCTGCGGCGTCAAGTCGCCACGAAAATAGTCGATCCAGACACTCGAATCGACGAGGATCATCGATCCTGCCTCATCGCCTCCAGATCGCCCTGCCAATCCAGCCGGCCACGAAATTTGCGGATTTCTTCCTGGCGCGCGAGGCGCAGGAGCGTTTTCAGCCCCTGCTCCACAGCTTCCCTCTTGGTCTTCAGACCAGTGACCTGCAGTGCAGCCCGCATCAAAGCATCGTCAATCACAATATTTGTTCGCACAATACACACCCATTAAACCTGCCATACACATCTTAGCTCATCGTCCCACCAAGCGGAAGGAGACAATCGTGTCCGAACCCATCGACTTCTGGTTCGACTTTTCCAGCCCCTACGGCTACCTGCTGAGCGAGCGCATCGACGAGGTGGCCGCCCGTTTCGGGCGCAAGGTGCGCTGGCACCCGATCCTGCTCGGGGTCGTCTTCCAGGCCACCGGCAGCGCCCCGCTGACCTTGCAGAACCCCGCCAAGGCCGCTTACTCGCTGCTCGACTTCGCGCGCTCGGCCCGGTTCATGGGCATCGCTTACCGTCATCCGACCCGCTTCCCGCTCGCCACCCAGAATGCCGCGCGCGCCTACTACTGGCTGCACGGGCAGGACTGCGCGCTGGCCCGGCGCTTCGCGCACGCCGTCTTTCATGCCCTGTACGTCGATGATCGCGATGTTTCGGCGCCGGAGACCGTGCTCGAAATTGCCGCCGGTCTGGGCGTCGACCGCAACAGCCTGCAAGCGGCGCTGCAATCTCCGGAAATCAAGGCGCGGCTGAAGGACGAAGTCGATAGCGCGCTGAAGATCGGCGTCTTCGGCTCGCCGCATGTGATCATCGACGGCGAAGCCTTCTTCGGCGCCGACCGTTTGCCGCAGATCGAAAGGTGGCTGGAAAGCGGTGGATTCTGAGAACGGCATGAAGAGTATTTGCGTCTTCTGCGGCTCGAACGCCGGCCACGATCCGCGCTATCGCGCTGCGGCGGAAGCCCTGGGCCGGATGCTCGCCGAACGTCGGATCGAACTGGTGTACGGCGGCGGCAACGTCGGGCTGATGGGCGCGCTGGCGGATGCCTGTCTGGCGGCAGGCGGCACCGTGGTCGGCGTCATCCCCGAAGCGCTGATCGGCAAGGAAGTGGCCGGCCGCCACGTCGATCACCGGGCGCTGACCCGGCTCGA
>CAZKSD010000297.1:0-3082 GCA_964555315.1 uncultured Dechloromonas sp.
TCGCCGCACCGTCGTCCTCGGGCAGGCCGATCCAGCAGCGGATGACGTTGGCGGCGCCCGCGACGAAGGTGTCGCGCACCTGGCCAGCATGGCGTATCCGTGCGCGGACGCGTCTTTCATCGCTCGCCGGCGCCGTGGCGGCCGTCGCCGTGCGGTCGTCCACGGGTGGCGCAGCCGCGGCTGATGCCGGTGCTCCGAAGGAACGGTCGGAAACTTCAGGGCGGGGCGCCGGCGCGCCGCGCGCAACGGATGCCGGTGCGGGGGATGGAGGCATTGCCGGAGGGCGGGCGCTGCTGCGCACCCGGTCGTCGATCAGGTCGCGCCGCGGCGTGTGCGCCGCTCCGCCTCTGGACCCGGCCCCGCGGAAAGGCGTCGGGGCGCAGCCCGCCTGGCAGTCGGCTGCCTGGCCGAGGATGTCGAGCAGGCGCACGCGCGCCGCCGGCGGCCAGTCGCGGCGGACGAGCGCGACGACCTCGCGGATCAGGCGGTCGCCGGGCGTATCGGCAATCATCCAGGCGACCTGACCATCGTCGTGTTCGGGTTGGCGGGCGCCGATCTGCGCCGTCAGGACGCTCGTCACGCCTTTTGTGGTACGGAACGGCTCGGGGGCCGTGACCGGAGCGAAGGGCCGCGGCGGCTCCAGGGGATCGCCTTGCGCGTCGGCCATGCCGGTGGCGGCCCAGACGGTCAGGCGCAGCGCGCGCGCCAGATCGTGCCCATTGCGTTCGGCGACCTGCGGATCGTCGAGACGCGAGAGCATGATCCGCAGGGCATTGTTCAGCGGCGCGGGGATCGGGCGAATCGCCGCGATCCGGTCATAGGCGACCCAGGGGCTGCCCCAGAACAGGTCGGGGAGCGGGGCTTCGGGCGCGAAAACATCCTCGAGCGCGTCGAAGCTGCCGATGCGGCCGATCGCCAGGGCACGCCAGAACTCAGCCTCCGCGCAGGGCGGCAGGTCGGCGGGGGTCAGCGACGTGTCCTCAAGAGGGGCGATGGTCAGCAGACGGTACGCATCGTGATCGCCGCCGGCAGCGCGTTCGACCAGGGCGCGGATGCGTGACGGGTCGCCCGCTTCCGCGAGGGCCGCGGCGATGGCGTCACGGTCGGGTTCGGCCGGATCCTCGGCCATCCGGCGGAGTTCCTGTCGTACCGAGAGGAGGGGAATACCGGCGGCGAAGGACAGAGCCGCCCGCCGGACCTGCGAACCGGCTGGCGCCGTCCTGACGATCTGCCAGACGGCCTCGGCCAGATTCCGCCAGGCCGTGGGCCCGAGCGGGAAATGCGAAGCCGCCATCACGGCGGCGAGACGGACTTCGGGGGCGGGGTCGCTGCGGCCGAGTTCGAGCAGTGGCCGCACCCATTCGTCGGAAAAGTTTCCGGAAGAGTAGTATGTCATCGTGGCTGCCTCGTCGGGCAGTGGTTCACGCGCCGAGAAGTTCGGGCACGTAGGTCTGCAGCCGATGGGTGAGCAGGGCGCCCGCGTGCCGGGCGAGAACGGTCATCTCCGCCGCTGACAGCCGCGTCAGGTTGGTGCCGATGGCGGAAGCGAAGTCCGCGTCGCCTTCGCGTTCCTCGCCGACCTTGCTGTCGATCGAGAACCATACCGGGCGGGCTCCCCCCTCGGCGCCGGCATTCAGTTCGAGCCGCTTGAACTGCAGGCTGCGAACCTGTTCCATCAGGATGCCGATGGCCGCCAGCAACACGGCGGAGCCGGCTTCCGTCGGCCGCTCGTCGATCGCGAAGGGCTTGCCGGCATCGCTGACGATCAGGTAGTCGAGGGCATTGCGTTTGCGGAACAGCGGATTGACGCCAAGGTTGTCGTAGACGCCGCCATCGGTGAGGGTGACATAGTCGACCCCGGCCGCCGGGTACTGCGACTGATCGACCCGGAGCGGCGGGAAGACCGGCGGAAACGCCGACGAAGCGGCCACGGCGCGGCTGAGCGGGAATCCGGCGGCCTCGGTCGCACCGAGTTCCCATTCACCCATCTCGGCCTTGCCGGCAACTCCGCCGCCGCCAACGAAAAAGAACATGTTGCCGGTGGCGAGGTTGGTGGCGTTGAGGTATAGACGTGGTCCGTTCTGCAGCGAGCCCAGCGTGCGTTGGCCGTAGAGGTCGCGCTCGTAGGTGGCGGCCAGCTTGTCAAGGCGGCTGTGGAAGGGGTCGAGGGCGCCGCCGATGACCGACGAGACGGCGATCGACCGGGTGCGCAGATAGTTTTCCAGCTTGTCGAGAGCATCGTCCTCGCCCCAGTGGCAGGCCAGAAAGGCGCCGGCGATGCTGCCTCCGCTGACGCAGGTGAGCAGGTCGAGCTTCCACAGCAGGCCGAGTTGATGAAGCTTGCGGAATGCGCCAAGATGAAAAGCCGCCGCCCGGAAGCCGCCTCCCGAAAGGGCCAGACCAACGCGCTTCCCCTTGCTACCGATGAAGATGGTCATGAGATTCTCCTCATTACGCAGGGCCGCTTGCCTGTCCGGCAGATTATGGAACGGGCATTGGGCGCAGGGAGCTTTACTATAGGCGAATTGGCGGGAAACTCAAGCTACGCAAGAACCGCGGGAACACGCCGACACGGTCGGCGCCGCGTGCGCTTCGCGCAGGCAGTCGCGGGCGCAGGCGGCGCAGCTACCGCATTCGCGGGCGATGCCGAGTTCCCGGCGCAGGTCCCGCAGCGTGCGGGCGCCGCCGGTGGCGGCTTCGCGAATCTGGCCGTCGGTTACGGCCCGGCAGACACAGACATACATCGACAGTCTCCAGAAACGACGGCAAGGCGGTTAATGAGAACAGTTCGCATTCTATACAAATGCGAATGACTGTCAATAGCATTTTCCTTGGAGCAAGCAGAAAAAAGCCACGGCGGGATTCCGTGGCTTTCGCGTGCGTCAGGTCGCCGTGGCGGATCAGTCGCTACCCGGCTCCATGTGCGACTGCAGGTAGTTGGGCAGGGTGACGTCGGCGATCAGCCGTTGCTGGGTTTCCAGCCAGTCGATGGCTGCCTCGCAATGTTCGAGCAGGTCTTCCAGCAGTTCGCGGCTGACGTAGTCCTGCAGGGTTTCGCACAGGGCGATGGATTCGACCAGCA
>CAZKSD010000298.1:0-3050 GCA_964555315.1 uncultured Dechloromonas sp.
GGCCTTCCAGGACATAACAGCCGGCAATGGCGCCAACCTTGGAGACATGGAAGACTTGGCGGATCTCGACCATGCCGATGATCTGCTCACGCCTCTCCGGCGCCAGCATCCCGGAAAGTGCGGCCTTGACCTCGTCGACCGCGTCGTAGATCACGTTGTAGTAACGGATGTCGACACCGAAGGTCTCGGCCAGCTTGCGGGAATTGGCATCGGCCCGGGCGTTGAAGCCGATGATGACCGCATTGGAAGCCTGCGCCAGATTGACATCGGACTCGCTGATCCCGCCGACGGCGCTGTGGATGATCTGCACCCGGACTTCGTCGTTCGACAGCTTGGCCAGCGTCTGTACCAGCGCTTCCTGCGAACCCTGCACGTCGGCCTTGACGATGAGCGGCAGGGTCTTGACCTCGCCTTCCTTCATCTGCTCGAACATGTTCTCGAGCTTGGCGGCCTGCTGCTTCGCCAGCTTGACGTCGCGGAACTTGCCCTGACGGAACAAGGCGATTTCGCGCGCCTTCTTCTCATCGGAGAGAACAATGGCTTCTTCTCCCGCCGCCGGCACATCCGACAGACCGAGAATCTCGACCGGGATCGACGGACCGGCCTGATTGATCGCCTTGCCGTTCTCGTCGAGCATGGCCCGGACCCGCCCGGAAACCTGACCGGCGAGCACGACATCGCCGCGTTTCAGGGTTCCCGCCAGGACCAGCATCGTCGCCACGGCACCGCGTCCCTTGTCGAGACGCGCTTCGATGATCAGACCCTTGGCCGGGGCATCCCGCTGCGCCTTCAGTTCGAGGACTTCAGCCTGCAGCAGCACCTGCTCGAGCAGTTCGTCGATACCGATGCCCTTCTTCGCCGAAACCGCCACGAACGGCGAATCACCGCCGTATTCCTCGGGAATGACGCCTTCGGCCACCAGTTCCTGCTTGACCCGGTCCGGGTTGGCTTCGGGCTTGTCGATCTTGTTGACCGCGACGACCAGCGGCACGCCGGCCGCCTTGGCGTGGTGAATCGCTTCCCGCGTCTGCGGCATCACGCCGTCATCGGCGGCGACGACCAGGATGACGATGTCGGTCGCCTTGGCGCCGCGTGCGCGCATGGCGGTGAACGCCTCGTGACCGGGAGTATCGAGGAAGGTCACCATGCCGCGGTCGGTCTGGACGTGGTAAGCGCCGATATGCTGGGTAATGCCGCCGGCTTCGCCGGCCGCCACCTTGGCGCGGCGGATGTAGTCGAGCAGCGAGGTCTTGCCATGGTCGACGTGGCCCATGACGGTGACCACCGGCGCCCGCGGTTCGAGCGGCACATCCTTGTGCTCGGCGGATTCCTCGAGGAAGGCATCCGGATCGTCCAGCTTGGCGGCAAGCGCCTTGTGGCCCATCTCCTCGACCACGATCATGGCCGTTTCCTGGTCCAGCACCTGGTTGATGGTCACCATGGAACCCATCTTCATCATCACCTTGATGACTTCAATGGCCTTGACCGCCATCTTGTGCGCCAGGTCGGCGACCGAAATGGTTTCGGGAACATGAATCTCGCGAACAACGACTTCGGTCGGCGCCTGGAAGCTGCCCTGGCCTTCGTCAACCGCGTGGCCATGCTTCCTGTGCCCATGCCGGCCGCTCTTCCACGAACTGCCGGGGTCGGCCGAGCGCGTCTTGATGCCCGGCTTCTTGCGGCTGTCGTCGGCACGGCCGTTGCCGCCCTTCTTGGCGTCCTTGCCCGGTGCTTCGGGCTTCTTGTGCAGCGTCCCCTTCTCCGGCGCGCCTTCCTGCGTCTTCGCCTGGGCCGCAGCCTGCTGCGTCGCCTGACCCGCCAGCCTGGCCGCTTCGGCGGCGGCCTCGGCCTGCTGGCGCATGCGGGCCAGTTCGGCTTCGCGGGCCAGCTTCGCCTTCAACTCCTGTTCCTGGATTTCGCGCAACTGGCTATAGCGGCGATCCTGCTCCTCGCGGGAACGCAACTCGCCCTGGCCAATCACGGAAGCCAGCGGGACCGTCGGCTGCGGCCTCGCCTCAGGCTTCGCCTCGACCACCGGCACGTTCTCGACGACCGGCGCGACCTCCACAACCGGCTCGACGACCGGCAGATCCGCCGGCTTCTCGACCACTCCGGCGACTCCCTCGGCAACTTGCTCGGCAACTTGCTCGACGCCATGATCGCCCGCTTCGCGCTTGATCAGGACGCGCTTCTTGCGCACCTCGACCTGAACCGTCCGGGCGCGGCCATGCGAATCGGTCGCCTTGAATTCCGATGTCTGCTTGCGGGTCAGCGTGATCTTGGTCTTCGAATCGTCGCCATGGGCGCGGCGCAGGTAATCGAGCAACCTTGCCTTGTCCTGATCGGTCAACGCGTCGGCGCTCTCCTTCTTGGCGACGCCTGCCCTGCCCAATTGTTCAAGCAGGGCCGACACCGGCATCTTGAGTTCTGCGGCAAATTGCGAAACAGTTGTTGCGGTCATGCTTGCTACCCTCCCGCTCACTCAAACCAGTGAGCACGCGCCTTCAAAATGATTTCCTTGGCACGCTGTTCGTCGATGCCGGTCAATTCAACAAGTTCATCGACCGCCAGTTCGGCGAGTTCATCGCGACTCTTGATCCCTTTGCCGGCCAGCTTTGCCGCCAGTTCCCTGGTCATGCCCTCGAGCGTCAACAGGTCGTCGGCCACGCCTTCGATCTGCTCCTCGTTCACGATGGCCTCGGTCAGCAGGACATTGCGTGCCCGATTGCGCAACTCGTTGACGATGTCTTCATCGAGTCCCTCGATCTCGAGCATTTCGGCGAGCGGAACGTAAGCGACCTCCTCGAGCGTCGAGAAGCCCTCACCGATCAGCAGATCCGCGAGTTCCTCGTCGATATCCAGCTTTTCCATGAAGGTGACGCGGGTCACCGCGTATTCCGCTTCCGAACGCTTGACCGACTCGTCCTGGGTCATCAGGTTGATCGTCCAGCCGGTCAGTTCCGAGGCCAGGCGGACGTTCTGCCCGTTGCGGCCGATCGCGATGGCGAGGTTGTCCTCGTCGACCACGACATCCATGGCGTGCTTTTCTT
>CAZKSD010000299.1:0-3043 GCA_964555315.1 uncultured Dechloromonas sp.
TGATCTCCGACGCCGGGACGCCCGGGATCTCCGACCCCGGCGCCCGCATCGTCGCCGCCGTGCGCGCCGCCGGTTGCCGGGTGATTCCGCTGCCCGGCCCGTGTGCGGCGACCACTGCGCTCTCCGCCTCCGGCCTGGTCGACGAGCACTTTCTGTTCCTTGGCTTCCTGCCGAGCAAGGCGGGCCAGCGGCGGAAAGCCATCGAGGAACTGCGCGGCAGTTCCGGCGCCCTGGTCTTCTACGAAGCCCCGCATCGTGTCCTCGAAACCGTCGCCGATCTCGCCGCCGTGCTTGGTGAACGCACGCTGGTCATCGCCCGCGAGCTGACCAAGCTGTTCGAATCGATCCATTCCGGCCCGTTGACCGCGGCACTCGAATGGCTGAAGGAAGACCCCAACCGTCAGCGCGGCGAATTCGTGCTGATCGTTTCCGGCGCCCCGGCCGGGGGCAATGACGCCGATGGCGAGCGCGTCTTGAAGCTGCTGCTGGCCGACGGCCTGCCGGTCAAACAGGCTGCCCGCCTGGCGGCGGCGATCACCGGTGCGGCGAAGAATGCGCTGTACGAGCATGCGCTGGCGCTGAAAGACCGCGAGTCGTCACCTTCGGCTGCCTGATCTCCGCTCTACCGCCGCCGCCAGACCTGCCAGCGCTCGCGCCCGGAAAATACCGGAATCGAGTCGTCGACCGCGGCATCCTCGATGCGCTCGAAGTTCGGCAACAGCAGTTCGTCGAGTTGTTCGGGCAGGATGCCGAAGGGCGGTCCCTTGGGCTGGTCGCCGATGAAGAAGAAGCCGGCCATCAGGCCGCCGGGCGGCAGCAGTTCGGCGACGCGCCGGCCCCAGTCGGGCCACAGCTTGCGCGGCAGGGCGCAGAGGAAGGCGCGTTCGTAGAGCCATTGGTACGGTCGACGCGGCGAAAAGGTGAAAAAGTCGGCGCAGACGAGGTCGACCGCGGCAGTGCCGAGGATCTTCCGTGCCGCGGCGACGGCAACCGGCGAGAAATCGAGGGCGGTGACCGGCCAGCCTTTTTCGGCGAGATGCGCGGCTTCCCAAGCGCTGCCGCAGCCGGGAATCAGCGTGTTCAGCGGCGCCGGCTGGCGGGCGACGAAGGCGGCGAAGGCGTTTGGCACACGGCCGGCATCCCACGGCGTGATTCCTTCGCCGAAACGCTTGCTCCAGAAATCCGGGTGTTCCGGACGCTGGTCGTCGGGTTTGATCCGGGTCGGAGGGGCGGCCGGATCGCTCATGCTAAGATTGCCGCCTTCCAAATCCCTGCTGCGTGCCGCTCCATGTCCGCTCCGTCGAAGATCATCATCGCCTCCCGTGAATCCCGCCTCGCCATGTGGCAGGCCGTCCATGTCCAGGGGCGCCTGGCCGGCCTGAATCCGGGGGCCGATGTCGTCATTCTAGGCATGACGACCAGGGGTGACCAGATTCTCGACCTCCCGCTCGCCGAGATCGGCGGCAAGGGACTGTTCATCAAGGAGCTCGAAGTCGCGATGCAGGAAGGCAGGGCGCATCTCGCCGTGCATTCGATGAAGGACGTGCCGATGGCGATGCCGGAGGGCTTCGTGCTGGCCGCCATCTCGGCGCGCGAAAACCCGCGCGACGCCTTCGTCTCGAACAGCTACGCCGGCCTCGATGATTTGCCGGCCGGCGCCGTCGTCGGCACCTCCAGCCTGCGCCGCGAAGCGATCCTGCGCGCCAGATACCCGCAACTGGTGATCAGGAGCCTGCGCGGCAACCTCGACACGCGCTTGCGCAAGCTCGACGCCGGCGACTACGACGCGATCATCCTCGCCGCCGCCGGCCTCATCCGTCTCGGCCTGGAAAATCGCATCAAATCGGTGTTGACCGCGGAACAGTCGCTGCCGGCGCCAGGGCAGGGCGCGCTGGGCATCGAACTGGTCGCCGGCGATGCGGCGATGGCCGCCGTTGTCGCGCCGCTCGACGACCCGGAGACCGCGCACTGCGTCAAGGCCGAACGCGCCTTCTCGCGGGCGCTCGGCGGCAGTTGCCAGGTGCCGCTCGGCGGCTACGCGGTCATGGAAGAGGGCAAGCTGTGGCTGCGCGGGTTCGTGGCGACGGCGGATGGCCGGGAGATGGTCAGCGGCGAAGTGCGCGGCGCCGTCGGAAGCTCTCCCGGCGACGACGAGGCGCTCGGCCGCCAGCTCGCGGAGCAGTTGCGGGCGCAGGGCGCCGGCGCCATCCTGGAAAAGCTCGCTCATTGCCGATGAACGCGACCGGCCCGCTTGCCGGCACGATCATCGCCGTGACCCGGCCGCGGGCGCAAGCCGCGCCGCTGGCCGATGCCATTACCGCCGCGGGGGGAACCCCGCTGGTCTTTCCCCTGCTGGAAATCCTGCCGGTCGTCGATCCACAGGCGCTGGAGGCCGACGTGGCCAGGCTGCCGGGCGCGGCGCTGGCCATCTTCATCAGCCCCAATGCGGTCGACCACGCGCTGCCGCTCATTCTGGCGCACGGTCCGTGGCCGGCCGGGCCGGTGCCGGCGGCGGTCGGCCAAGGCACGGTGAAGGCGCTGGCGGCGCGTGGCGTGACCGGCTGCATCGCGCCGCGCGAGCGCTTCGATTCGGAGGCGCTGCTGGCGCTGCCGGACCTGGCGGGCGAACGGGTCAGCGGCAAGCGCGTCGTCATCTTCCGCGGTGACGGCGGCCGCGAATTGCTGGCCGACACGCTGCGCGCGCGGGGCGCCACGGTCGAGTGCGTCGCCTGCTATCGCCGCGCCGGTCCCGCCGGCGGCGTCCGGATCCTGCTGGAAAGATGGCGCGCCGGGCGCCTCGACGCGCTGACCGTGTCGAGCAGCGAGGGCCTGCGCCACCTGCTCGACCTGCTCGACGACGAGGGCCGCTCCTTTCTCGCCCGGACCCCGGTCTTCGTGCCGCACGCGCGCATTGCGGAAAACGCGCGGGTCGCGGGGCTGCACAAAATTATCCTTACCGGTTCGGCGGATGCCGGCATCCTTGCCGGTTTGCTTGCTTATAATTGGCCGGCATGACACCTGACAACACGACTCCCCCTTCTCC
>CAZKSD010000300.1:0-3016 GCA_964555315.1 uncultured Dechloromonas sp.
GCCCCACCCTGCGCCGCATCGAGGCGGCGCACGCCGCCGAGCCGCTGATGGAGCGGGCCGGCGCCGCCGCTGCTTGTTGGGCCTGCGAACTCGCCGCCGGTAACGGCGGGCCGGTACTGGTCCTCGCCGGGCCGGGCAACAACGGCGGTGACGCCTTCGTCGCGGCCCGCCTGTTGCGCGAAAGATTCTTCGATGCACGCCTCGTGTTCTGCAGCGATCCGGCGCGGCTGCCGGCGGATGCGGCGGCGGCGCGGGAGCGCTTCCTGGATGCCGGCGGCGTCGAACTCGACGCCATCCCCGACGCACCGCGCTGGGCGCTGGTCATCGACGGGCTGTTCGGCATCGGCCTCGCCCGTGCGCCAGACGGCCGTTACGCTGACTGGATCGCGACCGCCAACCGGCTCGCCGAGCGCGACGCCTGCCCGCTGCTGGCCCTTGACTGCCCTTCCGGACTCGATGCCGACCGCGGCCACGCCTTCAGTCCGTGCATCCATGCCAGCCATACGGTCACCTTCATCGGCGCCAAACCCGGGCTGCTGACCGCGGACGGCCCGGATCACTGCGGCGAACTCCGCGTCGCCGGGCTCGCCCTGCAGCCCTCCGCCGAAGTCGGCCCTGACGGGCGCGTCGTTTCTCTCGCTGACTTCGCCGGGCGCCTGAAGCGGCGGCGCCGCAACACCCACAAGGGCAGTTTTGGCAGCGCCAGCATCCTCGGCGGCGGCAAATCCATGGTCGGCGCCGCTTTCCTGGCCGCTCGCGCCGCGCTCAAGCTCGGCGCCGGCCGCGTCTACCTCGGACTGCTCGATGCGGACGCGCCAGCCTTCGATCCCGCCCAGCCCGAATTGATGTTGCGCCGGGCCGACACGCTGTTGCAGACCGACCTCCAGGCGCTTGCCTGCGGCCCGGGACTGGGTCGTTCCGCAGAGGCGCTCCGCCTCCTGGAACAATCGCTGAAGGCGCCAGTCCAGCTTGTTCTCGATGCCGACGCGTTGAATCTGCTGGCCGAAGACGGGCGCATCGAGGGCCACTTGTACAACCGCGTCGGTCCCGCCATTCTGACTCCGCACCCGGCCGAAGCCGCCCGTCTCCTCGATTGCCCGATCCGCGAGATCCAGGGTGACCGCGTGCGCGCCGCTTGCGAACTAGCCGAACGCTATCGCAGCCACGTCGCCCTGAAAGGCTGCGGAACGGTGATTGCCACGGTCGACGGCCGCTGGTGGATCAATACCACGGGCAACCCCGGAATGGCGACGGCCGGCATGGGCGACGTCCTCAGCGGCATGATCGTCGCCCTCCTCGCCCAGGGCTGGCCGGCGGAAGTTGCCCTCATCGCCGGCGTCCATCTGCACGGCGCCGCGGCGGACCGGCTGGTCGCCAACGGGGTCGGTCCGATCGGCCTGACCGCCGGCGAAGTGATCGATGCCGCGCGCTTGCTGTTCAACGAATGGGCGGATACGGATAGAGCATGTTGAGAGCGACGCTCTGGCCGTTGGGCTGGACGATGCGCACATGCTCGCGACGAAACTCCCGCGCATGCCGGAGGCCGCAGGCGTGGGCGATCATTTCGACCTCCCGGTTCAGGTTCCGCGTGTAGGTGGCAACGCGTTCGGCCTTGTCCTCGACCGCCAGACCGCGCTGCAGGCGCGGCGCATGGGCGGCGATGCCGGTCGGGCAGTATTCTGGTCCGATGACCGAAAAAATACGCAGCACCGTGTGGCGCTTTTGCGTAATCTCCCGGACAAACCAATAGACGACGAACAGAGCGATCAGCATCGCTACGAGAACCCCGATGCTGACGCGAAAAACGCTGGCCAACTCGAGCATGGCAGACTTCCGGACGGTACAATCCTCGTTCCAGAATGCCTTTTCGCCGCCCTCATGCCCATCGAATTCGATCATCTTCTCGCCGCCGAGGTCACCCGCAACGTCGCTGCCGCCCTCGCCGAGGATATCGGTCCCGGCGACCTGACCGCCAGCCTGGTTCCGAGTGAGCACGTGGCGCGGGCCACGGTCATTTCGCGCGAAGCCGGCGTGCTCTGCGGCCGCGCTTGGTTCGAGGGCTGCGTCAAGGGTCTCGACCCGGCCGCCGAGATCGCCTGGCGCGCCGCCGATGGCGACCGCATCACACCCGACCAAATGCTTTGCCAGATCCGCGCCAATGCCCGCGCGCTGCTCTCCGCGGAGCGCAGCGCGCTGAACTTCCTGCAACTGTTGTCTGCGGTCGCCAGCAAGGCCCGCATCTACGCAGATACGATCGCCGGGACCGGGGCGCAGGTCGTCGACACCCGCAAAACGCTGCCCGGGCTGCGCATTGCGCAAAAATACGCCGTGCGCTGCGGCGGCGGCGGCAACCATCGCCTCGCGCTGTGGGACGCCATTCTGATCAAGGAGAACCACATTCATGCCGCCGGAGGGATCGAGCAGGTCCTGGCGGTTGCACGGGCGGTGGCCGGACACGCTGGCGACCGCTGCAAATTCATCCAGATCGAGGTCGAATCACTCGCCGAACTGCGCGTCGCGCTGGACGCCGGCGCGACGATGATACTGCTCGACAACTTCCCGCTCGCCATGATGAGCGATGCCGTCGCGACCAATGCCGGTCGCGCGATACTCGAAGCGTCGGGCAATGTCACGCTCGAAACCATCCGCGGCATCGCCGAAACCGGCGTCGATCGCATTTCGGTCGGCGCGCTGACCAAGGATGTCAAGGCGCTCGACCTGTCGATGCGCTTTAGCGATTAGTAGTCAGGCGGACTATGCGTTGCCGGGATTTTTGGTCATAATCGCCAACGGCTGGCGGAAAATGCCGATTCTCGATGGGGACTGTAATGCTGTTTGCACTGTTTTACGTGGTTGCAATTCTGATCCTGGTTCTGCATTTCACGGGTTTCCTTGCCCGCAACAACCTCGAATGGCTGGTTCTGGTACTCGCCGTCGCTGTCTTCCCGGCGGTCATCTACCTCTAGTGTAGTGCTGCATTCTGTTTAGATCTTAAGCGACTGTTGGCGCGGATGAC
>CAZKSD010000301.1:0-3015 GCA_964555315.1 uncultured Dechloromonas sp.
GCGGCAGCGCCGGGCTGGTGACTGCCTACATCGGAGCCGCCGTCAAGGCCAGGGTAACGCTGGTCGAAAGGCACAGGCTGGGCGGCGACTGTCTCAATACCGGCTGCGTGCCGTCGAAGGCGCTGATCCGCTCGGCGCGGCTGCTGTCGCACATGGCGCGCTCGAAGGAATTCGGCATCGAATCGGCGCGCGCCGACTTCGATTTCGCCGCCGTCATGGAACGGGTACAGGGGGTGATCAGGACCATAGCGCCGCACGATTCGGCCGAGCGCTACACCGGTCTCGGCGTCGATGTCGTGCACGGCTCGGCCAGGATCGTCTCGCCGTGGGAAGTCGAAATAGCCTGCGACGATGGCGGCAGGCAACGTCTGACCACGCGCAGCATCGTCATCGCCACCGGCGCCCGCCCCTTTGTGCCACCCATCCCGGGCATCGAGGAAGTCGGCTTCCTGACCTCGGACAACGTCTGGGATGTGCGCGAACTGCCGCGGCGGCTGGTCGTCCTCGGCGGCGGGCCGATCGGCTGCGAACTGACGCAGGCCCTTGCCCGCTTCGGCGCCCGGGTGACGCAGGTGGAGATGGCGCCGCGCATCCTGATCCGCGAGGATCCCGAAATATCGGAAATGGTCGCCCGGCGTTTCCGCGCCGAGGGCATCGCCGTGCTGGTCGATCACCGCGCCACGCGATTCGTCATCGACAACGGTGAGAAGATCCTGATCGCCGACAATCAGGGACAGGAGGTCCGCATTGCCTTCGATGCCGTGCTGGTCGCCGTCGGCCGTGCCGCCAACCTGACGGGATTCGGCCTCGAGGAGTTGGGCATCCCGACCGGCCGCACCGTCGACACCAACGAATTCCTGCAAACCAGCTACCCGAACATCTACGCCGCCGGCGATGTCGCCGGCCCTTTCCAGTTCACCCATACCGCGGCGCATCAGGCCTGGTATGCCGCGGTCAACGCGCTTTTTGACCCAATAAGGAAGTTCAAGGCCGATTACTCGGTGATTCCCTGGGCCACCTTCGTCGAGCCCGAGGTTGCCCGCGTTGGCCTGAACGAACTCGAGGCGAGGGAGAAAGGCATTCCCTGCGAAGTGACGACCTACGGCATCGACGATCTCGACCGCGCCATCGCCGACGGCGAAGCGCACGGCCTGATCAAGGTGCTGACGGTGCCCGGCAAGGACCGGATCCTCGGTGTCACCATCGTCGGCGAGCACGCCGGTGACCTGATCGCCGAATATGTGCTGGCGATGAAGCAGGGCATCGGCCTGAACCGGATCCTCGGCACCATTCATATCTACCCGACGCTGGCAGAGGCCAACAAGTACGTGGCCGGCAACTGGAAGAAGGCGCATGCGCCGCAACGGCTGCTGGCCTGGGTCGAGCGCTTCCACGCCTGGCGTCGGGGGTAAGCCGGATGCATGGCCCTGTTGGCATGCCCTGTTGCGGTCGACCTGACAAAAACCGCGATTTTGTGCTGGCAACCGCTGGCATGACCAGGAAATCCGGCGACGTGGCGCATGCCGGGTTCGGGTTTGTCGCGCGCCAAGAGGATTGTGCGGTGACCGGGAATGAGTGAAGCGCGCTTTCCGATGGCCGGGCCCGGGCGCTGCGGCTCCGGGATGATGCGGCGGGGAGCCCGATGAGCGTTCACGGCATCTCCATCATCATCCCGATGCTGAACGAGGCCCGGGGCATCGTGCACCTCCTCGAACGGCTTCAGGATTTTCGCCGGGCGGGCGCCGAGATCATCGTCGTCGACGGCGGCAGCGTGGACCATACGCAACGTCTGGCCGGGGGACTGGCTGACCGGATCATGTCGGCGGACCGCGGACGCGGCCGGCAGATGAACGCCGGGGCGGCGATCGCCCGGGGCGATGCGTTCCTGTTCCTGCACGCCGATACCTGCCTGCCGGCCGGAGCTTTGACGCTTGTCGGTGACGCCCTGGCAAACGGGGCGACATGGGGACGCTTCGACGTGAGAATCGACGGGTCGCTGCGCGGTTTGGGGCTGGTCGCGCTGATGATGAACTGGCGCTCGCGCGTCACCGGGATCGCGACCGGCGATCAGGCCATCTTCGTCACGCGCGAGGCGTTCCGGCGCGTCGGCGGCTTCCCGGAGATTGCGCTGATGGAGGACATCGTCCTGTCGCGCGAGTTGCGCGTGCTCGCCTGGCCGGCCTGCCTCAGGGACAAGGTGACGACGTCCGGACGGCGCTGGGAGAAGAATGGCCTGCTGCGCACCATCCTGATGATGTGGCGGCTGCGCCTGCGTTTCCATTTCGGCGCCAGCCCGGCCGATCTCGCCCGCGAGTATGGCCAGGTTTCCGATGAACGCTGAGCGCGGGACCCGGATCGGCCTGGCGATCATGGCCAAGGCGCCTGTTCCCGGCCTCGCCAAGACGCGACTGATTCCTTATCTCGGGGCCGAAGGGGCTGCCGCACTGCAGACGTGGCTGCTGCGGCGCACCGTGGCGATCGCGGTGGCCGCCGACGTCGGACCGGTGACGTTGTGGTGCGCGCCGGATGTCGACCATCCTGAGTTCTCCGCTTGTTGCGGTCGCCGGCAGGTCGTCCTGCGCCAGCAGGCGGATGGCGACCTGGGAGCGAGAATGCATGCCGCCGTTGCCGATTCGCCGGCGGGGGGGCTGGTTGTCGGGACCGATTGCCCGGTGCTGACTTCCGGACTGCTGAGGCGGGCCGCCGTCAGTCTGGATCAAAATGATGCGACGGTGATTCCTGCCGAGGACGGCGGCTATGTGCTGATCGGCATGCGCCATCCGTCGCGGCGGGTGTTCACCGACATCGACTGGGGCAGCGGAAAGGTCATGGCCCAGACCCGTGAACGCCTGTCGGAAATCGGCTGGCGGTGGAGCGAGTTTGCCCCTTTGTGGGACGTCGACCGCGAGGAGGATTTCCGGCGCCTGAGCAATCTCTTTCCGGATGTTCATCCGCCTGGACGCTAGTGTAGTGCTGCATTCTGTTTAGATCTTAAGCGACTGTTGGCGCGGATGA
>CAZKSD010000302.1:0-3008 GCA_964555315.1 uncultured Dechloromonas sp.
AGATTGCGCAGCGTGGTGTTTTCCAGCGTGTGCGGAATCAGGTTGATGGTGAAGATTTCTCCGGCGACCTCGTTGGTGGTCAGGCTCGTGCCATTGATGGTGATCGAGCCCTTGCGCGCGATGAATCTGGCCAGTTCCTCCGGGGCGCAGATTTCCAGCAGGCGGTTGTCGCCGACCGGGTCGAAGCGCAGCACCACGCCGACGCCGTCGACGTGCCCCGAAACCAGATGACCGCCGAGACGGTCCATCAGCCGCAGCGCCTTTTCGAGGTTGATCTCTCCCGGCGCATCGAGGCCCACCGTGCAGGACAGCGTCTCCGGCGATACATCAACCATGAAATGACCGGCCTCCTTGCCGACAACGGTCAGGCAGACCCCGTTGCAGGCGATGGAGTCGCCGAGGGCGACGTCGTCGAGGCCGAGCTTGCCGGCTTCGACCTGCAGACGGAAACCCGCCTCGCGCGCCGTGAGGTGGGTGATGCGGCCGATTGCGGCAATGATTCCGGAGAACATGGGAGGCACCGTTGGCAAAAAAGGGGAACTTTATCATGCCCGCCCAAGCATGCCGCTTGCACTGCGGCCCGGATGGTAATAGGGTCTTGACTTTTGCGTAATCGATTCACCGAAGGGGAGACAAATGAAGAAGACAATCGTTGCCACACTGCTTTCCGTGCTCGCCGCAACCGCCATGGCCGACCTCAATGTCGGCGTGACACTCTCGGCGACCGGCCCGGCGGCATCGCTCGGCATTCCCGAGAAGAACACCATCGACCTGCTGCCGAAGACGATCGGCGGGCAGAAGGTCAACTACATCGTTCTCGACGATGCCTCCGACACGACGACGGCGGTCAAGAACACGCGCAAGCTGATCGCCGAGAACAAGGTCGATGTCGTGATCGGCTCGACGACCACCCCGAATTCGCTGGCGATGATCGATGTCACCGCCGAGAGCGAGACGCCGATGATCGCGATGGCCGCGTCGGCGCGCATCGTCGAGCCGGTCGACGAAAAGAAGCGCTGGGTGTTCAAGACGCCGCAGAACGATGCGCAGATGTCGACCGCCATCGTCGAGCACATGACCAACCACGGGGTGAAGACCGTCGCCTACATCGGCTTCTCCGACGCCTACGGCGAAGGCTGGTGGAACGAGTTCTCGAAGATCGCCGAGGCGCGCAAGATCCAGATGGTCGGCAACGAGCGCTTCAACCGCACCGACACCTCGGTGACCGGCCAGGTCCTCAAGATCCTTGCCGCCAAGCCCGACGCCGTGCTCATCGGCGGCGCCGGCACGCCCGCCGCCCTGCCGCAGAAGGCGCTCAAGGAGAAGGGCTACAAGGGCCAGATCTACCAGACGCACGGCGTCGCCAACGCCGACTTCCTGCGCGTCTGCGGCAAGGATTGCGAGGGCACGGTCCTGCCGGCCGGTCCGGTGCTGGTCGCCGACCAGTTGCCGGCCGACCACCCGGTCAAGAAGTCGGCCATGGAGTACGTGACCAAGTACGAGGCCGCCCACGGCAAGGGCACGGTGTCGACCTTCGGCGCCCATGCCTGGGACGCCGGCCAGTTGCTCAATGCCGCGGTTCCGGTGGCGCTCAAGAAGGCGCAGCCGGGCAGCAAGGAGTTCCGCGCCGCGCTGCGCGACGCGCTCGAGGGCGTCAAGAACCTGCCGGTCGCCCACGGCGTCGTGAACATGAGTGCGCAGGACCACCTCGGCTTCGACCAGCGTGCCCGCGTCATGGTCAAGGTGGACAACGGCGCCTGGAAGCTGGTCAAGTAAGACCCTGATCGGGCAAGGGAAGAAGGGGGCGGGCGTGCTAAACTCCCGCCCTTTCCACGTCTGCAGCCCGCCCGGGAAGGAAGCCATGTCCAGGAAAGCCGTCCTCGCCACCGTCGCCGCTGCCGCGGCATTGTCCTTTGTCCCGGCCGCGGTCGCCGACATCAACGTCGGTGTGTCCGTTTCGGCAACCGGCCCGGCAGCCTCGCTGGGCATCCCGGAGAAGAACACGATCGCCCTGCTGCCGACCAGCATCGGCGGGCAGAAGGTGAATTACATCGTCCTCGACGATGCCACCGACCCGACGGCAGCGACCAGGAACATCAAGAAGCTGATCAGCGAAAACAAGGTCGACGTGGTCATCGGTTCGACGACGACGCCAAATTCGCTGGCGATGATCGATGTCGCGGTCGACAACGAAACGCCGCTGATTTCCATGGCCGGTTCGGCGATCGTCGTCGAACCGATGGACGCGAAGCGGCGTTGGGTTTTCAAGACTGCCCAGAACGATGCCCACATGGTCACCGCCATCGTCCAGCACATGAACGACCGGAACATCCAGACCGTCGCCTTCATCGGCTTTGCCGACGCCTATGGCGAAGGCTGGCACCAGCAGTTCTCCCGAATCGCCGAGGCGCGCAAGCTGAAGATCGTCGCCAGCGAGCGCTTTCAGCGCACCGATACCTCGGTGACCGGCCAGGTGCTCAAGGTGATGGCGGCCAAGCCCGATGCGGTCCTGATCGGCGGCGCCGGGACCCCGGCCGCCCTGCCGCAGAAGACGCTCAAGGAAAAAGGCTACAAGGGACTGATCTACCAGACCCACGGCGTGGCTAACAGCGATTTCCTGCGTGTCGGCGGCAAGGATGTCGAGGGCGCCTTCCTGCCGGTGGGTCCGATGCTGGTCGCCGCCCAGTTGCCGGTCGACAACCCGGTCAAGAAATCGGCGCTGGAGTATGTGAACAAGTACGAAGCCGCGCACGGCAAGGGCAGCGTCAGTTCCTTCGGTGGCCATGCCTGGGATGCCGGTGTCCTGTTGCAGAACGCGATTCCGGTCGCGCTGAAGAAGGCCGAGCCGGGAACCAGGGAATTCCGCAAGGCGCTGCGCGATGCGCTGGAAAACACCAGGGATCTGCCGGCGGCGCTCGGGATCTTCAACATGACGGCGAACGACCATCAGGGTTTCGACCAGCGCGCGCGGGTCATGGTGACCATTGAAAACAATACCTGGAAACTCC
>CAZKSD010000303.1:0-2963 GCA_964555315.1 uncultured Dechloromonas sp.
CGGCATGAAGCCGGAAGAACAGCGGCGCATGCAGGAGCGCATGCGCGAGTGGGCGAGTCTGTCTCCCGAACAGCGTGCCAAGATCAGGGACAGTTACAGGGAGTTCAACCAACTCCCCTCGGAGCAAAAGCAGACGGTCAAGCAGAAGTGGGAAGCCTATTCGAGTCTGCCCCCCGAGGAGCAGCAGCGCTTGCGCCAGGAAGGCAAGTCGTCCAGGCTTCTGGCGCCGCCAACGGCCGCCGAGCCAGCCCCGGCTCCTCAGGAGCAGGTTGCGGGGGACGGTGAAAGCACGGCAACTGCCCTGCAACCTGCCGAACCCGTGAAGAATTGATGACCAATGCTGTGCCCAGCATCGGGCGCCGGCTCGCGAGCATGCTGTATGAAAGTCTGGTCGTCTTTGCCGTGCTGCTGATCGGTTTCCTGTTGCCGCAGATCCTGCTCTACGGATTTGGCCTTGTCATGGGCGGCAGGTTGCTGTGGCTGCATGTGTTGCTGTTGTTGATGATCTATTTCGTATGGTTTTGGCTCAATGGCGGGCAGACCTTGCCCATGAAGACCTGGAAACTGCGTCTTGCCGGTGCCGACGGGCAACGACCGAGACCACTGCAAGCACTGCTCCGCTATCTGGCTGCGTGGCCTAGCATCCTGCTGTGCGGCTTCGGGCTGTTTTGGGCGTTGTTCGACAAGGACCGGCAATTTCTGCATGACCGCATCGCCGGCACTTGCATCGTCTTCGCCGATGGGCAATGAGTGTCCCGCCTCAGCGGCGCTCGACCCACCACAGCATCACGATGGCTGCCAGCAGAAACACGGCCGAGGGCGCCACGGCGCTGGCAAAAGGCGGCCACGAGTTGATCGCGCCGAGATTTGAAAAGAGACCGTTCAACATGTAGAAAAGGATGCCGAACATCACGCCGACGAAAAGCTTCAGGCTAACCCCGCCGACCCGGCTGTGCGAGTAGCCAAAGGGCAACGCCAGGGCGACCATCACGAAGGCTGTCAAAGGGTACACCAGCTTCTTCCAGATCGCGATCTCGTAACGGTCAGTCTTCTGCCTATTCTCGGACAAATGCTGCAGGTAACCCGAAAGCCCAACGAGGGACATCCGGTCCGGCGACACCATCAAAGTAGACAGCAACTCCGGGGTGACGGCCGACTTCCACTCGTCAGTCTCGGCCCGTTCTACTCGTGACGTGTCGCCTTCAAGTATCGTGCGCACGACGCCGCGCAAGAGCCAATGTTCCGGCGGAACGAAAGTCGCCTCGCGGGCTTCGGTGACCGATTCGAGCGCGTTCGCCGCGTCGAATTTGTAAATGCGAACGTATTGCAGACGCGCATCGGGAGTGGCATAGCGGACGTTGATGAAATTTCGTCCGTCCTTCATCCAGAGACCGGTCATGAAGCCATGCTGGGCGATAATCCTGCTCAGCGCCCGCGCCCTCAGTTCCTGGGCCTGACGTTCGGAGACCGGCGCCAGCACCTCGCCGACCAGCATGGTGAGCAGGGCCAGCAGGCCGGCCACGCGGAACAGGGTCAGCAGCAGATCGCGCGTCGCCAAGCCGGAGGCGCGCAGCACCGTGATTTCGGAATGCCGGGCCAACGTGGAAAGCGCATAAAGAGTGCCGATCAGCGCCGCGATCGGAATCAGTTCGTAAACCAGTCCAGGGAGGCCCAGGGCCACGAAGATGACGGCGTGACCGAATTGATACCCGGCTTTTCCGACATTGGGCAGCTCGTTGACCAGGTTGAAGAAACTGAAGAGGGCGAGGAATGCCGCCAGCACCAGAAAAATCGCTGCGAAGGTCTCGCGCATCAGGTAACGCTGGTAGAGACGCAACCGGAACATCAGACGCCCCTTCGCTGCCATGGCATCGATACCACGATCCGCTTGTAGAACAGGAGCAACAGCGGCAGCGCCATCAGGGCATGAGCAGCCCAGACGCCGATCGAGAATGACAGCCTGCCCTGCGCGACCCAGGCCTGGCTGAGCGACATGAGGTTGTTGTAGATCGCGTAAACCAGAATGGCGATCAGCATGTTGGCGGAACGCCCGGCGCGCGGGTTCACATAGGAGAGGGGAATCGCCATTAGCGCGAGGATGACGGCGGAAACGGGCATTCCGATCCGCCACAGCAACTCTCCCCGCGCTTGCTTGCTGGTCTCGCGCACCAGTTCGATGAGTGACAGGCGGCTCGGAGGACGTTCCCCCGGCTTGACCTCGGCATCCTCGGTGCGGACCTTGTAGCGCTCGAAATCCATGACCTTGAACTGCGGCGTTCCCGGCTCGACCTCGTAACGTCGTCCATGTTCCAGAACCACGAAACGGTCCCCGTTGGGCTCGATTTCCTGATAACCGGTATCCGACATCACCACGCCCAGTTTGCCCTCCTGCATCGAGGCGACGAAGACATTGCCGACCTTGCTTGCGTCGTCTGCCAGCGACTCGACGAAGATTACGCGTTGCCCGCTCTTGGCTTCGCGGAACAGGCCAGGCGTCACCTGCGACACATCGCTGCGCGCCGAAAGCCGCTGCTTGTATTCATCCGCGTTGTATTGCGCCCAGGGCGACAGGAAGCCGGACAGTGCTGCAATGGCCAGCACGATCGGCCAGGCAAACCTCAGCACCGGGCGGATCCATGCCGTCAACGGCTGGCCGCAGGAAAACCAGACCACCATTTCCGAATCGCGGTAAGCGCGCGACAGCGTGAGCAGAATCGCCACGAACAGTGTCAGCGAAAGCAGCACCGGCATGAAATTCAGGGTCGCAAAACCGAGCAGAGAGACCACCGCTTCGGGCGCGATCTTTCCGCCCGCAGCTTCCTTCAACAAGCGTATGAGTTGCGTCGAGAGGAGGATCGCCAGCAGGGCGACACCGATGCCGGATGCTGCCTGGGTCAACTCGCGCCGGGCGGCGCGCTCGAATATCATGCTTTGACGAAACCAAAAAAATGCGAGGATAATCC
>CAZKSD010000304.1:0-2962 GCA_964555315.1 uncultured Dechloromonas sp.
GCGGCGCGCAGCAGGCCGCTGTTGGTCGATGCGCGGCGCAGGCTGCCGGAAATGCCGAGGAACTTCAGGTTGGTCATCGTCGATCCTTTCTCGTTGGTGCGTGGGAGAAGCGGTATGGGCCGCGGGACTCAGGAAGGATGTCCGCCAGCCTTGCGGCGGGCAGCCAGCCAGTTCCAGACCCAGCTCCCGGTGACCTCGCGACCGGTCAGCACGTAATCGAGCTCGTTCGGCCGGTACAGCGTGAGTTCGAGATTGCGGCGGGCCGCCAGCGAACTCGCGATGAGCAACTCGTCGCCGGGGGCAAGCGGAAGGCTGTCGGGGGGCAGCAGAATCAAGTCGTCTTCGCGGCGAATCAGCAGCGTGACGGCGGGCAGGGGCTGGCTGCGGTCGGTTCCGTCGCGCAGGATATCGCCCAGTGTCATCCGCCGGTCCTGCATCAGGGCGCGATAGGCAGCCTGAGCTTCCGAAATATTCAGCTTCTGGCCCCATAACGTCGGTGTCCGGCCGTCACACAGCCCCTGCAGGCAACAAGCCAGGGCGTTGCTCCAGGCCTCGTCGCGCTCGCGCAGCAGGTTGTCCGGAATGCTGGCATCCGCCGCGAGAGCCGGCGTATCGGTCTTGAATCCCCGGGATCAGCGGCTCTCGACCGGCGCCGGCTGCGGTGCCGGTTGCGGTGCCGCAGCCGGGCTGTCGCCCGCCGACGGGAAAGTGCTCAGCCTCTGGATCTCGGCATCGCTCATCACCTGCATGACGTTAATGACCTTGCGCACACCCTCGGTGGTCCGCGCCACGGCGACGGCGACCTTGGATTCGCGCTCGGTGACGATGCCCATCAGGTAGACGATCCCGTTCTCGGTCACCACCTTGATGTGGTTGGCGGAAATGTTCTTCTCGTCGACCAGGCGCGCCTTGACCTTCGACGTGATGTAGCTGTCGTTGCTGCGTGCCGAAAGCGAGGAGGCCGGACCGACGGCGGTCTCGTTGATCACCTCCTTGACGCCGAGCACCTTCGCCGCATGCTCGCCGATGGCGATCCTGGCTTCCTCGCCGGGAACCTCGCCGGTGATCAGCAGGCGCTGGTTGAAGGAGGTGAAATTGAGATGGGATGCAGCGGCGTACCTCTCGGGAACGCTTTGCGCCGCCTTCCATTCAATGCCCTCGTCGTCTGTCTGAACCCCCGTCGAGCGGCGGTCCTGCGCGGACATCACGCCGACCGTGGCGCCGGTGGCGATGACCGCCGGCACGCAGCCGGTGATGAAGGGCAGGGCCGCGACCAGAGCAGTGACGGCGAGGGCAAGTCTGGGATTTCTCATTGTTCGACTCCAAGAAGCAGCGCGTCGATGCCATCGCACAGGCAATGGATGACGAGCAGGTGGGTTTCCTGAATTCGCGCCGTCCGGTCGGCCGGCACGCAAAGATGAATATCGTCGTCGTTCAGCATTTCGCCGATCTGGCCGCCGCCCCTCCCGGTCAGCGCGACGACGAGCATGGCGGCTTCGTGCGCGGAGCGGATCGCCTCGATCACGTTGCCCGAGTTGCCCGAAGTCGAGATCGCCAGCAGGACGTCGCCGGCGTGGCCGAGCGCCCGCACCTGCCGGGCGAAAACCTGGTTGAACGAGTAGTCGTTGGCGACGGCGGTCAGGATCGACGTATCGGTGGTCAATGCGATCGCCGCCAGTTCCTGACGCTCGGCCTCGAAACGGCCGACGAGTTCGGCGGCGAAGTGCTGCGCATCGGCAGCCGACCCACCATTGCCGCAGGCGAGGATCTTGCCGCCGCTGATCAGGCAGGCGGTCAGCGCCTCGATCGCGCCGGCGATCGGCGCCGCCATCGCCTCGACGGCATCGAGCTTGGTCTGGGCGCTGTCTTCGAAATGCCTGGCGACGCGGGCTATCAGATCCATGTCTATCGGTGGCCTGGAGCGGACAATCGAGTCATTCTACATCACAGTTCGGCGAAGACCTCGAACTCGACCCGCCGCCAGGGATTGACGTGTTCGGTCAATTTCGAGATGCGCGCCACCAACCTATCCCCCTGATCCATCGCCGCCGCCACCGCGCGGTTCTCGGCGCGCGGCACGTAACCGAGCTTGTGGCCGCGCCATTCGACGCGAATGGCTCGACTGTCGTGGCGGTTGTCGGGCTCGCGGATCAGGTCGAGACGATCGCCGACCGCCATCTGCCGCCACTGCTCGTGCACCGCGTAATACTGGCTGCCGGCCAGCGGCGAGCTTTGCACCAGCATGCGGACGCTCTCCGCCTGCGCCGCGCCCAGCCACAGGGCCAGGCTAATCGTCAGCAGCGAACGCATCGCGGATCCATTCGAGTTGGTCGCCATCGATCAGCACGCAGTCGAAGCGGCAGTCGCATTCCGGCTTGCCCGCCAGATAGTGCCGCGCCGCGAGGACGATGCGCTGGCGCTTGCCTGCGGTGATGCTCGCTCCGGCGCCGCCGAAATCCCCCCGGCCGCGCAGCCGGACCTCGACGAAGACCAGTGTTTTGCAGTCACGGCAGATCAGGTCGATCTCGCCGCCGCGCACCCGGAAATTGCGCTCGACGACGCGTTGACCGCAACGTTCCAGGTGGCGCGCCGCCCGTTCCTCGGCTTCGCGACCGCGCGTCGTGGTGGTATCGTTGGCCTTTGCCTGCATGCTTGGTGAGATGACGGAAGAATTCGCCGCATTGTATGTCGTCGCGACCCCGCTCGGGAATCTCGCCGACCTGACCCGCCGCGCCGAGGGTGTCCTGCGCGGCGTGCCCTGGGTCGCCGCCGAGGATACCCGCCACAGCGGACCGCTGCTCAAGCAGCTCGGTTCGCCGGCGCGGGTGCTGCCGGCCCATCGGCACAACGAGCACGAAGCCGCCGCCCGCATCGTCGACCGACTCCGGGCCGGCGAGGCGGTGGCGCTGATCTCCGACGCCGGGACGCCCGGGATCTCCGACCCCGGCGCCCGCATCGTCGC
>CAZKSD010000305.1:0-2955 GCA_964555315.1 uncultured Dechloromonas sp.
CGGGCGAGCGAGGCCGGATCGGTCGCCCAGGGTCTCGACCTGGCAGCGCGCGAGCAGCCGGACCTGGTGGTCCTCGACCTCGGGCTCCCGGATCGCGACGGCGTCGACTTCATCCGGGAACTGCGCGTGTGGTCGGCCGTTCCCGTCCTCGTCCTTTCGGCGCGCAGCGAGGAGTCCGACAAGATCGCCGCCCTCGACGCCGGCGCCGACGACTACCTGACCAAGCCGTTCAGTATTGGCGAACTGCGCGCCCGCGTCCGGGCCATGCTGCGGCGGAGCCAGATGCACGGGGATGCCGGCGCCCTGCATGCCTTTGGCGATGTCGAGGTGGACCTTCTGCGGCGCAGCATCCGGCGCGCCGGCGTCGATGTCCGTCTGACGCCGCTGGAGTATAATCTGCTCGTCCAGCTATTGACCAATCCGGGTCGCGTCCTGACCCACCACCGGCTGATTGACAGGGTCTGGGGTCCCGCCAACCGCGAGAAGGATCACTACCTCCGGATCTATGTCGCGCGTCTCCGGCAGAAACTGGAGGCCGATCCGGCCCGCCCGCGCCACATCCTGACCGAAACCGGCGTCGGCTACCGTTTTCAACCGCAAGCGTCAACGCGCTAGACCAATTGTCCGATCCACAGCAAGGAACATCTCCATCATGAACCAGCAAAGCCAGCAGGCCGGCGCCGTCGAAGACCTCACCGAAGCCGACGCGAATGCCAACGAAGTCAAGGACGATCTCGCCCAAGTCCACGACCTGGTGGCCAAGATTCGTGTCTACGAGGAAGAAACCCGGAACCAGGAGGGACCGCGCCAGGAATTGCTGGAGATTCTGCAACGCGAGCACAAGTTTCGCCTGAAGACATTTCTCGCCACTCTGCCCACCGTGGCAATCGCCGTCATCCTCAGCGCCCTGCCGGAAGACGAGCGCACGATCGCCTGGAAAGAGATCGCCGAGGATCGTCTGGACGGCATTCTCGACCTGCTGGCCGAGGACGTTGCCGAAGAGCTCATCGGCGACGGCCAGCACACCAGCAGCAAGGTGATGGTCAACGCCTTCGAACTGCACAATGGCCGGTTGCGCCAGATTACCGTCGATCGCCCGGCGCTGCTCGCCGACATCAAGCCGATCTGGGTCGATCTGGTCGCGCCGACGGCGCGCGTGCGCAACTGGGTCGGCAAGCATTACGGGCTGGAGATCCCGGACCCGGAAGACCTGACCGACCTGGAATCCAGCGCGCGCTACTACGTCGAGGACAATGGCGAGGTCCATATGCGGTCCGACTTCCTCCTCGATCTCGACGAAGGATCGCGCAACGTGGCGGTTGGCTTCATCCTGCACGATGACATCCTTTTCTCGGTGCGCAGCGAGGAACTGCCGGTCTTCCGCTTGCAGCGGCTGCGTGCCCGCAGTCAGCCGGGCTACGTGAAGGATGGCGCGGACGTCCTGCTCGACCTCTACGCCGCCGATGTCGAGTACTCGGCGAACGCGCTCGAGGGCGTTTACGGCGAACTGGAGAAGGTGGGTTCGCAGGTGCTGCGGTCAGCGATCACCGACGTCGAAGCGTCGCAGATCCTGGCCGGCGTCGCCGAGGCCGAGGACATCAACGGACGCACCCGCCGCAGCGTGCTGGACACCCGGCGCGCCCTGTCCTTCCTGATGCGCGGGAAGTTGCTGTCGGAGGCTCAGCTTTCGGATGTGCGCGAGATCCTGCGCGACATCGAGTCCCTCGACGGCCATACGGCCTTCCTGTTCAACAAGATCAACTTCCTGATGGACGCCACGGACAGTGCGATCAACATCAACGCGAACAAGAAGATCGAGCGGCTGACGATCCTCAGCGTCGTCTTCATGCCGATCAACGTTCTCGCCGGCATGGGCGGCATGTCGGAGTTTTCGGCGATGACGCAGGCGTTCGAGTGGCCGATGTGGCTTGGCTATACGCTTTTTTCAATCATCGTGGCGCTGGTCGGAGCCATCATGTTCTTTGGCCTGCGCTTTTTCGAGAAGCGTCGGCCCAAACGCCCGCGCGCCGAGGTCGGCAGGAGCGCCTGATCCTCGACCGGGAAGCGCCTTCGCTCACCCCGAGCGGGCAAAGTAGTCATCGGCGGCGGCGACGGTCGCGGCGATGTCGGCGTCGCCGTGCGCGGCCGACACGAAGCCCGCCTCGAAAGCCGACGGCGCGAAATAGTGGCCGGCATCGAGCATGGCGTGGAAGAAGAGGTTGAAGGCCTCCTTGTCGCAGGCCAATACGGCATCGTAGGTCGCCGGGCATTGCTCGGCAAAGTAGAGGCCGAACATGCCGCCGACGTTCTGTGCGGCGAAGGCGATGCCGTGCTTGCGCGCGGCGCCGGCCAGACCGTCGCACAGCGCCGTGGTCTTTGCGGTCAACGCCTCGTAAAAGCCATTTTCCTGGATCAGCTTCAGGGTGGCGAGGCCGGCGGCGACGGCCACCGGGTTCCCCGACAGCGTGCCGGCCTGATAGACGGGACCAAGCGGGGCGATCTGTTCCATGATCTCGCGCCGGCCGCCGAAGGCTCCGAGCGGCATGCCGCCGCCGACCACCTTGCCGAAGGTGGACAGGTCGGGGGTGATGCCATAGAGGCCCTGGGCGCTGTTCAGGCCAACGCGGAAACCGGTCATCACCTCGTCGAAGATCAGCACCGCGCCGTGTTGCGCGGTCAGTTCGCGCATGGCCCCGAGGAACTCGGCGGTCGGCACGATCAGGTTCATGTTGCCGACCACCGGCTCGACGATGACGGCGGCGATCCGGTCGCCATGGCGGGCAAAGGCGTCGGCCAGTTGCTGCGGATCGTTGTAGGCGAGCACCATGGTGTGCTGCGCCAGATCGGCCGGCACGCCGCCGGACGACGGGTTGCCGAAGGTCAGCGCGCCGGAACCGGCCTTGACCAGCAGGCTGTCGGAATGGCCGTGGTAACAGCCCTCGAACTTGATCAGCA
>CAZKSD010000306.1:0-2942 GCA_964555315.1 uncultured Dechloromonas sp.
CGATCGAAACCCAGGAGACATTGCCATGCACCGATCACCCCAGTCCGCTGGCGCGCAGCGCATGCGTCGCTCGCTGCTCGTCCTGACCACCTTGTCGGCGGCGTTGGTGCCGGCGTTCGCGCAGAAGGGCGCCGAGATCCGCATCGCCCACGTCTACAGCAAGACCGGGCCGCTGGAGGCCTATGGCAAGCAGACGGCGGTGGGCCTGTCGATGGGGCTGGACTACGCCACCGGCGGCACGATGACGGTGGCCGGCAAGAAGCTGGTGCTGATCGAGAAGGACGATCAGGGCAAGCCCGACCTGGGAAAAAGCCTGCTCGCGGCGGCTTACGGCGACGACAAGGCCGACATCGCGGTCGGGCCGACGAGTTCGGGCGTCGCGCTGGCGATGCTGCCGGTGGCCGAGGAAAACAAGAAGATCCTGCTCGTCGAGCCCGCGGTCGCCGACTCGATCACCGGCGACAAGTGGAACAAGTACATCTTCCGCACCGGCCGCAACTCGAGCCAGGACGCGATTTCCAACGCCGTCGCGCTCGACAAGGCCGGCGTCTCGATCGCGACGCTGGCGCAGGACTACGCGTTCGGCCGCGACGGCGTGAAGGCGTTCCGCGAGGCGATCAAGAAGGCGAAGATCGTCCACGAGGAATACCTGCCGACGAACACGACCGACTTCACCGCCGGCGCGCAGCGGTTGATCGACAAGTTGAAGGATCTGCCGGGCCGCAAGGTGATCTGGATCGTCTGGGCCGGCGCCGGCAACCCGTTCAAGATCGCCGACCTCGACTTGAAGCGCTACGGCATCGAGATCGCCACCGGCGGCAACATCCTGCCGGCGATGAGCACCTACAAGCAGTTCCCGGGCATGGAGGGGGCGACCTACTACTACTTCGGCATCCCGAAGAACCCGGTCAACGAGTGGCTGGTCGCCAACCACTACAAGCAGTTCAAGGCGCCGCCTGACTTCTTCACCGCCGGCGGCATGAGCGCCGGCATCGCGCTGGTCGAGGCGCTGAAGAAGACCAAGGGCGAAACCGAGACTCCGAAGCTGATCGCCGCGATGGAGGGCATGAGCTTCGAATCGCCGAAGGGCCGGATGACCTTCCGCAAGGAGGATCACCAGGCGATGCAGGACATGTATCACTTCAAGATCAAGGTCGATCCGGCATTCCCCTGGGGCGTTCCCGAGCTGGTGCGCGAGATCAAGGCGTCGGAGATGGACGTCCCGATCCGCAACAAGCGCTGATCGCCCCTCGTCCGGCATCGCTGCCCGGCTGCGCGCATTTCGCCCTGCCATGCTGCAGACCGTCGACCTGACGATCCGCTTCGGCGGCCACGTGGCCGTCGACCACGTGTCGTGCGAGTTCGCGCCCGGCACGCTGACGGCGATCGTCGGGCCGAACGGCGCCGGCAAGACGACTTACTTCAACCTGATCTCGGGCCAGTTGCCGGCCAGCGAAGGGCGCGTGCTGCTCGGCGGCGAGGACATCACGGCGCTGGCGGCGCCGTTGCGCACGCGGCGTGGCCTCGGCCGGGCGTTCCAGTTGACGCAGCTCTTCCCGAACCTCACGGTGCAGGAGAACGTGCGTCTCGCCGTGCAGGCGCGCGAATCCGGACGTGGCCGCGGCGGCGCGCTCGGCGGCCTGGACATCTTCCGCGTCTGGCTCGACCGCGAGCAATGGATTGCCGAGGCGCGTGAAATCCTCGCCCAGGTGCGGCTGGCCGACAAGGGCGCCGTGCACGCCAGCGCGTTGCCGCACGGCGACCAGCGCAAGCTCGAGGTCGCGATGCTGATCGCGCTCGATCCGAAGGTGTTCATGTTCGACGAGCCGACCGCCGGCATGAGCGTCGACGAGGTACCGGTCGTCCTCGATCTGATCCGCGGCCTGAAGGCGCGGCGCGAGCACACGATCCTGCTCGTCGAGCACAAGATGGATGTCGTGCGTGAACTCGCCGACCGCATCATCGTGCTGCACAACGGCGCGCTGGTCGCCGACGGCGATCCGGCCGAGGTGATCGCGTCGCCGATCGTCCAGCAGGCTTACCTCGGGCTGCCAGCCGACGAGGCGCCGCAATGACCGCGCCGATCCTCGAGCTGCAAGGCGTGCAGACGCACATCGGCGCCTACCACATCCTGCACGGGGTCGAGTTCGCGGTGCCCGAGGGTGAGGTGACGATGCTGCTCGGCCGCAACGGCGCCGGCAAGACGACGACGCTGCGCACGATCATGGGCCTGTGGCCGGCGAGCGGCGGCGAGCTGCGCTTTCGCGGCCGCTCGATCCGCGGCCTGCCGACGCCCGACATCTCGACCGCCGGCATCGCCTACGTGCCCGAGGCCATGGGCATCTTCAGCGACCTGACGGTGAAGGAGAACATGGTGCTGGCGGCGCGCGCGGCGCGCCATGCCGGCGAACTCGACGACCGGCGCCTGGCCTGGATCTTCGAGCTCTTCCCGGCGCTGAAGAAGTTCTGGCTCTATCCGGCTGGCAAGCTCTCCGGCGGGCAAAAGCAGATGCTGGCGGTCGCGCGCGCGATCGTCGAGCCGCGCGCGCTGATCCTGATCGACGAGCCGAGCAAGGGCCTGGCGCCGGCGATCGTGCAGAACCTGCTTGCCGCGCTCGCCGAACTCAAGCGCCAGCGCACGACGATCCTGCTCGTCGAGCAGAACTTCATGATGGCCAAGGCGCTGGGCGATACGGTCGCCGTGATGGACAACGGCCGCGTCGTCCACCGCGGCGCGATGCGCGAGCTGGCCGGCGACGAGGGGTTGCAGCAGCGCCTGCTCGGCCTTTCGCTGGGGGCCCACCAATGAACACGATAGCCGCCGCGCCGGCCGCTGAAGCCGTGCCCAAGGCCCGCTTCGACTGGCTGCCGATCGCCCTGCTGGCCGCGCTGGCCGCCATCGGGCTGCCGGCGATCGGCAGCCCGAGCACCTGGCTCACGCT
>CAZKSD010000307.1:0-2936 GCA_964555315.1 uncultured Dechloromonas sp.
AAACCTTCCTTACAATTCCCAATGTTCGATTAAATCGGAGCGAACTGGAGACGGCGGATGCACGCCGTCCCCAGTCGCCCCGCACACTTCAAGCGATCACCTTCGTGACGACGCCGGAGCCGACCGTCTTGCCTCCCTCGCGGATGGCAAACCGATCGCCGTCGTCGATCGCCACGGGGCTACGCAGTTCGATTTCGAGCTGCGCATTGTCGCCCGGGATGCACATCTCCTGGTCGCCCAAGAGGTGCGAAGTTCCCGTCACATCCGTCGTGCGAAAAAAGAACTGCGGGCTGTAGCCGTTGAAAAACGGCGTATGTCTCCCGCCTTCTTTATCGCTGAGGATGTAGACCTCGGCCCGAAACTTACTACGCGGCACGAGCGAGCCGACCGCAGCCAACACTTGACCGCGTTCAACCTCCTCTTTGCGTACGCCGCGCAGCAGGCAACCGACGTTGTCACCGGCGATTCCCTGGTCGAGTACCCGACCGAAAATCTCGACGCTGGTGCAGACCGTGCGTCGCGAAGCCTCAGCCAGACCGACGATCTCGACCTCGTCACCGGGCCGGACGACGCCTCGCTCGATCAGACCGGTAACGACCGTACCACGCCCCTCGATCGAGTAGACGTTCTCGATCGGCATGAGCAACGGGCGATCAATCAGCCGGACGGGATCGGGGAAGTACGTGTCCAGCCGGTGCATCAACTCGTGAATACACCGCGCCGCCGTGGGGTCGGCCGGGTTGTCGTGGGCCTGCATCGCCGAGCCGCGCACAAACGGAATCTCGTGACCGGGATAACCGTAGTGCGTGAGTAGGTCGCGCAGTTCCACTTCGACCAGATCGAGCAACTCGGGGTCTTCGACCAGATCGCATTTATTCATAAACACGACCAATCGCGGAACCCCGACCTGACGCGCGAGCAGGATGTGCTCACGCGTCTGCGGCATCGCACCGTCCAAAGCCGACACCAAGAGCACGGCGCCGTCCATTTGCGCCGCGCCGGTGATCATGTTCTTGATGAAATCGGCGTGGCCCGGACAGTCGATGTGCGCATAGTGCCGTCGCTCGGTCTCGTACTCGACGTGGGCGGCGATGATCGTCACCGTCTTTCCTTTGTCGCGCACGATGCCTCCCCTGGCGATTTCGCCGTAGGGTTTGTACTCCGCCAGTCCTTGCTCGGCCTGAACCCTCAGGATCGCGGCCGTCAGGGTCGTCTTGCCGTGGTCGATGTGACCGATGGTGCCGACATTGACGTTGATCTTCTTCCGTTCAAACAATTCCTTGGCCATCTCCTACCTCCAGAAAAGAGAAACACAACACACAACCAACACAGTCCGTCGGTTTCGGTGCGCTGCGTTCCTCCTTGCCGGGGAGAGACGTGCCGACGCCGAACGGCGGACTACGTCCCACATGAATCAAGAACAAGACGTCGGCGGGAGTCGAACCCGCTCGTAATCGCTTTGCAGGCGATCGCCCGGCCGTCAGGCATCGACGTCAAACACAATCAGTATCCTCGCCGGGAATTGAACCCAGTCTTCGACCTTCGCACGGTCGCGTGCATAGTCCGGTACACTTCGAGGACATCCAACCAGCACCCTGCCGAGGAATTGAACCTCGTCCTGCAGTTTCGAGGACTGCCGTGCCGTCCGGCACACTCGCAGGGCGTTTCAGCAAGCAGTATCCCGACCTGGACTCGAACCAGGACCTGAACCTTCGGAGAGTTCGATGCGATCCGTTACACCATCGGGACGCGAATTCCAACAGAGCCGACGACTGGATTCGCACCAGCATGGATCGGTTTACAAAACCGGCGCCTTTCTTCGTCGAGCCACGTCGGCATCAGCACGAGCGCGAGGAGTCGAACCTCGTGGAGCGGCTTTGGAGACCGCTTGCTCTCCCGGGAGCACGCTCGTGTGACGTCGGCAACGGTCCGAGATTGAGACCGCGCCGACGTTGTTACTCCGCCGCCAGCGTGACGTTCCAGTACGCTTCGCTGACGAACTTGTCCCAGCTGGCGATGCGCATGCTGGGTGCCGCATACAGCGGCTTCCAAGCGGGGCGAACCGGCGATTTACGCAGGCGGAATCCCGCTTGCGCGGGCGTGCGATCCGCCTTGCGCTTGTTGCAGGCCACGCAGGCCAACACGCAGTTCGTCCAACTCGAAATCCCCCCTTGGGCGCGCGGTACGACGTGGTCGATCGTCAACTCATCGCCGCCTGGTTGCACGCCGCAATACTGGCACGTGTAGTGATCGCGCTTGAAGATATTGCGTCGGCTGAACGACACCGCCGCCGAGGGCAAGCGATCGTATGCGGCCAACGCCACGACTTCCGGAACGCGAACGCGCGTACGTACGGCTTGGATGAACGGCTCGTCGTCCTGCGGCGTGAGCCGCGACCAATCGGCCCAGTCGTACATCTGATAGTCGTGCGGATCGACGACTCGGGCCGATTCGTTCCAGAGCATGAGCAGAGCCCGACCGACCGTCGCCACGTTCACCGGCTGCCAGTTACGATTCAGAACCAGCGTCGGACGCTGAAGAACGGATGCGACCATGGGGACCTCAAGGTTTACTAACAATGGACGAAAGCGGGAAAACGGCGATACAACGACCTCCGCTTTCGTCATTCGGATTTCGTCATTGACCTCAGAGGGTGCTCGAACGGGGTCGAACCGATGCTTCCCGGTTCACAGCCGGGCGTGCAGAAACCGCTACACCACGAACACCATAGAACTGTCAGTACCCCGACCAGGACTTGAACCCGGAAGACCCCGTTAGAAGCGGGGCGTGATTTCCCTTTCACCATCGAGGCGTAAAGCACGATCAAGAACCGAAGCGGAAGGTGAGGGAGTCGAACCCTCATCTCCAATTGCGGAGAGCCGCTTTAGCAAAGCGGTCCGGCCAGCCGTATCCGGCTACCTTCCGTAACATGCAGT
>CAZKSD010000308.1:0-2934 GCA_964555315.1 uncultured Dechloromonas sp.
AGGCCCGTTTCGACGACCTCGACTACCTGTTCGACATCGGCGAGATCGACCTCAATATCTCCGGCTGCATGAACGCCTGCGGCCACCACCACGTCGGCCACATCGGCGTCCTCGGCGTCGACAGGAACGACGCCGAGTTCTACCAGGTGACGCTCGGCGGCCGCCAGGGCAACGACGCCCGGCTGGGCAAGGTGATCGGCCCGTCGTTCTCGGCCGGCGAAATGCCGGACGTGATCGACAAGATCATCAAGGTCTATCTCGCCAACCGGCTCGCCGGCGAATCCTTCCTCGACACCTTCGATCGCATCGGCATCGATCCGTTCAAGAACCGCGTCTACGAAGGCCGCGCCCACGGCAAGGCCAGGGTTAGCGAAAAGGAGGCCGCATGAAGGCGCAACTGATCAGCGACAAGGCTGTCGCGGTCGACACCTGGAAAACCCTCGAAATGGCCGACGGCGAAACGCCGGAAGCCATCGCCCTGCCCGCCGGCGACATCATCTTCCCGCTCGCCGTCTGGCAGGCGCGCAAGGACGAAGTCATCTCCACCCACAAGCGCATCGGCCTGCTGCTGCAGCCGGACGACCGTGTCGAGGACATCGCCGGCGACCTCGACTACTTCATCGTGATTGCCGTCAATTTTCCGAAATTCGTCGATGGCCGCGGCTATTCCAGCGCCAGCCTGCTGCGCCAGCGTTACAACTACCGGGGCGAACTGCGCGCCGTCGGCGACGTGCTGCACGACCAGCTCTTCTACCTGCAGCGGGTGGGCTTCGATACCTATGCCCTCAAGGGCGACAAGGATGCGGCTTACGCGATCGGGCACGGCTTTTCGACGTTCGGCGACGCCTACCAGACCTCGACCAGCCAGCCGCGACCGCATTTTCGCCGGCGCGCCGCCTGAAGCAGAACGATGACCCCGAGCCTGCTCAACATCACGCCGGAACTGACCGCCAGCGTCGCTGCCAGGACGGTGGCCGCCCACACCCTGCTCGCCGGGATCGCCGGCGAGTGGTCGCCGGCCGCCTTCGCCAACAGCCTCGGCGCCGAGGACATGGTGCTGACCGACCTGATCGTCAAGTCGGGCCTGCCGATCGAGATCTTCAGCCTCGACACCGGCCGTCTGCCGGCCGAGACCTACGAACTGATGGCCGCGGTCGACAAGCACTACGGCCTCAAGCTCAAGATCTACTTCCCGCAGGCCGAGGAAGTCGAAACCTACGTGCGCAACCAGGGCATCAACGCCTTCTACGACTCGGTCACGCTGCGCAAGGCGTGCTGCGCCATCCGCAAGGTCGAGCCGCTGCGGCGCGCGCTGGCCGGCAAACGCGCCTGGATCACCGGCCTGCGCGCCCAGCAGGCCGCCACCCGCGACGGCCTGCCACTGCGCGAATACGACGCAGGCAACGGGCTGGAGAAATTCAACCCGCTCGCCGAGTGGACCGAGAAGGAAGTCTGGACCTACATCATGCAGAACGCCGTGCCCTACAACGCCCTGCACGACAAGTTCTACCCGAGCATCGGCTGCGCCCCGTGCACGCGCGCCATCTCACCCGGCGAGGACATCCGCGCCGGACGCTGGTGGTGGGAAAGTCCCGAGTCCAAGGAGTGCGGCCTGCATGTCAAGGGCTGAGCCGGGCCGAACCCTGCCTTGCCTATTCAGTAGGCCGACGTCTTCGGCGGGTTCAACTGGCCGCGAATCTCTCCAGCCTTGTGTTCGGCGCTATGAACATTCACGTAGAGCTCGCCAGCCTTGTAGGACTGATACGCGGCTTCGCTCAACCTGGTCCCGTCCGGCACCAGCCAGACGTTGTCGCCGCTCTTCGCCAGGGTGACGACAACCGCGCCGTTGGCCCCGGCCTTGCCGACGTGGATATGCGCCATCGTCGCCGCGACGCCGGAGGTCGTGACCTTCCCGCTGACGGTCATGTCCGGATTGATGGTGATCGCGCCGCTGCCCGAGGCCATCGTGGCGACGGGCGGCACCTCCGCGTCACCCGACAGTTTGAACAGCAACTCGTCGCCCGTCGCAGACGTCGAGAAGGCGGAGATGGCAAGGGCGGCGGCCGCGAGAACGCCGGGCAGACGAAGACGGAAGTTGGTGACGGAATCCATTGTTGACCTCTCACGAATTGGCAATTCAAATTGACCGGGCGAATCCGGCGCACTTGCCACCCGATTACATCCGGCGCGGAGCGTTACGGTTGATTCGACAGCAGGACATCGCTCCGGTTCAAGACCATGCCTGAAATCGCGACCTCCGCGCGCACCGCCGGCGCCTGGCGCGACACCGGACGCATGAGGGATCCCTGTGCCGCGCGAGTCCGCGGGGCTGGCGCCGGCATGCGCCCGGCAGACACGATCGATTCGCTGAATCTGTTGTAGCCTCTCCTGCACATCAATGGCAGAATCGCGCTTTCAACAACATGAGGAGGAGTACCGATGAACAAAGCCGAACTGATTGAAGCGCTGTCCGCGCGTGCAGAACTTTCCAAGGCGCAAGCCGCAAGCGCGATCGATGGTCTGGTCGACATCATCACCGCAGCGATTACCAAGGGCGAGTCCGTCGCACTGATCGGCTTCGACACCTTCAAGTCGGTCATGCGGGTGGCCCGCGAAGGCCGTGACCTTGCCAGCGGTGAAAAGCAGAAGCTCAAGAAGGCAGCGGCCAAGTTCTCCAAGCTCTCGGGCGCAGACATCCTGAAGGCCGTTCTGGTGAGCAAGAAGGCCGAGCCGGAAAAGGCTGCCGCCAAGCCCGCTGCCGCCAAGCCCGCTGCCGCCAAGCCCGCTGCCGCCAAGCCCGCTGCTGCCAAGCCTGGCGCTGCTGCCAAGCCTGCCGCTGCTGCCAAGCCTGCCGCTGCTGCCAAGCCTGCCGCCGCTGCCAAGCCTGACGCGGCTGCCAAGCCTGCCGAGGCTCCCAAGCCTGCCGCGGCTGCC
>CAZKSD010000309.1:0-2927 GCA_964555315.1 uncultured Dechloromonas sp.
GCGACCCGCGCCGGCCAGTCGGCGTGGGCCTGGCGATAGGCGGCGGCGGTGGCCGAAAGGTCGATGCGCGTGGCGTCGATCATCACGTAGCCGAAATCGCTGCCGCCCGCGATCAGGGCGAAGGGCGCCTTGATGCGCTGCGCCAGTTTCTGCCGGGGGAGACCGCTGCGCACGGTCAACCGCAAATCCGGGGCCATTTCCGCCAGTGCGTTGAGGGCCGGGGCGGTGATCGCAAGGTGGCCGAAACCGTGGCTCGAAATGTCGACGAACAGATGCATCAGCTTGAGGCCTTGGCTTTTCGCTCCTTCATCCGGTCGACCGTTGGTATCCCGGGTTCAAACCTGCCCGGGTATTCGGGCTGCCCCGGCACAACCGGCCGGTTTGCAGATGCGCCCGATCGGCGCCGGGTAGCCGGCCCGCTTGCCGGCCGGGCGTCGGGGCTGCGGCAGCAATTCCCCGGCGCAGTTCGGGCACCAGCCGCCGAGACTGCCGGCGGCGCACGAAGCGCGGAAGGTGTACCCAAAGGAGCAGATGCGCAACTCCGTAGAATCGGCCGGCAGGTCCATGTCGACATGAAGTATTGGGCCGTCCTCAGAATCCGGTAAAAAGGAAATCGAGGGCGGCGAGGATTTCCTCGCGCTGGGCAGAAAGGTTGGCGACGGGACTCTTGAGGCTGCGCGTCAAAATGGCAGCAAGCTCCTGCGGACGCAGGAAGTAGGTCTGGCTGTCGATGTGCACCACGGGGTTCAAGCGCGGGATGGGAACTGCGTCAAGCTCGGTCTTGAGCCGCAAGGGGGCGACGACTGTGGCGTCGAAAGTGCCGAGCAGGTCGCTCGGCAAGGCCAAGAGGAAGGGAATGCGCGCGGCTGGCGTGGTTCGGATTGGGATAGACGTCGAACTGCGCCATCAGAACTGTCTCAGCCCGTCGCTCCAGAGTCCGTGCTCGGCGATCTCGCGGTTGTAGGCGTTGATGGCGGCGCGATTCTCTTCCAGCCAGCGGTGTTCCTTTTCTTTCTTCAACTCGATCTGCAGGGCGGCTTCGAGCGTTGGCGAAAGATTGATCTTGAAGGCGCGCGCCTCTTCGAGCAAGTCGGCGCGCACGCAGTGATTGGCGGCCTTCTTCATGGTGGGCATGGCGATCCCCATGGAAATAATGCGCACAGGGTACGCGCATGGTTATTGCGCGTCAATTGTGGCGTTTGTCCTCGCCCTCGCCTGCCCTCGTCAGCCCGAGAATGATCTCGCGGAACCGGCGACAGACCACGATTTTCGCGGCCTGCCCCCACCTGCCAAATCGCACAATGCTCACCCATCTCCCGCGGTCAACCGGGGATTCCGGCTGATTTCGCAACGGCCAGGAATCAGCCGATCCTGAACATCAGCGTATCCGAACCCGAGTTGAGCGCCACGCTGATGGGTTGCTGATGGGTGGTCGGGCCCCAGAACTGGCGTGGTCCGGGTGATGCGAAGAGGTCGCTGGCCGCCCAGGCGTCGCGCCGCGAGACGAAGTACTGCATCGCCGGCGAATCCATCTTGACCAGCGCCTTCTCGATCACGAACTCATCCTGGCCGTGGCGGCGCTCGATGTTGAGCAGGCCGGTCAGCGGAATCGCCTGTGGCGTGCCGCCGCTGGTCAGGCCGGTGATCGTCGCCATGTAGCCGGTGCGGCCATCGAGGATCAGCGAGCCGGCGGTGAGGCCGAGGTTGTAGGTGTAGGCCGCGTCGAACAGCGTCGGCGCGCCGCAACGGCCCTCGTAGCCGAGGAAGTGGCTGTGCGCGGCGAACGGGACGCTGGCATCGAGTTCGCTGACGCGCTGTTTGGCCATGTCGATCAGCAACTGTTCGGTGGGGATCAGCGAGACCTGCAGGTTGCCGTGCGAGTCGCGCTCGGCGAGCAGCATGTTCACGATGTAGTGCGGCAGCGACGCCAGCAGGTGCGCGTTGTCGGGGCTGAGCCGGCTCTCGACGAACCCCGGCCGGGCATCGGCGGAGAGGGCCGCGAATTCGGCGGCGTTGTGCGCCAGCACATCGTTGAGTTCGGCGATCAACGCGTTCATCTCCGGGATGAACTCGATCAGTCCCTCGGGCGCCAGCACCACGCCGTAGTTCATGCCCTTGTGCGAACGCTCGATGATGACACGCGCAATGCCGTCGATGATCGTCGCCAGCGACATCTTCCGGGCGGCGATCTCTTCAGAGATCAGGGTGATCGCCGGCTTGGTCTGCAGTGCCACCTCGAGCGCCACGTGCGACGCCGAACGCCCCATCAGCTTGACGAAGTGCCAGTATTTCAGCGAGGAGCTCGTGTCCTGGAGGATGTTGCCAACCATCTCGCTGTAGATGCGGGTGGCGGTATCGAAGCCGAAGGAGATCGCCAGCAGGTCGCCGACCTGCAGGTCGCCGTCGATCGTCTTTGGTACGCCGATCACCTGGACGCCGGACCCGTCGGCCTTGACGCCAGAAAAGAGCGACTCGGCGAGCACGGCCGCATTGGTGTTCGAATCGTCGCCGCCGACGACGACGATCGCGTCGAGGTTGTGCCGGATGCAGGTTTCACGGACTTGCGCGAACTGCTCCTTGCTCTTGATCTTGGTGCGGTCCGAGCCGAGGAAGTCGAAGCCCCCGGTGTTGAGGATGAAGTCGACACTGGCGTCGGTGATTTCGAACAGCGCGCCCTTGAGCAGACCCTTGGGGCCCGCCTTGACGCCGAACAGCGTGTTGCCGGCGCCGAGCACGCGCTTGAGACCGCAAACCACGTTGTGACCGCCGGCGGCCGGGCCGCCCGAGAACAGCACGGCGACGCGCTTGCCCTGCGCCGCGGCGCTGCTGGCGCCGCTGGAGGTCAGGACGATGTTGCCGGAGGCCGTGACGCTTTGCGGGAACTGCGCGCGCACGCCGTCGCTGTCCCTGGTGGCGAGGACGCGGTT
>CAZKSD010000310.1:0-2908 GCA_964555315.1 uncultured Dechloromonas sp.
TGACCTAAACGAACGGCAGGTTTATGGCGAGCAACTTGAGACCCGTATTGTGTCGATCGAGCCAATAGCGATCGCACAGGGAATAACGGCGAAGCAGTCAGGTTGCCATCAGCTGACTCAAGACATCTGCAACCTACCGGCGTTAGATTTCGGCCGAGTAACCAGCGTCCTCAATGGCCCGCTGAATGTCTTCCGCGCCGATTAGGCGACCATGATCGACGCTGGCCTCTCCGCGTTCGAGCGAGATCTCGATATGACCGATGTGGGGCAAATCCTGAATCGCGTTGGCGACGGCGCGCACGCATTCAGCGTCCTGCATTCCTGTGATTTTGATGACAAGGGTGTCCATAGGGCGGAGTCTAGCCCAGCACGGCAAAGAAAGGTTGTGGCGTCTATCGGGCAACCCTGGCGGTTCTGGGTAGCCTGAACTCATTAACCAATGGCCGCTTCAGGGTAACAAAACTCCAATGGCGGCTTTACGGCGATGAACTCGTAGCGACGTAATTCGCGTCCCGGCCCATAGCTGCCATTTTGGCAACGAAGCATCAATGGCTGGTCATGTAGTAAACCTGACGCTCCTTAGATGCTGGTGGGTGTGCCCCTGCATTCTAGCTATTGGTGGTAAGCCAATGTATCTGTCTCTCAACAACACACTCTGCTGATTGATTGACGAGTTGCTGATAGACCAGTGGAGCAGTTGCACCTTCCGTGTTTATCAGCAAAACCCTACTTTTCGTCCCAAGACCGATAGATGCCGAGTAAGCTGGACTGCGCGCAATGGACAGCAAACCAGCCAATCCAGCAGCCCCTGATTCGCCGGCGACAACGGGTATATCGCGCTCCGAACCTGCCGCCAGAAAGCGCATGGCGGAAACCGCTTCGTCATCTCCGATGGTTAAAAAATCATCAACGGCGAGGGAAATGATTTGCCAGGCCAATGGTGACGCTTTGCCACAGGCCAAACCAGCCATCAGCGAACTGACATCCCCGCTGGCCTGACTGGCATGACCTTGCAGCGCACTTTGGTAGAGGCAATCGGCTTGCTTTGGCTCAACCGAAATAAGTCGAGGCCGAGCCGCACCGTAGTATTCCCAAAAGTAGCTGGCTAGTCCGGCGGCCAAACCACCAACGCCACTCTGCAAAAATACATGCGTGAAGGGCTCGGTGGCTTGCTCAATAACCTCAGCGGCAATCGTTCCATAACCCTGCATAACATCGCGTGGAATGATTTCATAACCCGGATAGGAGGTATCGGACACCACGTACCAATCGTTTTCCGAGGCAAGACGTGCTGCTTCGGTGACCGAGTCATCGTAGTCACCGTCAACACGAACAATCCGAGCGCCATATGCTGAAATCGCCGCAGCTCGTTCAGCGTTGACTTGGGCATGCAGCACAATGACGCAGGTGCAGCCAATGGACTCAGCCGCTGCGGCAAGTGCTCGCCCATGATTTCCAGCGCTGGCACTAATCACCGTCAGCTTACTCACTTCATTTCGGTAGTGTCCTTGCAAAATGCCTTGCGGTGACAACCCTGGCATCAGCCAAATTATCAAACGAGTCAGAGCGGCAGGAGCACCAAGGGCTTTGAAACTGCGCAGTTCAGAACGATTTGATTCGTCCTTGATGGCTATGCTGGCGATACCAAGCTGAGACGCCAACTTCGGCAATTCCCAAAGAGGCGTCGGTGCTGGACTCAGGTGTGACCAATGCGATAGCCAAGCACGGGTTTCTGCTGCGGTCTCCATACTCAAAATTGCTTGCAATTGCTTTGGATAGGTGGCGTGGAGCGCATTTGGGTTGTGGGTCAGCATAACGAGTGTTGCCTTTCATCTATTGTCGGAGGGAGAAATCGCTACCAAGCATGCGATAAAATTTTATTGCTTCGATTCAGGATGAATTTCTTGTAATCCGGGTGTACTTCGATATTAAATTGCATTGTGTTGATGTTTTTTGGAATAAAGCCGCCATGCCAAGTACGCTCGACAGCTACGACCTAAAATTGCTCGCCGCAATCCAGCAAGATGCGAGAAGCGCGCAAACTGAGTGTTCTCCTTGAGGATGGGCAGGCTGTCGACAGCTATCAAAGTCTGATGAATGCCGGGGTTCGTATCCCCGCATTCATCGAGTCGCTAACCGGAATCACGAATTCAATGATTCGGTCTGCCCCATCGGCCGCACAGGTCATGTGTGAGGTTGCATCTTTTGTGGGTGACATTCCATTGGTTGCGCACAATGCCTCGTTCGACAGTAAGTTTTGGGATGCTGAGTTGGCTCTCATCAACCTGCGCCGACGCCAGGAGTTTGCGTGCTCGTTACTGTTGGCCCGCCGCATTCTTCCACAAGCACCAAGCCACAAGCTGGGGGAACTCATCCAGTTCGCTAACCTGCCGCGGGCGGGGAGGGCGCACAGAGCGCTAGCTGATGCTGAGATGGCGGCCTGTTTGCTGCAGCACCTGGAGGAGCAGTTGTGCTCCCGATTCAAGGTGAGAAATGTCTCCCACGAATTGTTGCGCAGGATTCAAAGCGTTCCCAAGGCGAAGCTGGAACAGTGCATGGAGCAGCATCAACAAAGTCACTAACCCACAAGCGAAAAGCCCAAGCGTTTCAAGCTTGGGCTTCTTAAATCTTTGGCTTCGTAGCAATTGACCGAAGCGTAGCGGCTTTCGCCGTTTGGGTACTACACAATAATCTCAATTTGCGGCGGACTTTCAGTCATGCTGCCTCCAATCGCTTTGTTTGCTTCTAGAACCGACTTACCTCACTTCGCCTTCCAATTCCAGACTACACCTATGTAGGCAAATGTCTAGTCTTGCGCCAGTAGAACCTCAGGCGTTAAATACTAATTTCCCTTCGATCCCGAAAGCAGACAGTCGCCATCCGTATGTTCGAAGTACGTCGGAACCTG
>CAZKSD010000311.1:0-2903 GCA_964555315.1 uncultured Dechloromonas sp.
CCATGGGCGGCCGGCCGATCATGGCGCTGGCGCTGGTCGGCATGCCGATCAACGTGCTGCCGGCCGAAGTCATCGCACGCATCCTCGCCGGCGGCGAGGCGGTCTGCCGCGCTGCCGGAATCCCGATTGCCGGCGGCCACAGCATCGATTCGGTCGAGCCGATCTACGGTCTGGTCGCCCTCGGGCTGGTGCATCCGCAACGGGTCAAGCGCAATGCCGATGCCCGCGTCGGCGACCGCATCGTCCTCGGCAAGCCGCTCGGGGTCGGCATCCTTGCCGCCGCCCTGAAGAAGGATGCGGTCGACGCCTCCGGGTACGCCAAAATGATCGCAACCACGACCCAGCTCAACACGCCCGGCCCCGAACTTGCCGCCCTGCCCGGCGTGCACGCGATGACCGACGTCACCGGATTCGGGCTCGCCGGCCACGCCCTCGAGCTGGCGCGCGCCGCGCAATGCAGCCTGAGCATCGACTGGTCGCGCGTCCCGCTGATCGACGGAGTGATCAAACTCGCCGCGGACGGGATCGCCACCGGCGCCTCGGGCCGCAACTTCGCGTCCTATGGCCACGACATCGCCCTGCCGGCGGATTTTGCGCCGCCAGACAAGGCGCTGCTCACCGACCCGCAAACCAGCGGCGGCCTGCTGGTTTCCTGCGCGACGGAAAGCGTGGCCGAGGTGCTGGCGGTCTTCCGCCGGCACGGCTTCGCGGCGGCCGCCGAAGTCGGCGAGGTGCTGCCGTCCGGCCCGGCGGCGCTGGTCGTGCGCTAGAACTTTCCCCGCAGAATGAATGACAATGATGCCGACACCATTTGATCCTCAACTTCGCCAAGACTTGGACGAATTTCTCGCACGCTATGAGATTGCGAGCATCAGTTGCACCCCCATCGAGCATTTCGCCGAAATCGATTTCCCGGTGCGTGATCAGAAGCGGGAACACCAGGCGCTCAGCGAACTCGTCGCCCAGTTGCTGCGGTTAGAGCGTCTTCGCTCTGGCCATGAGCGTTGTATAGGCAGTCTTGACGAGCGCGATCTGGTGCGTGAAGCACTGGAACCAAGCTGGGAATCGTGGCACAAAGAGATTGCTCGCCCGGCACTGTCCAGACTTGCGTTTCTGGATTGCCGTGAGCGGCTTCCAAGGCTGGCAAGGTTGGCAGAAGAAGAGAAGGCGTACTATGCGATACGACGCCTGAACTCAGGACTTGCCGATGAAAAAATGGCGGTACTGGGCAAGATGTCTGCCTTAGTGTCGTGGCTTCGCGAAGAGTTCATCGAGATTACTGAACTGACGTCGCAAGTGTCCGACTTGCCGATAGCGCTGCTGCCTCAACCAGCCTGGATGGTGTATGTTGAACTGCAGGCGCGAGCCGAGCAACTCGATGTTGCGGCTGATGCTTGTCAGGATGTCGATGAGCCGGAGTACCTTGATGCCTATCTTGCCCAGCACGGGCAACTGGACGCAGCCCTCGGCAACCTCTCCACGTATCAATCGGTATTCGACATCCTCGACTCGGACTTCTCGGCATTCGACAATCCTGGCGCAGCAAAATACCGCCCGGTAAGAAAGATTTTGGAATTGGGGGTGTCATTGCTGGCTGTAGATAATGAACGGCTGTCAAGGGAGCATATTTCACCTGAAACTATCCAGCCCGCAATTGATGAAGCATTCCGTTTTACCGACGCGGAAAATGCCCTTTGGGAATTCATCGGCTCCGATATCTTTCGTCCAGAAGACTGGAAGGCCAACCGGGATGCGCTGGTGCCGCTCAAGCTGCTTCCTCCGCAGGCGATAAGCTTTGATCTCAGGATGGGCGTGATGGAACTTTCCTACGCCTTCATCTTCGGCCAGTGGGCATCCGTGCAGGCGCTATCCCGTGCCGTGCTCGAACAGGCAGTCAAGCTTAACTGCGAACGCTTGGGTATCGATCTCCGTTACCCCTACGGAAAGAAGGAGTACAAGTCACTCGACACATTGATTGAGGATCTGGGTACGCATTTTCCGGGTATCGTCGGAGATATGGATGTAGTCCGACGGTATGGAAACCGGATTCTTCATGGCGACAATGATCGTGGGCGGAAAATAGCACCGGCGGATCGGGTAAGTCGCATGGCAACAATGCGCCAAGATGCAATCCTGTCGATTCGATCCTTGTACCAAGCCTTGGAAGCACTACCCAAGCTGGCCCGGTGACCAATCAAGGACGGTAATGTCGCCAAATAAACTGGACAAGCCATGCGCAGAATCGCTCTGGAATATTTCAGAATTCCTGTCAGTTCAGAAGAGAAGCCGGTCACCGAAGAGTCTGTGGAGAGGCTCGGCCGGAGCATCCTTGTATACGGGCTGAGGTTTCCGCCGATCGTCAAACAGCTACCGGATGGCACCTATACGCTGATTGCTGGCGAACGGCGTGCTCGTGCTCTATGTTTCCTAGCCCAGCAGCGGCTATCGTTCATGTGTTTCGGGGAGCGGGTTCCACCTGGTTTCATCCCGGTCATTGCCACCTCGGACATTTCCCTTGGATCGGACGATGGCTCAACGTTGGATGAAAATTCCCCCGCTGACAGGCTCACTTGGAAGCAACAGGCCGCGGCAATCGCCGAATTGCACTCACTCCGTAGCGATCAAGCATCAGTAACTGGCACGGTACAAACAGTCACCAAGACAGCAACTGAGATCAAGGGGGATGGGACGCAAGCTGATGGGTTCCAAGGCAGCCGCGTAAAGGAGGCGGTGATTCTCGCGGCGCATCTTGAAGACCCTGATGTGACCAAGGCGGAAACCCAAGAGGATGCTATGAAAATCCTCCGTTCAAAAATGGCTGAACAACACCGCGCCAAACTTGCCGCCGAATTCGATCACGCGAAAACCAATCACACGTTGCACCATGGTGATGCGCTTGCCTG
>CAZKSD010000312.1:0-2901 GCA_964555315.1 uncultured Dechloromonas sp.
CGGGTGCGCAGGTCTTCACGCAGCGCGAGATGGGCCGGCGGCTGGCCGGCCGCGGTCAACAACCGTCCACCGGCCATTTTCAGGCGGTTGAAATGGTTGAACAGGGCGATCTGCCCGGCCTCGTTCAGCGCGGCGACATGATCGACAGCCAGTTGCCGGGCATCCACATCCCCGCTCAGCGCCGGGTCGAGCGCCGCATCGGCGTAGGTGAAACCGGTGGCCAGCAGCAGATGCGAACACCCCGCACCCGCTTCTCCCCACAGGCAGAATGACGTCTCGGCGCGCGTACCGGCCAGCCAGCCGGTGAAGGCCGCCACGGTTTCCACATTGCCCCCGGCGACGAAATTGTCCAGCGATGGCGGTGTTGCCGGGAGCAGGTCGAGAATCAGTTGGCGCATGCGCTTGACGCGAAGTGGGGGCTACGGATTTTAGCATCGACCATCCCCGGGCCGCTCGTTGCCGCCGCGCTGCGACCGAAGCGCGGATTGACCGCGGTTTCTGGCGAAACATATACTCATGACGCTGCGCTGGGGTTGGCTATCCCGCAGGCGCCCGCACAGCTTGTGGAGGATCAAGATGATTACCCGCCGATTACTTGCAGCGGTCAGCCTTTCCCTTGTCGTGACGGGATGCGCGAATTTGCAGGATGTGCGTGATTTCGCCGGGGAATCCGCAAGACTTTCGGCTTATACGGAACTGACGACCCGCTTTCGCGATACCTACGAGCGGGAGCAACCGTATCTTTCCGGCCCTGTCGAACAGCAGGCCCAGGCCAACGACAAGCGCCGCCGGGACGCCTATCCGGATCTGCTGAAGATCCACCAGGGAATGGTGCTATACATGCAGACCCTGGCCACCCTGGCCGGCGACGATACCTTCGACCTGTCTCCGGCCGTGAATTCGCTGGCCTCGGGAATCAAGGCCTATCCGGAGGGCGGCATCGATGGCAAGCAGGTCGATGCCTACGCCAGCATGGCCAGGATTGTCGCCAAGTGGATGACATCGGCGGCGCAGGAGAGGGCCGTGCGCGAGATGGTCACGGAAGGCGACCCCTCGGTGCAGGCGATGCTGGACGGAATGGCGGCGCTGGTCAGCTACTACCGGAAGACCAACGACAACGAAAGGAAGGCCATCCTCGGCTTTCTCGAAGTCGAGCTGGCCTTCGCCGGCGCGCCCAAGGACAAGCTTCTGGCCGCCCTCGGCAAGGCCCAGATGCAGGCGAAAATCCGCGAATACCAGATCGCCGATGCCAGGTACGGCGAAGCGGAGGCCGGAATCGCCAGCATCAAGGAAGGACACAAGGCCCTGGCCAGGAACGTCGACAATCTGTCCTCTGCCGAGGCGAAGGCCCGGATCAAGAAGTTCACCAAGGACATCAAGGCCATCCGCAGCAACCTGCAGGCCGCCAGCGCTTACTGAGCGCCACCTCCACTCCCTGAAGGAGAACCATCATGGCACTTGCCGACGCCACGCAGATCGTGGATTTTGCCGATGCGCTGACCCGCAGCGCTGACGGCATCCATGACCGGCTGCTGACCGCCATCAGGAACAATGAAGTTGACCATCCGACGGCCCAGATGATCTTTCAGGATGAATCCATCCTCCGGCAACGGGCCGACGGTCTCTACATCGATGCCGCCGCTTGCGTGGTGGCCGGCCTCGACGAGGAGCAGAAGAGCGTCATCGACCTTGTCGACACGGCCAACGCCGGGATGCGGAAGATCAAGGACATGGCCCGGTTCATCGACCTGGTCGCCGATCTGCTGCTCCTCGCCGCCGCGACCTATGCCGCGAAGCCGCGGCCGATCATCGCCGCCCTGAAGGAGGTGAGGCGGGATGTCGAAGCGCTCGCCGGGAAGGCATGACGGGCCGGGTCGCAAGCCTGGCGCCAGCCGCGCGCCGGCGATCAGGGCCAGCGTTCCGGTAGCGGCGGCAGGTCAATGAAAATGCGGCCGCAAGGCCGCATTTTGGCGCTCCGCTCGACGTCGACCGCAACCGGCGGCGTCCCCGGGCGGTTTCAGCTTCCCAGCGTCAGCATCAGTTCCGACTGGGCGCTGTGGGGCTTGGCGCGGGCCGACCGGCGCCGCTGGTAGACGCCGTCGCCGTTCATGTCCCAGGACTGCTGGTTGTCGGCAAGATAGAACTTGAGACCTTCGGTGATGACCCGCTTCTTGAGCTTCGCGTCGAGGACCGGAAAGGCCAGTTCGATGCGGCGGAAGAAATTGCGATACATCCAGTCGGCGCTTGAGAGATAGACCGATTCCTTGCCGCCGTCGTAGAAGTAGAAGATGCGGTGGTGCTCGAGGAAGCGGCCGATGATCGAGTGAACCTTGATGTTTTCCGAGAGCCCCGGCACCCCCGGACGCAGCCCGCAGACGCCGCGAATCATCAGTTCGATCTGGACGCCGGCCTGCGAGGCCTGGTACAGCGCGTCGATGGTTTCCGGCTCGAGGAGCGAGTTCATCTTGGCGACGACGATCGCCTTCTTTCCCGCCTTGGCGGCTTCGGCTTCCTTGGCGATGGCGGCAACGACGTTGGGCTGCAGGGTGAACGGGGCCATCCAGACATGTTCCAGCGTGCGCGCCTTGCCCAGGCCGGTCAGTTGCTTGAAGACTTCATTGACGTCCTGGGTAATTTCATCGTTGGCGGTCATCAGGCCGAAGTCCGAATAGAGCCTGGCGGTGCGCGGGTGATAGTTGCCGGTGCCGAGGTGGGCGTAGCGCTTGAGATGGCCTTCCTCGCGGCGCACGATCAGCAGCGCCTTGGCGTGCACCTTGTAGCCGACGACACCGTAGACGACGTGGGCGCCGACCTGCTCCAGCCTGGTCGCCCATTCGATGTTGGCCTCCTCGTCGAAGCGCGCCATCAGTTCGACGACGACGGTCACTTCCTTGCCGTTCT
>CAZKSD010000313.1:0-2874 GCA_964555315.1 uncultured Dechloromonas sp.
TGTCCTGCAGGTTGAGCCGGCCTTCCTTGCTCAGGATCAGGCGCGAATAGAAGTCGCTGAGCGCCACCTCGCCGACATTGACGACCATTGGCTGCAGCCGGAAATCGATGCCGCCCAGATACAGCGATTTCCACTTCAGGAAATCGGCATTGTTGACCTTGTCGATCGCCAGCAGGTCGCCAAGCGTCAGCGACCCCTTGTACGTTGCGTTCATCCCATCCTTGCCCATCTGCGCTGTCAGTTCGCCGACATTGGAGACCAAGCCGCGGGTCAGCGCGATGTTCAGGAAGCCGGTGAAGTACGGCTGCAGCGGTAGCAGCGGAATCGCCTGGGTCTCGACCTTCAGCGATGCCAGCAGCGGCATCAACTGCACGCTGCCGTCGACCTTGAGACTGCCTTTCTGGTTGATCCGGCTCTTCAGCGACACGGTTCCCGCCTTGCCCGGCTCGGTCGACAGGTTCTCCGCGAGCAGGCTGAATCCGTCGATGGTCTGGATGGCGACTGGCGCGGTCGACCGGTCCTCGACGCGGACCGCGACATCGTCGACCGTCAGTTTCGTGACGCTGGTCTGCCACGGGCGTTCATCCGACAGATCCTCGCGCGCCTTGCGGACCGTTTTCAGGACGGGCGAACTCAGCCATTCGATCTTGCCTTCCTTGTTGCGAACCAGCAGCGCCCGCGCTTCCCGAGCGGCGGCTTCGGCCACTTCGACACGATGTCGAGGCAGGTCAATGCGCACCCCCTTGACGGCAACACGGCCAATCCGCATGCGGTCGCCGAGATCGACCCGGTACGTCGCTTCGCTGATCTCGATCGGTTCCGCCAGCGTGCCATCGATCTTGCCGACGGCGACATCGATGTCGAGGACATCGCCGCTGGTCGGCCGGACGGTCGACTCGTCCTGCCAGTGCATTCTTCCGTTGCTCAGGCGAATTTCCCCGACGCTCCACTCCGGCGGCTTGGCCGCCGGTTCCCTGGCCTCGCCCCCGGCACCTTCGGCGATCTGCTCGACGAGCCGCAACCAGTTCATCTCCCCGCTGCGGTTGATCGCCACGTAGGGCTCCATCCCGTCAAGCGCCACGCGCCTGACCGCGAAGCGGCGATTGATCAGGTCGGCGTTTTCGACATCGACATCGAGCCGCTTCCACGCCACCAGCGGCGCGCCCGTCGCCTCGTCCATGTCGAAGCCCGATATATGGGCGCTGCCGACCACGGTGAATGAGAAGACCTTTTCGGACAGCTCCTTGAAGACGATCCGCAGTTCGCTGTCGAGCGTGCCCGACTTCAGGCGGACGGGCAGCGAACTGGGCAGGTAGGGCTGGAATCCGGCCAGATCGAGGCGGTCGAGGTCGAGATTGAGTTCGCTCTGCAGGTTGCCTTCGAAGATCTCCGTGCTCCTGCCCTTGAGGGCCAGCGGCGCCCCGTCGAACGTCGCGGAGAAGCTGGGTTCGACAACGATCTTCGCCTGGTAGGGCAGGCTCGAGATGAACGGCAGCGCGAAACCGATGTCGCTGACGGTATGCACCCTGCCCTTCGGCTGGTCGTCGAAAACCACCTTGCCGCCGCTGACCTGAATGTTGTTGATCGAGAAACGCGGCGTCGGCGACGGCTCCTTGGGTTTCAGCCACTCGTCGAGCAAATCCGAAATGTCGTACCTGCCTTCCGCTACCCGGGCAACAGCCACCCGCGGCCCCTGCAGGCGGATTTCGTCCGCCACGAGGCCAAGCTGGAAGAGCGAAAAGCTGGAGAGATTGACGAACAGTTCGTCGAAACCGGCAACCTCCCTGCCGTCGTCGGCCTTGACCGAAACGCCGGCGACCCGCGCCGACAGGGCGTAGGGATTGATGTCGATCTGCTCGATGCTGACCTGACGATGCAGTTCGGTGGACAACTGCTTGACCAGCAGCCACTTCATCAGTGGCGGCCCGGCAAGATAGCCGACGACTCCGAAGCCCAGTATCAGTCCCGCCAGCCAGAGACCGATGCGGCGCGTTCGCGGCCCCTTGAGCGCAGCGACGGCGCGCGCGGTGGCAGTGGTGGATGGGTTCCCGGAAAGTTGTTCTGTCATGATGGTCTGCCACGGTTTCGCTGTTTGAACCTAATTTAGCACATCGCTCCCCGGCCGTTCAGCCCCGGGACGGCCATCGCTGCCGGACCGGCGCTGGCCGGGGACGAGCGCCGTCCGCTAGAAGGTATTCCGCCAGCCGCGAATGGCCGCAAAAACAGCCTCCTGCGACGCGTCGACCGCACCATGCGCCAATGCTGCCGCGATCACTGCCGGCTCAGCGCAACGCAGGAAGGGGTTGGTGTCCTTTTCTTCGCGCAGCGTGGTCGGAATCGACGGCAGCCCGGCCGCCCGGATCCGGGCGACGCGCTCCACCCGTTCGCGCAGCGGGACGCTCTGCGGCTCGACGGCGAGGGCAAAGCGCAGGTTGGCCTCGGTGTATTCGTGCGCGCAATAGACCTTGGTCTCGTCCGGCAGCGCCGCCAGACGGGCCAGCGAGGCACACATCTGCGCCGGCGTTCCCTCGAAAAGGCGACCGCAGCCGGCGCCGAACAGGGTATCCCCGCAAAACAGCAAACCCGGAAAATGATAGGCGATATGGCCGCGGGTATGGCCGCCAACCGCCAGCACGTCGGCAGCGTGGCCCAGCACGGCGATTCTTTCGCCACCGCGCAAGGGGTCGCTGCAGCCTGTGATAGACTCTTGCTCCGGTCCGAAGACCCGGGGACGCCAGCGCTCGATGAGTTCGGCGACGCCACCCTGGTGATCGGCATGGTGGTGGGTGACCAGGATGGTCTCGAGCCGCAGCTGCAGCGCCTCGAGCCGGGCGATCACCGGTGTCGCGTCTCCTGGATCGACCACCGCCGCCC
>CAZKSD010000314.1:0-2854 GCA_964555315.1 uncultured Dechloromonas sp.
TCATCAAGGCAGGCGCGCCACGCTCAATGCATGTCGACGGCGAATTGCTTGAGCGCTTCCAGCGGCACCACCTCGAGAGCCGCCTGGTTGGTCGAATTGAGGACGACGCGCGGCGCCCTGCCCGCCTTGTAGGCTTCGACCCAGCGCGCAGCACAGAGGCACCAGCGCTGGCCCGGCTCGAGGCCGGGAAAAGCGAACTCGGGGCGCGGGGTCGACAGGTCGTTGCCGCGCGCCTTCGAGAATTCGAGGAATTCGGCGGTCAGCACGACACAGATGGTGTGGCTGCCGAGATCCTCTTCCGATGTGTTGCAGCAGCCGTCGCGGAAGAATCCGGTCAGCGGCCGGTCGCTGCAGGTCAACAACGGCCCGCCGAGCACGTTGAGCTGACTGCCGCGCCCAGGAAGATCGCGCGCCTTCATGCGACCTCGTCGATCCACGCCTGCTGGATCGCCTCCAGAATCTTCTCGCCGCAGTGCCTGGGATCGTCGTCGAAGTCCTCGAGCGCCAATACCCAGTCGCGGAGATCGACGAAATTGACCTTGAGCGGGTCCTTGTCCGGGTGTGCCTCACTCAATTCGATGGCGATGTCGCTGATGTCGGTCCATTTCATTTGCGGTGGCCCTCCTTCGCCATGTTGATGCTGTACTTCGGAATTTCGACCACCAGCGGCGTCGACCGCACCAGGGCCTGGCAGCCGAGGCGGGAATTCGGTTCGAGGCCCCACGCCTTGTCGAGCAGGTCTTCTTCCTCCTCCTCGGCCGGGTCCAGCGAGTTGAAGCCCTCGCGCACGATGACGTGGCAGGTCGTGCAGGCGCAGGACATCTCGCAGGCGTGTTCGAGCTCGATGCCGTTCTCCAGCAGGTTCTCGCAGATGGATTTGCCCTCTTCCGCCTCGACCACGGCGCCGTCGGGGCAGCTTTCGACGTGCGGCAGGACGACGACTTGCGTCATGCGGGGTCTCCCAGCCTGATTTCATCGACCTTGCGCCCGGCCAGGGCGCGGTTGATGCTCTGATTCATGCGGCGATGGGCAAATTCCTGTGTCTCGAAGCCAAGATCGTCCATCGCCAGATTGATCTGGCGCCGGTTGTCGCCGGTAGCGGTCTCGCGAAGCTTGGCTATGCTCGCGACGATTCTCGCCGCTTCGGCATCGTTCAGCAGGTGACGATCTTCCCGGAGCGCCGCATCGGTGGCCTCGATCATGCGCCGTGCCTCGACCTGCGCTTCCTTGAGTGCCCGCGCCATCGCGTCGTCCCTGGCATGCTCGAGCGAGTCCTTGAGCATGCCGGCGATTTCGTCGTCGGACAGGCCATAAGACGGCTTCACGGTGACGCTGGCTTCGACCCCGGTCGTCTGCTCGCGCGCCGCGACCGACAGCAGGCCGTCGGCATCGACCTGGAAGGTGACGCGGATGCGCGCCGCGCCCGCCGCCATCGGCGGGATGCCGCGCAATTCGAAGCGCGCCAGCGAGCGGCAGTCGGACACCAGTTCGCGTTCGCCCTGGACGACGTGGATCGCCATCGCCGTCTGGCCGTCCTTGAAGGTGGTGAATTCCTGGGCGCGCGCCGTCGGGATCGTCGAGTTGCGCGGAATTACCTTCTCGGTCAGCCCGCCCATCATTTCCAGTCCGAGCGACAGCGGAATCACGTCGAGTAGCAGCCAGTCGTCCTTGCCGGTCTTGTTGCCGACCAGGAGGTTGGCCTGGGTCGCCGCACCGAGGGCGACGACCTTGTCGGGATCGAGGTTGGTCAGCGGCTCCTGGCGGAAGAAGTCGCCCACCGCCTTCTGGACCTGCGGCATGCGCGTCGCCCCGCCGACCATGACCACGCCCTTGACGTCCTCGACGCGCAGCCCGGCATCGCGCAGCGCCTTCTTAACCGGCTGCATGGTCTTGGAAATCAGGGTCCGGGCGATTTCAGCGAAGGTCGCGACATCGATTTTCAACTCGACCATTTCCCCGGTCGACAACCGGGCGGTAATCGGCGCTTCCGGATTGATGGTCAGGAATTCCTTGGCTTCGCGGCAGCGCATCATCAGCAGGCGCGCATCCTCGGCCGACAGGGGCTCCAGTTTCGCCTGCTCGATCGCCCAGCAATAGATGCGGTGGTCGAAATCGTCGCCACCGAGCGCCGAGTCGCCGCCGGTAGACATGACTTCGAAGACGCCCTTGGTCAGTTTCAGGATGGAAATGTCGAAAGTGCCGCCGCCGAGGTCGTAGACCGCGTAGACGCCTTCTGCCGCGTTATCCAGGCCATAGGCAATGGCAGCCGCCGTCGGTTCGTTGAGCAGCCGCAGCACGTTGAGACCGGCGAGACGCGCGGCATCCTTGGTTGCCTGCCGCTGGGCGTCGTCGAAATAGGCCGGCACGGTAATGACCGCGCCCACCAGTTCGCCGCCCAGCGCCGTTTCAGCGCGCGCCTTGAGGGTCTTGAGGATCTCGGCGGAGACTTCGACCGGGCTCCTGATCCCGGCCACGGTCCTGACCTTGACCATTCCCGGCGCCTCGACGAAGTCATAGGGCATCGATTCGACATGCGAAACATCCTTCAGCCCGCGCCCCATGAAGCGCTTGACGGAAACAATGGTGTTTCGGGGGTCGACCGCCAGCCTGGTCTGCGCGTCGTAGCCGACGTCGGTCGCGCCGTTGGCGTGGTAGCGGACGATCGACGGCAGCAGGGGCCGCCCCTGATCGTCGTTGATGACCACCGCGATGCCGCTGCGCACCGTCGCCACCAGCGAATTGGTGGTGCCGAGATCGATGCCGATCGCCAGTTTGTGTTCGTGGGGTGCCGCCGACTCGCCCGGCTCGGCAATCTGAAACAAGGCCATTGCTATTCTTCCAGCGACGCCAGCGC
>CAZKSD010000315.1:0-2849 GCA_964555315.1 uncultured Dechloromonas sp.
AGACGCACGAGTTCCGCAACTACACGCTGGTCGAACTGCCGCACCACGGCCCGCTGTCAGGCTACGCGCAGAGCGATCTCGACTACGCGACGACCATCGTCCGCAACTTCCTCTACAGCGCGCTGATGGCGCTGCTCTGGGAGGCGCTGGAAGAGTCGGCCGACGCCGATCTCGCCGCCATCGCCGCCAAGTCGCTCAAGGAAGCGCGCTACCACCTGCGCCACTCACGCGACTGGCTGGTCCGCCTCGGCGACGGCACCGACGAATCGCACACCCGCGCCCAGGCCGCGCTCGACCACCTGTTTCCCTACACGCAGGAATTCTGGGCGCTGAGCCCGGCCGAGGCTGCTGCCGTTGCAGCCGGCATCGGGGTCGACGTCGAAACACTGAAGCCCGCCTGGGATGCCATTGTCGATGCCGCGCTGGCCGAGGCGACGCTGGTTCGCCCGCCACTCGGCGGCTACGTACCCGAGGGCAAGCAGGGCATCCACTCCGAGCATCTCAGCTTCCTCCTCGCCGAGATGCAGAGCCTCGCGCGCGCCCATCCGCATGGGAAATGGTAGCGCCATGACGACGCGCGTCGAGGCCGCCTGGGCCGCGCTGGAAGACCTGGCCGACCCGGAAATCCCGGTCGTTTCACTGCGCGACCTCGGCATCCTGCGCGATGTGCGCCAGGGGCCGGACGGCCTGGAAGTGGTCATCACGCCGACCTACAGCGGCTGCCCGGCGATGGGCCAGATCGAGGACGACGTGCGGTCGACCCTTGAAAAGAGGGGAATTCCGGCCTACGTCGTCACCCAGTTGGCGCCGGCGTGGACAACCGACTGGATGACCGCCGCCGGCAAGGAGAAGCTGCGCGCCTACGGCATCGCCCCGCCGCAGCGGACGGCCGCCAGCGACAGTGTGCTGCGCTTCATCGCCCGCCCGGCCGCGGCCGAAGCCGTGCCCTGCCCGCGCTGCGGCTCGGCCAACACGGTGGAAACCGCGCATTTCGGCTCGACGGCCTGCAAGGCGCTGTACCGCTGCCAGGATTGCCGCGAGCCGTTCGATTATTTCAAGCCGTATTAGGCGGCAACGGAGCCTCACGAAATGTCTGCCCCCCGCTTCCACGAACTCACCGTCAAGCGCGTCAGCCCGGAAGCGGCCGGCTCGCTGGCGGTCACCTTCGCCATCCCGCCCGATGCCCGCGCCACCTTCGCCTTCCAGCCCGGCCAGTTCCTGACGCTACGCGCCCGGATCGCTGGCGAGGAGGTCCGCCGCACCTACTCGATCAGCAGCCCGCGCAGCCGCCTGGCCGCGGCCGGCGAACTGGAGATCGGCATCCGCCCGGTCGCCGGCGGCGTCTTCTCGAACTGGGCGGCGCAGACGCTGAAGGCCGGCGACAGGCTCGACGTCATGCCGCCCGACGGCCGCTTCGTCGTCAGGAAGGAGCGCGCCATCCACCGCGTCGGCTTCGCCGCCGGCTCGGGGATCACGCCGATCCTGTCGATTGCCGCGACGACGCTGGAAGAGCAGCCGGAGGCGAAATTCACGCTGGTCTACGGCAACCGGCGCATGGCGAGCGTGATGTTCAACGAGGCGCTGCAGGATCTCAAGGACCGCTACCCCGACCGCCTGACGCTGATCCACGTCCTTTCGCGCCAGGCGCAGGAAGTCGACCTGCTGCAGGGGCGCCTCGACGGCGCCAAGGTGCGCGCGATCGTCGCCGCCCTGCTGCCGGCGGCGAGCATGGACGAGGTCTTCATCTGCGGCCCGGAAGCGATGATCGCCGCCACCGAAGAGGCGCTGCTCGCCGCCGGCGTTCCCGCGAGCCGCGTCTACACGGAGCGGTTCACCGCCGGCCCCGCGCAAGCCGCCAAGGTGCAGGCCAACACCGACGCCGCGCACGAGCGCAAGCCGATGGCCAGGGACATCGCCCTGACCGTCGTCCTCGACGGCAAGCACTACGAACTGCAGATCGGCGCCGGCGAGCACGTCCTCGACGCGGCCCTCGACGCCGGCCTCGACCTGCCCTACTCGTGCAAGGCCGGCGTCTGCTGCACTTGCCGCGCCAGGGTCCTCGCCGGCAACGTGGTCATGGACAGGAACTTCACGCTGGAGACGGCCGAGATGGATCAGGGCTTCGTCCTCACCTGCCAGGCCCGGGCGACGACCGGGGAACTCACCGTCAGCTTCGACGAGCGCTGAGCGGGCCATTCGGAAAGGACAGCCATTTCGACGCAGATTGTGCAGATGAACGCAGATTGAAAAGCTGTTTGTCTTGATCAGCGAAAATCTGTGCAATCTGCGTCAAAATAGCCTTTCGACATGAGCCGCTTCACATAGCGGCCTTCTTTGGAGAAGAGACATGACACAAGTAGTTCTGGTTGAAACCCACGGCAAGGTGGGCCTGATCCGCATCAACCGCCCGGAAGCGCTGAACGCGCTGAACAACGACGTCGTCGACGGCATCGGCGCCGCGATAGACGCCTTCGAGGCCGACGACAACATCGGCTGCATCGTGCTCACGGGAAACGAAAAAGCCTTCGCCGCCGGCGCCGACATCGGCTTCATGAAGGATTTCGACCACATGCACGCCTACAAGACCGACTTCATCACGCGCAACTGGGAACGCGTGAAGACCGCGCGCAAGCCGGTGATCGCCGCGGTTGCAGGCTTCGCGCTGGGCGGCGGCTGCGAGATGGCGATGATGTGCGACATGATCTATGCCGCCGACACGGCCAAGTTCGGCCAGCCCGAGATCAGGCTCGGTACCCTGCCCGGCGCCGGCGGCACGCAGCGCCTGCCGCGCGCCGTGGGCAAGGCCAAGGCGATGGACCTGTGCCTGACGGCGCGCATGATGGATGCCG
>CAZKSD010000316.1:0-2849 GCA_964555315.1 uncultured Dechloromonas sp.
GTCAAAGGCGCTCAACTTCGAAACACTATCGTTAATTTATGCAATTAGACACTAGAATGAAACGCCATTCAGTCTTGGGCGTCAGCTTGCCCGTCCGAAAGGAGAGGACCGTGTCAGGGAAACCGCTCTGCACCAAGGCAAGCTTCCTGATTTCCTTCATTCTGCTCGCGGGGAGCGCATCTGCCCAGGCGCAGGGCGGCCTCCCGCAGGCGCCGGATTACCGGGGCGAAGTTCGCCGTGGCGCGGATGGCAAGCTGACGGTGATTCCGGCGCCCGAACCGGCGGGCCGGAAGCCTGCGGCCGAGGGGGTGTCCGAGGCGACCTTGGTGGTCGGCCCCGGCGAGAAGGCCGGGACACTGACCGAGGCGGCACTGCTGGCCAGGGATGGCGAGGTGACCATCCGGGCTACCGTCAGGAACCACGTGGTCAGCGACGTCGGGCAGGGCTGGAGTTCCACGAACTACGTCCCCTCGCTCGGAAAATTTCTGGCCATTTTCGTGAACCACTATTCTCCGGGCGGCTACCAGGATAATTCGTTGCGCGCCTTCGACCCAGCCACCAACGCCATACAGTACCTCCATCCCAAAGACGCACCGGGCGCACCGCGGGATCGCGACAACCACAACATGCTGTTCAACCCTTTCACGAACAAGACCTGGATCTTGAGCGGCGATAACCACCTCATCCTCGACGTGGCCTCCGCCTGGGCGAACCGCAATGTCGCCCCGCGTTACGGCGCCGTGGGCTGGAGCCCCTCGCTCGACAACGCGGCGTTCGGAAAGGCGGCGGACATCAAGAACTGGCCCTCCGATTTCATGAAATGGAACTCGATGGTGGCCTGGCACGACTCCCTGGACATGGGGGTCATCTTCAGTGGCGTGAATTACACGGGAAACGGTGTTTCCAACGACCTGTACCTGATCAAACGCAATCCCGCTCCCAACGAGCAGCGCTACGTCTTCATCAACGCGGGAAACTTCGATTCCGTTCTCGCACCCCCAGGGTATGCCCACAATTACATCTACACCTCCACCTTCAACGGCAGGCATAACGGCCGCATTCTCGGAAATTACTTCTACTTCCTGTCCGTGGACCCCCTGACGAGCCGCACCAGCCTCGGCGGCCAGAATTACTCGCTCAAGTATGATCTCTACAGGTATGACTTGCTGGGCCCCGTAGGCAGGTCTTCGCTTGTCAAATTGGCGCCCCTGACCTTTACGGTGACCCGGTCCTCGCCGCCAGACAAGGACTATGGCATGAACTTCCCCTGCGTCACCGCGGACAAGAAAGTGAACGTGATACTGGTCCGCCTGGCCGCCGCCCCGCCGGCCAACCTCTTCGCCTATCTTCCGGAATCCAATACCTGGCAGCAGGTTCAGGTTGACGTCCCGGTCCGGCACCTGCGCCTCGGCGCGTGCGATTATTCACCGGACCACGGGCCCACCGGCGTCCACGCCTATCAGGACGGCACGGACGCAACCGGTAATGCGCCCTCCAATCCCGGTTGGAGCACCATCGTCCTTACCCGCGATTCCACAACCACGGGCGTCAAGAAAAACCGCTGAAATCCGCTGACGCCCAGCCCGGCCTGCGCCGCTACCGACAGCGGCAAACCGCGTGCCGGCGTCATCCGGGGTGGTGACACAGCCGCACCCGGACAAGCGAGGGTTTCCCGCACCGCCTCCGACGCGACGTCGAAGGCGATGATCTTCATCGCGCCGCCGCACTTTGGGCAGATAAGCGCGAAACGACGTTTCGCTGCAGGCTGATGCGCGACGCGCCATGCCGGAACCAAACGCGTGAATGCGTGCCGGCAGCAGCACCATGGCCTAGCGCGCGACCTGAGACTACCGGCGTTCCCGTTTCCGCTTCTGGCGCTCCAGGCCCGCATCAAAGGCGGCATCCCGCGCCGTACCGGCATCCGCTCAATGAAAATCCCGGCTGCTTGTCTCCAGTCGGCCGAGCCAGGCGGACAGGTCGACCAGCCGCCGCGCGACCAGGTGCACGACCTCGCCTTCCACCTGCAGTTGCCCGAAGACGCCGAGCAGGCTTGAACCGAGCAGTTCGCGCCGCTGCTTGTCGACCAGTTGCGGATGGATGACGATGTTGGCCAACCCGGTTTCGTCTTCCAGCGTGACGAAGACGATGCCGGTCGCCGTCCCCGGACGCTGGCGGCCGACGACGATGCCGGCGGCACGGATCAGGGCGCGCTGGCCTGCCGTCTTCAGCGCTGCGGCCGTGACGAAACGCCGTTCGGTCAGGCGCTGGCGCAACAGCGTCAGCGGATGGCGGCGCAGGGTCAGGCCGAGGCTGCGGTAATCGGCGACCAGGTTTTCGCCTTCGTCCGGCGCCGGCAAATCGGTGGCCGTTTCCGGCGCCGGCAGGCGGTCGAACAGGTCGCCCTGGACGACGGCCGCCGTCGCCGCCCATGCCGCCTGCCGGCGATGACCGGCCAGGCTGTGCAGCGCATCGGCGGCGGCCAGCAGGTCGAGATCGCGCCGTTGCAGGCTGGCTCGCGCCGCCAGGTCGGCAACACTGGAAAATGGCCTTTTCCGGCGGTCGACCGCAGCGATACGCTCGCCGGCGGCACGCGCGAGGCCCTTGATCTCGCGCAGGCCGAGACGCACGGCGCCGTCCGGGTCGACACGGCTGTCCCAGTCGCTGGCATTGGCGTCCGGCGGCAGCACGACGACGCCGTGCCGGCGCGCGTCCTGGATGAGCAGCGACGGCGAGTAGAAACCCATCGGCTGGCTGTTGAGCAGGCCGCACAGGAACGGGGCCGGGTGGTGGCGCTTGAGCCAGGCCGAGGCATAGACGAGCAGCGCGAAACTGGCGGCGTGCGACTCGGG
>CAZKSD010000317.1:0-2832 GCA_964555315.1 uncultured Dechloromonas sp.
GAAGTTCGCCGGCTTCCGCGCCGCCGGCGTCAACCGGCTGTCACTCGGCATCCAGAGCTTCAACGACGCCCATCTCAAAGCCCTGGGCCGCATCCACGGCGCCGCCGAAGCCAAACGCGCGGCGCAACTCGCGGGCGCCCATTTCGACTCGTTCAACCTCGACCTGATGTACGGCCTGCCGGGCCAGACCACGGAGCAAGCGCTCACCGACGTCGAAACCGCGCTGGCCTTTGCGCCGCCGCACCTGTCGTGCTACCAGTTGACGCTGGAGCCGAACACCCGCTTCGCCGCCTTTCCGCCGGCATTGCCGGAAGACGATCTGTGCGCCGACATGCAGGAGGCCATCGAAGCGCGGCTGGCCGTCGCCGGTTACGCCAATTACGAGACCTCGGCCTTCGCGCGGACCGGCCATCAGTGCCGGCACAATCTCAACTACTGGCATTTCGGCGACTATCTCGGCATCGGTGCCGGCGCCCATTCCAAGCTGACGCTGCACGACCGCGTGCTGCGCCAGATGCGCTGGCGGCACCCCGACGCCTACCTTGAAAACATGCGCGGCGGGTCGCCGGTCCAGGAAGCGCACGAGGTCGCCGCCGGCCAGCTTCCGTTCGAATTCCTGATGAATGCGCTGCGCCTCGCCGCGGGCTTCCAGCCGGCGCTCTTCGAGGCGCGGACGGCGCAGTCGGTCAGCCGCATCCTGCCGCAACTGCGGGCTGCCGCCGCCGACGGCCTGGTCGACATCGGCGGCGAGCGCATCGCCCCGACGGTGCGCGGGCGGCGCTTTCTTAACGTCCTGCTCGAGCGCTTTCTCGACGACGGCCGGGCGGGCTGAGAAAACCGGTCCCGGCTGCGTCCTAACCGAACAATCCGCCCTTCTTCAGCAGATCGAGCCCCTGGCTCAGCAGATCGCCGCCTTGCGGCACCTCGCCGTTTGGCGTCATCTGGTCGATCAGTTGCGGCAGGACGCTGGCCAGGCTGCCGGAGGCCTGCTGCGGGCTGACCCCGAGTTGCGCGGCGAGATCCTGCAGGACGGAACCGCCGAACACGCTCTCGATCTGCTCGCCCGAAACCGGGAGATTCTCGCCGTTCGCCACCCAGGAATTGACGAGTTCGCCGAGCCCGCCCTGCTGAAACGACCGGATGATCCCTTCGAGGCCGCCAGTCTGCGGATTGTTGACGAGTTGCAGCACGGCCTGCAGCAAGTTGCCGCTACCGCCGGATTCGCCGCCGGCGAGCGCGCCGACGACCTGATCGAGAAGGCTCATGACTTGGTTCTCCGATGGATGGGATGGTCATGGTAACCGAAGCCGCGCCCGAATGGCACGCGGAAGCGCCTGGCCAACGGAGCGGCGCGGCTTCGACCCGCTGTCGACCGACCGGCGTCTGCGGTTTGTTTCTCGCGGTCCCTGGGCGGCGATGAACCGGCCGCACGGAATCGCGTTTGCCTCCCGGCAGGAGTTGTTCCGGCGACTTGCTCCCGACGCATTGATTCTCCGTTGCCTTTCTGTGGATATTCTGTGTTCTTTCTGTGGGTTTATTGTGGATTTATTGTTGACCGCAACCATCAAGCTGCACATACTTCCCGGTGGGGGCGAGGGGCTTGCCAAACCGCGAGAGCACGTGGGGCGGCGAGGTTCGGCGCGTTACCCGACGCATGCTGGTTGCAGCGCCTTCCCGACGGCGCTGCGGCGAGTACACGAATGACAACAACAGGGGCAGATCAATGAGCAGTTTGCTGATACTGACGATCGTGGCGGTCGCCATCGTCCTTTTCTTCGACTATACCAACGGCTTTCACGACGCCGCCAACATCGTCGCGACGATCATCGCGTCGCGCGCCATGACCCCGGCACAGGCGGTGATCATCGTCGGCACCTTCGAGTTTCTCGGCCCCTTGCTTGGCGGCACGGCGGTTGCCAACACGATCGGCAAGTTCGTCACCCTGGGCGACGTGCAGGCGGTCCTGTCGCTGGCCATCCTGATCAGCGGGCTGATGGGAGCCATCGTCTGGAATCTCGCCACCTGGTATTTCGGTATCCCGTCATCTTCGTCGCACGCGCTGGTCGGCGGCCTGATCGGCGCCGTCTGTGTCTCCGCCGGCATCGACCATGTGGTCTGGGGATTCTCGGAGCTGATGCAGGGCAAGCTGACCGGCATCACGAAAGTTCTGGCCTCGCTGATCCTGTCGCCTTTGCTCGGATTCTGGGCCGGCTTCATCATCCTGCGCCTGTTCAAGTTCGCGCTGACGGCGGCGACGCCCGCCGCCAACAAGGGGCTCCGTTATGCCCAGTTCGTGACGTCCGCCGGCCTTGCCTTCTCGCACGGCGCCAACGACGCGCAGAAGAGCATGGGCATGCTGACCCTGGCGCTGCTGCTCGGCGGCTTCATCGACAAGTTCGAGGTTCCCTTCTGGGTCATGCTGGCCTGCGCCACCGCGATCACACTGGGCATTCTCTCGGGCGGCTGGCGGATCGTCCGCACCCTCGGTTTTTCGATCTACCGGGTTCGTCCGGTTCATGCGCTGAGTTCGCAACTGACGTCGGCGCTGATCATCATGTCCGCGTCGGTGCTCGGGGCGCCGGTGTCGACGACCCACGTCGTCGCCACCTCGATCATGGGCATCGGAGCCGCCGAGCGTCCGAAGTCGGTGCGCTGGAAGAAGGCAAAGGATATCGGCATCACCTGGCTGATCACCATCCCCGGTTCCGCACTGGTTGCAATTCTTACATTCGCATTGGTTAATCTCTTTATCGGAAAGGCTTAAGAATGAACGCCGCAGCAAGCAAAGACAGCAGCAAGAAATCTCTCGGCAAGCGGGTCGTCGAGCGGGTA
>CAZKSD010000318.1:0-2827 GCA_964555315.1 uncultured Dechloromonas sp.
TGGAATTTAGCATAAAAAGCGGCAGCCCGGAGAAGCAGAGAAGCGCTTGCGTCGTAGTCGGGGTTTTCGAATCAAGGAAGCTTACCCTCCCCGCCGAATTGCTGGACAAGGCTGCCGGCGGCTACATTTCCGACATCGTCCGGCGTGGCGACATGGAAGGCAAGGCCGCCACCACCCTGCTGCTGCACAACGTGCCCGGCACGCTCTGCGACCGCGTCCTGCTGGTTGGCCTGGGCAAGGAAAAGGAATTTCACGAGAAGGAGTTCCTCGGCGCCATCCGCCTCGCCGTCAAGACCGTAAACGAGACCGGCGCTTTCGACGCCTCTCTCTTCCTGACCGAATTGCCTGTAAGGCAGCGGGGTGTCGCCTGGCGCGTGCGCCAGACAGCGATGATCGCACTGGAAGCCACTTACCGTTTCGACAGGTTCAAGAGCAAGAAGGACGAGGTGCGCCGCCCGTTGCGCAAGTTGACGTTGGCGGTGGAGCGGCGCAATGAGCATGGGCAGGCTGAACAAGGCCTGGCCCAAGGCATTGCGATCGCCGGGGGAATGGCCGCAGCGCGGGATCTCGGCAATCTGCCGGCGAACATCTGCAACCCGGCGCATGTCGCCGAACAGGCCCGGGCGATGGCGCGGGAATTCAACCTGGAATGCGAAGTTCTCGAGCGCGCCGACATGGAAAAGCTCGGCATGCGCTCGCTGCTGGCGGTTGCCGCCGGTTCGCACCAGCCGCCAGAATTGATCGTGCTCGGCTACCGGGGCGCCACGGCTGGCGCGAAGCCTGTCGTCCTGATCGGCAAGGGAGTCACTTTCGATACCGGCGGCATTTCGTTGAAGCCGGCGGCCGAGATGGACGAAATGAAGTACGACATGTGCGGCGCCGCCGCAGTGCTGGGCACCCTGCAAGCCGTCGTGCGCCTCAAGCTGCCCGTCAACCTGACAGTGATCGTGCCCGCTACCGAAAACATGCCCGGTGGCGGCGCCACCCGCCCGGGCGACATCGTCACTTCGATGTCCGGGCAGACCATCGAGATTCTCAACACCGACGCCGAGGGCCGGTTGATTCTGTGCGATGCGCTGACCTATGCCGAACGTTTCGAACCGGACACCGTCATCGACGTGGCGACGCTGACCGGTGCCTGTGTCGTCGCCCTGGGCGGGGTCGCCAGCGGCGTCTTCGCCAACCGCGACGCACTGGCCCGGGAATTGGTCGCCGCCGGCGAGGAAGCGCACGACCGCGCCTGGCACCTGCCGTTGTGGGACGATTATCAGGAGCTGCTGAAGAGTCCGTTCGCCGACATGGGCAACATCGGCGGCCGCTGGGCCGGGGCGATTACCGCTGCCTGCTTCCTGTCGCGCTTCACCAAGAAGTTCAAGTGGGCGCACCTGGACATCGCCGGCACGGCCTGGAAGTCGGGCGCCGACAAGGGTGCCACGGGGCGGCCTGTTGCCCTGCTTACCCACTACCTTCTGCAACGCACCGGCCAGCTGAATTGACCCAGGTCTTCTTCTACCACGGCGCGCCGGACAAGATCGCCGCCGCCTGCGCGCTGCTCGGCGGTGCCTACGCCAAGGACAAGCCGGTACTGGTCTACGCACCGGAAAATGCCGTCGCCGGTGCCGTCGACCGCATGCTGTGGACCCACTCGGCGCTGAGTTTTGTGCCGCACTGCCGGAGCGATTCTCCCCTCGCCGGCGAGACACCGATCCTGATCACCGACGATCTTGATCACCTGCCGCAGGACGACCGCCTGATGAATCTCAGCCAGATCGTGCCTCCCGGTTTCTCGCGCTTCCACAGCCTGATCGAGGTTGTGGGCCGGGAGGAGGCCGATCGCAGCAGCGCCCGCGACCGCGTCAAGTTCTACAAGGATCGCGGTTACGAGGTCCGTTTTTTCGACCTCGGCGAGCGTTAGGGGAAGGCCGATGAGCAGTCCCGTCCTTGACCGCGCCGACAACTTGATGCGGCGGCGGCGAGTGCGAAGCGCCGACAGCGACGACGTGCCGGTTCTTGTCGACGCCTTCGACCCGGAGACGGACATCCCGCTTCTTCTCGATGCCGAGCCCGCCGTTGCGGCTCGCGCACCACAGCCCGAAATGCAGCCCGCGGCAGAGACTCAAACCGGTGTCGCGCTTGACGGCGAGATGCTCGACATCATCGCCCATGAACTGGCCCGGCGCGTCCATGATCGCCTCGCGGCCGAACTCCCGGCCATTGTCGAGACCACCATCCGCGAATTCCTCAGCGAGCCCGAGATCATGGCTTTGATCCGTCCGCGCGACTGAGATCGCGGCAAAGCGCTCGCCGCGCTCCGGTATAATTGCCGGTTTTCCCCTTCGCCGACAAGTCAATGGAACTCGCCAAAGCCTTCGAGCCCGCCGACATCGAACGCCACTGGTACCCCGAGTGGGAAGCCCGAAATTACTTCGCTGCCGGGGTCGACCGCAACAAACAGGACAATTTCTGCATCCTGCTGCCGCCGCCCAATGTCACCGGCACGCTGCACATGGGCCACGGCTTCAACCAGACGCTGATGGATGCCCTCACCCGCTACTACCGGATGCGCGGCCACAACACGCTGTGGCAGCCGGGCACCGACCACGCCGGCATCGCCACCCAGATCGTCGTCGAGCGCCAGCTCGACGCGCAGGGCATCTCGCGCCACGATCTCGGCCGCGACAAGTTCCTGAAAAAGGTCTGGGAATGGAAGGAGTACTCGGGCGGCACCATCACCCGCCAGATGCGCCGCATGGGCACCAGCCCGGACTGGACGCGCGAGCGCTTCACGATGGACGCCGGCCTCAACAAGGTCGTCACCGAAACCTTC
>CAZKSD010000319.1:0-2801 GCA_964555315.1 uncultured Dechloromonas sp.
CGGCGGCGATGATCGTCGCCCAGAGCGTGCTGGTCGTGCCGCTGATCGCCGCCGTGACGCGGCAGATCGTCGAGGACGCCTGGAAGGAGTACGCCCCGGAATTCTCGCTGATCGGCATCGGCCGGCCGCAGGCCGTGCGCCTGCTGCTCGCCGACTGCCGCTTCTCGCTCAGCGTGGCGACGCTGGCCGGGCTCGGGCGGGCGATGTCCGAGGTCGGCGCGGTGATGATCGTCGGCGGCAACATCGACGGCTACACGCGGGTCATGACCACCGCCATCGCGCTCGAAACCAGCAAGGGCGACCTCGCTTTGTCGATCGCGCTCGGCATCGTGCTGATGACCCTCATCCTCGCCCTCAACGCCGCCGCCTACGGCCTGCGCGGCCGGGCGGCGCGGAGGATCGGCTGATGTTCCCGCTGCGCGTTGCCGGCCTGCGCTTCGCCCCGGCCGGCCGGCCGCTTCTCGACGGCGTCGATCTCGAACTCGCGGGCGAGGGCATCAGCGTCATCCTCGGCCCCAACGGCGCCGGCAAGACGCTGCTGCTGCGCCTGCTGGCCGGGCTGCTGCCGGCTGACGGCGGGGTGCTCGACTGGGGCGGCGCGGCGCAGCCGGCAGGGCGGCTGGCGATGGTCTTCCAGCAGCCGATGCTGCTGCGCCTGTCGGTGTTCGCCAATGTCGAGTTCGCCTTGTGGCCGCAGGCGATGCGTCGTGCCGGGCGCAAGGCGCGGACGCTGGCGGTGCTCGAGCGCGTCGGCCTCGCCCACCGCGCCCGCGACAGCGCCCGGTTGCTCTCCGGCGGCGAACGCCAGCGCCTGGCGCTCGCCCGCGCCTGGGCCATGCACCCGCGCCTGCTGCTGCTCGACGAGCCGACGGCCAGCCTCGACCCGACGGCGACCGAGGCGGTCGAGACCATCATCCGCGAAATCCGCACCGACGGCGCCAAGGTGCTGATGACCACGCATAATCTCGGGCAGGCGACGCGCCTGGCCGACGACATCGTCTTTCTGGCGGACGGCCGCGTGCAGGAGCACGAAACGGCGCACCGCTTCTTCGCCCGCCCGCAGTCGCCGGCGGCGCGGGCCTACCTGCAAGGAGAACTGCCATGGCGCATTGCCTTCGATCGTTGATGTTTGTCCTGGGCCTGCTGGCCGGCGTCGCCCACGCCGACGAAACGCTGGTCGTCGCCTCGACCACATCCACCGAGCAGTCCGGCCTGTTCGGCTGGATTTTGCCCCGATTCGAGCAGTCGACCGCGATCAAGGTGCGCGTGGCGGCGGTCGGCACCGGCCAGGCGCTCGACATCGGCCGCCGCGGCGATGCCGACGTGCTGTTCGTGCACGACCGCGCCGCCGAGGACCAGTTCGTCGCCGAAGGCTACGGCAGCTACCGCAAGGACGTGATGTACAACGATTTCATCGTCGTCGGCCCGAAGGACGACCCGGCGCAGATTCGCGCCGCCGGCAGTGCGCTCAACGCGCTGAAGGGCATCGCCGCCAGCGGCCAGCCGTTCGTCTCGCGCGGCGACAAGAGCGGCACGCACGCCGCCGAACTGCGCCTGTGGCAGGCGGCCGGCATCGATCCCAAGGCGCTGGCCGGCTACAAGGAACTTGGCAGCGGCATGGGTCCGACGCTCAACATGGCGGCGGCGACCAGTGCCTACACGCTGTCCGACCGCGCCACCTGGTACGCGTTCAGGAACCGCCGCGACCTCGATCTGCTGTTCGCCGGCGATCCGGTGCTGTTCAACCCCTACGGCGTGATCCCGGTCAATCCGGCGCGCCATCCGCATGTCAAGAAGGAAGCCGCCGAGCGCTTCGCCCAGTGGCTGGTCTCGAAGGAGGGACAGGAGGCGATCGCCGCCTTCCGCGCCGACGGCCAGCAGGTCTTCTTTCCCAACGCCAAACCGTGACGCCATGACCGATATCTCCTCCTGCGCCTCGTCCGCTCCCGAAGACCGCACCCTTTCCGCTGCCGAGGCGCGTGCGCGCATGCTGGCGCAGGTGGCGCCGGTGGTCGGCCGCGAGTTCGTGCCGCTGCGCAGCGCGCTGGGGCGCATCCTCGCCGCCGCCATCGTCGCCCCGCACGACGTGCCGGCGCACGACAACTCGGCGATGGACGGCTACGCGGTCCGTTTCGACAGCCTCGTCGGCGACGGCGAAACGCGGCTGCAGGTGGTCGGCACCGCCTTTGCCGGGAGCGCCTTCTCAGGGCTGGTCGGCAAGGGGCAGGCGGTGCGCGTCATGACCGGCGCTGTGCTGCCGGCGGGGGCGGATACCGTGGTCGTGCAGGAGGTGGCGCGCGTCGAGGACGGCGCCATCTGCGTTCCCGCCGGCCAGAAGCTAGGCCAGAACACCCGGCGCACCGGCGAGGATCTGGCGCGCGGTGCCGTGGCCTTGGCCGCTGGCAAGCGGGTCGGCCCGGCCGAACTCGGGCTGATCGCCTCGCTCGGCATCGCCGAGGTCGCCGTCAGGCGCCGCCTGCGCGTCGCCTTCTTTTCAACCGGCGACGAACTGGCGTCGATCGGCACGCCGCTCGCCCCAGGCCAGATCTACGACGCCAACCGCTACACCCTGCACGGCCTGCTGACCCGCCTCGGCGCCGACCTCATCGACCTCGGCGTCGTCCCCGACGTGCCGGAAGCGCTCGAAGCGGCGCTGCGCGAAGCTGCCGGCGTCGCCGACGCGATCATCACCACCGGCGGCGTGTCGGTCGGCGAGGCCGATTTCGTCCGCGAGATCCTCGCCCGTCTCGGCGAAGTGAGCTTCTGGAAACTCAACATCAAGCCCGGCCGGCCGATGGCCT
>CAZKSD010000320.1:0-2801 GCA_964555315.1 uncultured Dechloromonas sp.
GATCCACATCCTGGCGCTGCTGGCGACCACCGGCGCAGCCTTCGCCATCGCCCTGCGCCTGACGCGCCGGCGTCTGCTCAAGTAGAATCCGCTCATGGAAACACTGCTCGTCCTCACCAACTGCCCCGACGAGGAGGTCGCCAACGCCATCGCGCTCGCCGTCGTCGAAGCCAGGCTCGCCGCCTGCGTCAATATCCTGCCGCGCGCGCAGTCGGTCTACCGCTGGCAGGGAAAGGTCGAGTCGGCAACGGAAATCCCCGTGTTCATCAAGTCGACCGCAACCAGCTACCCGGCGCTCGAAAAATTGATCCGCCAGCACCATCCCTACGAGGTGCCGGAAATCATCGCCCTGCCGGTCGCGCACGGATTGCCGGCCTACCTGAACTGGGTGGCGGCGGAAACGCCGAAATGACAATTTTTGTCTCCGTTCGATAGTCCGTCTTGGTACCCAAAATGCACAATGCAGGAGACCGTTGATGTTAATTACACGACTTAAACTGAAAAACTGGCGAAATTTCCGCGATGTCGACGTCAAACTTGGGGCTCGCGGCTATCTCATTGGTGCCAACGCCTCCGGAAAGTCCAACTTCCTCGATGTGTTCCGTTTCCTGCGCACAATCGCACAGAGCGAGGGCGGCGGTTTGCAAAAAGCCTTGAAGGACAGGGGTGGCTTAACCAAGCTCCGCAGCCTTCACGCGCGCAGAGATCCCGAGATCAGGATCGAGATCGAGCTGTCTGAGTCAGCCTCGGATAGCTCACCGACTTGGCGCTATGTGCTGGCCTTTAAAAGCGAAGGCAAAGGCCAGCAGCGAGTACTTATTACCGAGGAATCGGTTTATCACCGCAACAGCATGCAACTACAGCGGCCCGGCGGTGAGGATTTGTCCGATCCAGCCCGCCTTACGCAAACTCACCTTGAGCAGATCAACAACAACGCCTCTTTCCGAGAGTTGGGTGATTACTTTGCTAGTACAACTTATTTGCATCTGGTACCCCAGTTACTTAAGCACAGCGATGAAATCAGTGGGCGAATTATCGAAAGCGACCCGTTTGGCCAAGGTTTGTTGCAAAGGATTGCCAAAACTCAACCCAGAACCCGCAAAGCCAGGCTGGACCGAATTCAGAAGGCCCTCGAAATTGCCGTACCGCAGTTCTCAGAACTTGAGTTCGAGCAAGATGCTGCTACTGGTAGCCCGCATCTCAAAGCCAATTTCAAACATTGGCGGGTGCATGGCTCCTGGCAGCGGGAAGACCAGTTTTCCGACGGTACTTTGCGACTTCTCGGGCTACTGTGGGCCTTGCAGGAAGGAGACGGTTTGCTCTTGCTTGAGGAACCCGAGCTTTCGCTCAACGATGCGATCACGGAGCATATTCCGTTAATCATTGATCGCGTGTTGCGCAAGCGGAAATCCTCGCGTCAGGTTTTGATCAGTACCCACAGCGACAACCTGATTGCCGAGGTCGGCGACCCGCAAGCGGTACTACTCCTAGCACCGAGTGGCAACGGCTCGATTATTCGAACGCCAGATGAAGCTGAAACCAAAGCCATGGAAAACGGCCTGAATCCGGCTGAAGTCCTGTTACCGAAAACCCGCCCTGAGCAAATCGACCAGATGGGTCTGTTTGGATGAAACAGATTCTGGTCGTCGGCGAAGATCCTCTAAGCTGCGCGCTGGGTGAACGACTGGTTACGGAGCTATTGCCTGACTGGCAAATGCCGCTGAGCCCCATCAACACGAAGGGCGTCACCAAATTAGTCCCGGAATTGCCTCGTTTCATCCGGCAAGCGAAGCATTTTCAACCTGTACTGTGCATTGCCGATACAGATGGGAAATGCGTTAAAGAACTGCTTTCACGATGGCTGCCTATGATGCTGCCAGAAAACTTTTCCCTCCGCCTGGCAGTCTCAGAATCTGAAAGTTGGTTGCTTGCCGACCGCAAGGCTTTGGCAAACTATTTTGAGATTGCAGAAAAACATGTTTCGAAAACACCCGACGAAGAGGCAGACCCAAAGAGGCACATGCTCACCCTAGCACGCAAGTCAACGAAGCGTGATATTCGCCTCGAAGTGGTTTCCCAGACCGATGTCAGCAAGCAGGGAAGCGGCTACAACCCGCACCTCTGCCATTTCGTAAAGGCACATTGGTCGGCGCACAGAGCCGCCGACAACTCTCCCAGCCTTGCCCGCGCCATTCGCCGGATTGCGAATCTAGGCCAACCAAGCGACCAAATCCAGCCATAGCAATACGCCAAACATGCGCAGCCTGTTCGTCCTCTTCTGTTTCCTCGTTTCGCTCGCCCACGGCGAGGAGTTCCTCGACCCGGCCGTCGCCTTCAAGCCGAGCGCGCGAGCGCTCGATGCGCAAACCATCGAAGTCGCCTTCGCGATCGCCAAGGGCTATTACCTCTACCGCGACAAGTTCCGCTTCGCCATCGACGGCGACAGCGCCACCCTCGGCACGCCGGTCTTCCCCAGGGGCAAGGAAAAGAACGACGACACTTTCGGCAAGGTCGAGGTCTTCTACAAGAGCGTCGCCATCCGCCTGCCGGTCGAACGCAACGCCTCGGGTGCGCTGCCGCTCAAGTTGAAGGTGACCTCGCAGGGCTGCGCCGATGCCGGTGTCTGCTACCCGCCGCAGACACAGACCGTCGCCGTCACGCTGCCCGACCCGTCCACCGCCCCCGCCGCGCCGCCAATTGCGGTCGACGCCGACGAGAGCGGCAAAATCGCCGGCATCCTGCGCAGCGCCGGCTTCTGGGCCAATCTCGCCTTCTTCTTCGTCGCCGGCCTCGGCCTGGCG
>CAZKSD010000321.1:0-2796 GCA_964555315.1 uncultured Dechloromonas sp.
AGGAACTCGTCGGCGACCTCGACCTCGTCGCCGCGCCAGGCGGCGCGCGCGGCCGCCTCGCCCAGCTGCGCGGCCAGCACTTCATGGCGGGCGAGGAACTTCTCGACCTGCACCGCGTAATAGGCGAGCGATTCGGTCGCCGTGTCGATCGCCGTCAATCCGCCGCCGACCACGACCACCGGCAGTCGCAGCTGCATGTTGGCCAGCGTATCGGTGCGCGCGGCGCCGGTGAGCTGCAGCGCCATCAGGAAGTCGCTGGCCGTACGTACGCCGCGCGCCAGGCCGTTCGGGATGTCGAGCACGGTCGGCTTGCCCGCACCCATCGCCAGCGCGACATGGTCGAAACCCAGGTCGAACGCGTCGTCGACCGTCAGCGTGCTGCCGAAGCGTACGCCGCCGATCAGGTCGAAGCGCGTGCGGCGTTCCAGCAGCAGGCGTGCCAACTTCAGGAAGTTCTTGTTCCAGCGCACCGTGATGCCGTACTCGGCGACGCCGCCGAAGCCGGCCATCACGCGGGCGCCCAGCGGCTCGTAGAGCGCGTGCACATCGCGGATCGGCGCGAAGGGTACGCGAGCGCCGTCGATCGCGAGGCCGCTTACGTCCGGCGCGAGCGGCTCGATCTTCAGCCCGTCGATTCCGACGACGCCGTGGCCGTCGTTGAGCAAATGATGCGCGAGCGTGAAGCCGGCCGGACCCATGCCGACGACCAGCACCTTGCGCCCGCTGTCGGGTTTCGGGCAGGGGCGCGCGAGGTTCAGCGGGTTCCAGCGCGTCAGCAGCGAATAGATCTCGAAGCCCCACGGCAGCTCGAGCACGTCCTTCAACGTGCGCGTCTCGGCCTGCGGGATGTCCACCGGCGTCTGCTTCTGGTAGATGCACGCCTTCATGCAGTCGTTGCAGATCCGGTGGCCGGTGACCGCGACCATCGGGTTGTCGACGACGATCGTCGCCAGCGCGGCGATCGGCAGCGCGCGCGACTTGAGCATCTGGAATTCGGAGATCCGCTCTTCCAGTGGGCAACCGGCCAGCGGCACGCCGAGCGCCGAACGCTTCCAGCGCGCCGTGCCGTCGGCGCCGGGCTTTTCTTTCATGCCCTTCGAGCACGAATCCTTGCCCTGCTCGTGGCACCAGATGCAGTAGTTCGTCTGGTCGAGCGCGCCGCGCAGGTCGACGCCGGGGTCGGTCAGCGCGAAGCCGTCGCGCCGGCGCAGGTGGCCGGGTTCGACGGTGAAGGTCCGCACGCCGCCTTCCTGGTGTTCGCGGGCGTGGTGCAGCAGGTGCTGCGGATCGATCTTGCCTGGCAGCGTGAACAGCACGTCGCCAGCGTGGCGCTGAGTGCCCTCGGCGGTCGATGCGGCCCAGGCGCTGTAGCGGCGGGCGAGGTCGAGTCGCTCCTGCGCCGCGGCGCGCGCGTCGGGCAGCGCCGATTCGTCGTCGGCCGTCGCCTGCCAGGCGTTGATCGCGACTGCGAAAGCGCGTTCGCCGAACGGCTCGCCGAGCGCCTTTTCGAGTTGCGCGCGCGCCGCATCGGCATCGAAGCCGGCGAGGGAGTCGGGGCCGAGCTTGGCCGCCTGGCGGCGGACGAACTGAATCTTCGCTTCGTAGACCGGCGCCAGCGCGCGGTGCGCGGCGGCCAGCGCGGCGGCCTCCTGCTCGATCCCGAACAGCCCGGCAATGAACGCCTCGACATGGGGGCCAAGCGCGATCAGCAACGGCGCCTCGTCGCGGGGCGTCGATCCGCCGGCCGCGCGCGCCTGGAGCAGGCGTTCGGCCAGCGCGGCGTCGCGGGTTGTCAGTTCGGCGATGAAAGCGGCATCGAGCCGGGCGAGGCCAGCATCCTCATGGAGGTCGGTGAATTGCAGCCCGTGGGCGAGGGCGAGCGAGGCAGGTGCGGTCACGGGCAGAAAGCGGTTCGTGGCAGGCGCGGAACCAAGGATTGTCGGGGATTACCCCTGGCCCGACCGAACAAGGGTGCATGGCCGCCGCTGCGCAAGAATCAGGTGTCCAGGCGCACGAGAAACCAAGACCGATGGCCGAGCACGAGCACACGAAGACCGACGGCCTGGGTGACGCGTCGCCGCAGCCATCACCGCTGCCTGTCGGCGCCTGGCAGGCCGCGCCGCGCAACGAGCGCATGGCGGCGAACAAGATCGAGTGCAACGCCTGCCCGGTGCTGTGCCAGATCAGCGACGGCAAAGCCGGCGCCTGCGACCGCTACGCGAACCGCGGCGGCACGCTGGTGCGCGTGGATCCGGTGCTGATGATGCGCCGGGCGATCGATTCGGGCAGCACCGAACTGGTCCCGTTCGTCGCTGCCGGCGAGCCGGCCGCCGCGGACGCCGGGGCTGCCAGCGACGTCTTCGTCACCGGCGTCGGCGCGTCGACGACCTATCCCGACTACAAGCCCGCGCCCTTCATCGTGGCGGCCGAGGCCGACGGCGTGGACATGGTCACCGTCGTCACCGAGGGCATCTTCAGCTACTGCAGCTTCAAGCTCAAGATCGACACCGACCGCTGGCTCGGCCCGGAGCAGGCGAACGTGCGCTGCGACGGCGAGGTCGTCGGCCACGTGACGACGGCCGAATACGGCTCGCAGATGCTCAGCATCGGCGGCGTGCACCATCTCACCGGCGGCAGCAAGCGCGAGGGCAGGGTGACGGTCGAGACGATGCTCGCGCTCGGCAACCGGCAAGCGGTCGAGCTGACGATCGACGGCGGCGCGCGGGTGCAGGTGCGCTCGGGCGCGGCGCCGGTCGTCGACGGCGTCGTCGAGCAGCGCATGCGCGTGGGCTGCGG
>CAZKSD010000322.1:0-2781 GCA_964555315.1 uncultured Dechloromonas sp.
GTTCGGCCAGGCGAAGCTTGACGCGGTCGCGGTCGAAGGCCGCCGGGCGCCGCTGCGCCGCGTCGAGGGCCAGGCGGTAGTGCTGGGCGGCGAGTTTGGGCTGGCGCAGATGATCGAGACTGACCGCCAGATTGAACAAGTAGTCCGGGTTGTCGGCATCGGCGGCCACGGCGTTGAAATAGACCTGCTGGGCCTCGGACCAGCGGTTCTGGCGTGAATAGAGGTTGCCCAGGGCAAAATTCAGCGGCGCCGATTCCGGCTGGCTGGCGAGCAGCGTCTTCAGGCGGCTTTCATTGGCCTGCGGGTCGCCGCTCGCGCTGTTGCCGAGGCTGGCCGCCTGGGCCGCCGGATCGCGCGGATCGGCCTCGACGGCGCGTTGCCGGTAGCGGTCGGCATCGGCGGAGCGTCCCTGGCGCTGGGCGATGGCGGCCAGCGCCAGCAGCGCATCGACGTTGTTCGGATCGGCTTTCAACGCGCGTTCGTAATCGTGGCGCGCCGCATCGATTTGATTGCCCCGCAGGCTGGCGTAGCCGGCTTCGACGTTGGCGTCGGGTTCGGGTCGCGAGCGGGTCAGGCGGATGGCAGGCGCGGCATTTCGTCCTTCGCCGGAGGCCAGGTTTTCGGCGGGTTCTGCGCGGGACGAAAAGGCCGGTCGCGATGCCGCAGGCGGGGCCGCCGCGGTCGACTGGGAAATCTGGGCCGGAATGGCTGGTGCCGCCGGGGGGCTCAGCGGTAGTGCCGGCGGCGGGGCAGCCGGGGGGAGCGGACGCTGGGCGACCGCGGCGGGTCCGCCGGCGGGAGGCGTCAGCGAACCGCCGCTCAGCGATTGCGTCTGGTATAGGACGTAAGCCCCGATACCGACCATCGCCACCCCGAGGGCGCCCAGCGCCAGCCACATCGGGCGCCGCGAGGGCGGCTCCTGCTGCTTGGCGGCGAAGGCGTTGCGCGCCGCGGCCAGGTAGCTGTCTTCGGGCTCCGGGATGCCGGGTGCCGGCCGTGCCTGCGGTGCCGGCGGAGGGCGCCGCAGCGGGGGGGTCGTCGCGAGATCGGCATCGAGGGCGTCGATGTGGGCGGCAAGTTCGGGCAGCGAAGTGCCGCCGGCACCGGACGCAGTCAGCGGCTCCAGGGTGATGTCGGCGACAGCCGCTGGCGGTACTTCATGCCCCGCCGCCGCCCGCGCAGCTTCCTGCTTGCTCGCTTCAGCCCGTTTCAGGGCATCCATCAACAGGCTCATTGCTGCCTGGAGGGGTCGGGAAAGTTGTTCAAGGGCTGTGCTTCGCGCGTCTGGCTGAAGAAGTCGTCGCCGGGAAGCTGCGAACGGTAGCCGGCGTAGTCGCCGCTCAGGCTCGGGTCGCGGATGATCACCGGACGCAGGAAGATGACCAGCTCCGATTTGATCGCCGCGTTGTTGCGCGTATTGAAGATTTCGCCGATCAGCGGGATCTGGCCGGCCAGCGGGACACGCCCGGTCTTCCAGTTGACGCCATCCTCCATCAGTCCGCCGAGGACGGCGACTTCGCCGCTGTTGACGCGCATCACCGACTCGATCTCGCGCGTTCGGATCTGCGGCACGTAGTTCTTGATGCCGGCCGGGATGCTCGGATTGGGATCTTCCTTGAGTTCGGAAATGCTGGAAATGGTCGGCCGCACGTTGAGGATCACGGCGTCGCCGCTGCTCACCTGCGGCGTGACCGTCATCACCAGGCCGACGGAAACCGACTGCGGCGTCGTCGTCACGGCGACGGTGGTGCCGACGTTGACCGTGGACGTGGTGTCGGCCTTGACGTTGAAGTACACGAAGTTCTCGACCACCTTGAGCAGCGCGGTCTGGTTGTTCATCACCGACAGGCGCGGGCTCGACAACACCTTGGCGGTGCCGTAGGCCTGCAGGATGTTGACGATGCTGTTGATCTCGAAGTTGGTCTGCTTGTTATTGTAGGCCAGCGTGAATGGCGTCAGCGCGTTGCCGACATTGGAGTTGATCGACGCCGGCGTCAGGGAGAAGCCGGCGCCGGTGGCCCCGGTGATCACCTTGGTCCACTCGATGCCCTGCTGGTAACCCTCGCCGAGCTGAACCTCGACGATGGTTGCCTCGATCAGCACCTGGCGGCGCGACGAGGTGATCACGCGGTCGATGAACTCCTGGATCTTTTCATGCTGGCGCGATGTCGCGCGCACGGTGACGACGCCGCTTTCCGGATTCATGATGACCGAGGCGGCCTCGCGGAAGGTGCTGCGGCGCACCATCGAGCTTCCGGTCGCCTGGCTTGCCGACGCCGGCGACGGATTCGCCTGCAAGGCGCCGGCGATCGCCTGCGCCGCACGCGGCCCGCTGCCCTGCGGCAGCGCCGCCGCCCCGGTCGCGGTCTGCGCATTGGCCTGCTCGATCAAGGTTTCGCTCGACCCTTCGGGGAAAACCTTGTCGGTCTCGTGCAGGATGTCCTTGATGTTCTTCTCGAGCTGTTCCCAGAACATGTTCCGCGAGTTGTTCTGGATCGACGTGTTGGAGACGTTCGCCGAGCCGGAGGCGGTCGGCGAGGCACCGGTGCCGCCGGGCCCGCCCGGCTGGTTGGTGTTGATCTGGGTGTTGGTCGACACCGTGCCGGTCACCGTGCGCGCCATATTGACGTAGTCGACCTTGTAGTGCTTGAGATAGGGCGAATCCGGCATCACCGCGAGATTCGGGCCGTCGAGATCGAAACGCATGTCGACCTGCTTGGAGATGCGGGTCAGCAGTTGCGGCAGGGTCTGGTTGATGGCGTTGAGCGAAACGGTTCCGGT
>CAZKSD010000323.1:0-2777 GCA_964555315.1 uncultured Dechloromonas sp.
CACGATGTCAAATCCAAGCTGACCGAACTGCTGCAGCAGGCGCTGGCCAGCGTTGCGCCGACGGCGGCCGACACGCCGATCCACCTCGAGCGACCTCGCGACCCGGCGCATGGCGATTTCGCCACCAACCTGGCGATGCAACTGGCCAAGGTGCTGAAGAGGAATCCGCGCGAAGTAGCCAACCAGTTGCTGGCCGAGCTGCCGCCTTCGGACCTGGTCAGCAAGGCCGAGGTGGCGGGGGCTGGGTTCATCAACTTCACGCTCGACGCGCGGGCCAAGGTCAAGGTCGTCAGCGCCGTGCTGGCCGCGGGCGATAAGTTCGGGCGCTCGCGTCTCGGCGGCGCGCGAAAGGTCCAGGTGGAGTACGTCTCCGCCAACCCGACCGGCCCGCTGCACGTCGGTCACGGGCGCGGCGCGGCCTACGGCGCTTCGCTGTCGAGCCTACTGGCCTTCGCCGGCTGGGACGTGACGCGCGAGTATTACGTCAACGATGCCGGGCGGCAGATGGACATCCTCGGCCTGTCGACCTGGCTGCGTTACCTCGAGCAGCACGGTGTTGTCGTGCCCTTTCCGGCCAATGCCTATCAGGGCGCTTATGTCCGCGACATGGCGCAGCAACTGACGGTGGCGCACGGCGACAAGTACGTTCGTCCCGCCAACCGGGTGATGGCCGGCGTCCCCGGATTGCCGCCGGCCGACCGCGCCGACGACGAGGCCGGGCAGCAGCGCGAACTCCACCTCGATGCGCTGATCGCCCGGGCCAAGGAACTCCTTGGCCAGGACTGGCCTGACGTGCATCAGCATGCCCTGTCCGAACAATTGGCCGACTGCCGCGACGATCTGGAAGCGTTCGGCGTCGAATTCGACGTCTGGTTTTCCGAAATGGCCCTGTTCGACACCGGGCTGGTCGCGCGTTGCGTCGACCGGTTGGCGAGGAACGGCCATCTCTACGAGCAGAACGGCGCCCGCTGGTTCCGGTCGACCGCCTTCGGCGACGAAAAGGACCGCGTCGTCCAGCGCGAGAACGGCCTGTACACCTATTTCGCTTCCGACATCGCCTATCACCTGAACAAGTTCGAGCGTGGCTTCGACCGCATCATCAACATCTGGGGCGCCGACCACCACGGCTACATCCCGCGCGTCAGCGGCGCTGTCAGGGCGCTCGGGCTCGATGCCGACAGGCTGCAAGTGGCGCTGGTCCAGTTCGCCGTTCTCTATCGCAACGGCCAGAAGGCGTCGATGTCCACGCGTTCTGGCGAGTTCGTGACGCTGCGCGAACTGCGCGGCGAGGTCGGCAACGACGCCTGCCGCTTCTTCTACGCGCTGCGCAAGTCGGACCAGCATCTCGATTTCGACCTCGATCTGGCCAAGAGCCAGACCAACGAAAATCCGGTCTATTACATCCAGTACGCGCATGCCCGCATCTGCTCGGTCATCGCGCAGTGGGACGGCGATTTCGCAGCGCTCGCCGGCGTCGACCTGAAGCGCCTCGACAGTCCCCGCGAACTGGCCATCGCCAACAAGCTGGCCGAATTCCGCGATGTCGTCGAGAATTCGGCGCGTGACCTGGCGCCGCATCTGATCGCCTTCTACCTGAAGGATCTGGCCGGCGAGTTCCACGGCTGGTATAACGCCGAACGCATGCTGGTCGACGATGCCGCGCTGCGCGATGCGCGCGTCGCGCTGGCCGCCGCGGTGCGTCAGGTGATCCGCAATGGTCTGGGAATCCTGGGTGTCGGTTGCCCGGAATCGATGTGAGGAAACGCCATGAGCCGTGACTTGAAACCCAAGAAAAGCCAGCCGGCCAGGAAGAAGGCGCGCGGCGGCACCCTGATCGGCATGTTCATCGGCCTCGTGATCGGGGTCGTTGTCGCCGCTGCCGTGGTGTGGACCATGAACAAGTCGCCGCTGCCGTTCTCCAAGCAGTTGCCGGCGCCGCCGCCTCCGCCGCCGGAAAGTGGCAAGGCCGCCGCCGGCAAGCCGGCGCCTCCGGGCGCCGATGCCCAGCCGGCGCAACCGCTGGCGCTGCCGGGCAAACCGGGTGACCCGATCCCCGAGAAACGCTTCCAGTTCTACGACATCCTGCCGGGCAAGTCGGACGCCGTTCCGGACAAGGCGCCGAAGCCTGTCGCCAAGGAAGAGCCGAAGAAGGAAGAAAAGAAGGAAGAGCCCAAGGAGAGCAAGACCCCGCTCTTCCTGCAGGCCGGTTCCTTCAGCACGCCGCAGGATGCCGACAACCAGAAAGCCAAGCTGGCGTTCATGGGAGTCGAGGCCGTCGTGCAGCAGGTGATGGTGCAGGACAAGACCTATTATCGCGTCCGTGTCGGTCCCTACACCAAGATCGATGAACTGAACAAGGTTCGCGCCGAACTGGCCAGGAATGGCGTCGAAGCCCAGCTTGTCAAGAACAAGGAGTAAGCCATGCAATTTGCCCGTCGCAGTTTTCTCGGTGTGACCGTCGCCGCCGCGCTGGCGCTCGGCCTTCCGGCATTGGCCCAGACCGCCGGCAAGGACTACACGCCGGTTTCACCGGCGCAGCCGACCGACGATCCGGCGAAGATCGAGGTCCTCGAATTCTTCAGCTACGGGTGCCCGCACTGCAGCGACTTTCATCCACTGGTTTCCGCCTGGGCGGCCAAGCAGCCGGGTGATGTCGTCTTCAAGCGGGTGCCGATCACCTTTGGCCGCGCTGCCTGGGCGAATCTCGCGAAGCTCTACTATGCGCTGGAAGCGACCGGCGACCTGGCCCGCCTCGACGGCGAAGTGTTCAAGGCGGT
>CAZKSD010000324.1:0-2772 GCA_964555315.1 uncultured Dechloromonas sp.
TTGAACTTCTCGCGGTCCTCGGCCTTGTCGATGGCTTCCTTCGACGCGCCGATCAGCTCGACGCCGAATTTGGCGAGCACGCCCTCGCGATCGAGGTCGAGCGCGCAGTTGAGCGCGGTCTGGCCGCCCATCGTCGGCAGCAGCGCGTGCGGATGCTCCTTCTCGATGATTTTGGCGACCACCTGCCAGGTGATCGGCTCGATGTAGGTGACGTCGGCCATTTCCGGGTCGGTCATGATCGTCGCCGGATTGGAATTGACCAGGATGACCCTGTAGCCCTCCTCGCGCAGCGCCTTGCAGGCCTGGGCGCCGGAGTAGTCGAATTCGCAGGCCTGACCGATGATGATCGGGCCGGCGCCGATGATGAGGATGCTGTGGATGTCTGTACGTTTCGGCATGTCGATTCCCGCCCTAGTGCGCCGGCAGCAGCGCCGCGACACCGCGCGTCATGGTGTCGAGGAAGCGGTCGAACAGGTAGGCCAGGTCGTGCGGACCGGGGCTGCCTTCCGGGTGGCCCTGGAAGGAGAAGGCCGGCACGTCGGTGCGGGCGATGCCTTGCAGCGAACCATCGAACAGCGACACGTGGGTGGCCCGCAGGTTTTCCGGCAGGGAATCGCCGTCGACCGCAAAGCCGTGGTTCTGGCTGGTGATCAGCACCTGACCGGAATCCAGGTCCTTGACCGGGTGATTGGCGCCGTGGTGACCAAACTTCATCTTCAGCGTCCTGGCGCCCGAGGCCAGCGCCAGCAGCTGATGCCCGAGACAGATGCCGAAGGTCGGCACGCCGCGGTCGAGGAACTCGCGAATTGCGGCAATGGCATAGTCGCACGGCTCCGGGTCACCCGGGCCGTTGGACAGGAACACGCCGTCCGGCTTCAGCGCCAGCACCTCCGCCGCCGGCGTCTGCGCGGGAACGACGGTCAGCTTGACGGCGCGCTGGGCCAGCATGCGCAGGATGTTCTTCTTGACGCCGAAATCGTAGGCGACGACATGGAAGCGCGGCGCCGAGCCCTGTTCGTAGCCCTTCAAGGTCCATTCGCCTGCGCTCCAGGGATAGCCCTGCCTGGCTGAAACCACCCTGGCCAGATCCATCCCGTTCAATCCCGGGAAGGCGCGGGCCAGAGCCAGGGCCTTGGCGTCATCGGCCTCGCCAGCCAAAATGCAACCGGCCTGGGCGCCCTGTTCGCGGAGGATGCGGGTCAGCCTGCGCGTATCGATGCCGGCAATGGCGACGATGCCATGCCTCTTCAGATACGAAGACAGGTCGTCCTCGCAGCGCCAGCTGGAAGCGCGGCTCGGCAGATCGCGAATGACCAGGCCGGCGGCGTAATTGGCGCCGGATTCGAAATCTTCGGCGTTGCAACCCGTATTGCCGATATGCGGATAGGTCAGCGTGACGATCTGCCGGCAGTACGAGGGATCGGTGAGGATTTCCTGATAGCCGGACATCGCGGTGTTGAAGACCACCTCGCCACTGGTCACGCCGTCTGCGCCGATGGATTGTCCCCGGAACAACGTTCCGTCGGCCAGGGCGAGAATGGCGGGGGTAAATGAGGGCAGCAACGACACGACCGGCTCTCCTGGAAATTCCTGCTTGTTCATGTGCCAAGCGGGAAGGCTTGCGCCTCCCCGCTCGTGCTTTGCAGCCGTGCAATTTTAGCCGAAACGACCCGTCCGGGCAAATTCGCGGACCCCTGGCAGACTTGCGACCCGCCGTCGCCCGCACCGGACGACAGGAAATATCCGCGATAACGCTCAGCGCAGTCCGAGGACGTCCTGCATGTCGAACAGGCCGTTGCGGCGGCCGGCCAGGAAGCGCGCCGCGCGCATGCTGCCCAGCGCATAAGGCATGCGGCTGCCCGCCTTGTGGGAAATCTCGACGCGTTCGCCGATACCACAGAACATCACGGTATGGTCGCCGACGACATCGCCGCCACGAACGGTGGCAAAGCCGATGGTCGACGGGTCGCGTTCGCCGGTCACGCCTTCGCGGCCGTAGACGGCGCATTCCCGGAGATCCCTGCCGAGTGCGCCGGCGACCACTTCGCCCATGCACAATGCGGTACCCGATGGCGCATCGACCTTCATCCGGTGGTGCGCCTCGACGATCTCGATGTCGTATCCCTGATTCAGGATGCGCGCGGCGGTATCCAGCAGTCTGAAAACCAGATTGACTCCGACGGCCATGTTCGGCGCGAAGACAACCGGGATGTCGCGGGCCGCGGCGGCGATTCTTTCCTTGCCCTCGCCTTCGAAGCCGGTGGTGCCGATCACCATGCCGACGCCGGCCTGACGGCACAGTTCGAGATGCGCCAGCGTACCCTGCGGCCGGGTGAAATCGATCAGGCAGTCGATCGCCGCGAGGCCCCCGGCGAGATCGTCGCTGACCCGGATCGCGCTGGCGAGGCCGGTCAATCGCCCCGCCGTCTGGCCGACCGCGGCGCTCCCCGGCACGTCGAACGCGCCGGCCAGCGTCACGCCTTCATCGTTCAGGGCCGCCTCGAGCAGCATCCGGCCCATGCGCCCCCCGGCGCCCACGACACCTACTCGCGTTCCGTTGTTCATGATCAGAATCCGATGGACTTTATCAAACCCTCGATGAATCCCGGCCCCTCGGGGGGAGGCATCGGCGGCGCCGACCCGTCACTGGGCAGGGTGCCAAAGTCGACCACGCGCGTCTGCGCCGTCGGCGCGGCGAGTTCATCGGGGTCGCCGACCGCGACGTCGCCCGATACCCTTTCAAGGCGATTGTCCTTGTCGAAATAGACGGAG
>CAZKSD010000325.1:0-2766 GCA_964555315.1 uncultured Dechloromonas sp.
GTTCCTTTGCGACATCGGCCAGCCGCGGCAGTCGATCCAGTACTTCCTGAATGCGTTGAAGGATCCGCTCTACGAAACGCCCGAGGTCGCCTATGCCAATGCGGGCAATTGCGCCATGAAGGCCGGGGATCTCGACGGGGCGCTGAATTATCTGCTGGAGTCGCTGCGCCTTTCGAAGAACGCCGCCCCGGCAACCCGGCAAAAACTGGCGGAACTGCTCTATCTGCGCGGTAACCTGGACGAGGCGAAGGTCTATCTGGGCGAAGCGATCAAGGCGATGGAGCCGCCGTCCGCCGAGGCGCTCTGGCTTGCCGTTCGCCTCGAGCGCAAGCTGGGCAACAAGGCCGGCGAGGGCAACTACGCGTCGCAGTTGCGCGGCCGCTATCCGACATCGAAGGAATACCAGGCCTTCCTCAAGGGGAATTTTGAATGACTGAGCCAGTCAGCCTCGATCAATCAACTGCCGGAACAAGCGAGCCGGGCAGCGGGATTCTTCCGGGTGTCGGCGCCCGCTTGCGTCTGGCGCGCGAGATGCGCCAGATGACGGTCGATGATGTCGCTCTGGCCCTGAGGCTGGGCCCGCGCCAGGTCGAGGCGCTGGAGCAGGGCAATTGGCAGGGATTGCCGGGCCAGACCTTCATTCGCGGCTTCGTGCGCAATTATGCCCGCGTGTTGCAGATCGATCCGGCGCCGCTGATGGATCAGCTCGACGATACCCTGGGCAAGCCGGCTGACAGCCTGAACGTGCCCGCGGGCAAACCGACCGCGATGCCGAGCGGCCAGCACCGGCGCAGCCGGCCGCTGATTGTCGCCGGTCTGGTTCTCGTGGCGCTGGCGGTGCTGGTCTATGCGCTGTTGCCCAACGATCTTTCCGTGCTGCGCGAGCGTGTTCAGGGGTTGATCGACTCCGTGTCGCGCAAGGAACCGGCGCCGGAGCCGGCCACCGCTTCTCCGGCAGCGCGGGCGGCATCCAGCGAACCGGTATTTCCGCCCGGATCGACGCAGCAGCAGGTCATGAATCCGCAGGCGCACGCGCCCGCCGAGATGGCGCCGGCGCCGCTTGCAGCCCCCGGTGCGGCGCGCAACGAGAACGCACCCTTGCGCTTCGTGTTCGCCAGCGAGGCCTGGGTCGAGGTGCGCGACCGCGACAACAATGTCGTCCTTTCGCAAGTCGGGGCGGCCGGTTCCGAACGCGCAGTCGGCGGGACGGGGCCTTTTTCTCTGGTCATCGGTTACGCGCCGGGCGTCAAGCTCTTCTGGCGCGGCCAGAGCGTCGATCTGGCGCCGCATACCAAGGGCGAAGTCGCCCGCCTCGTCCTGGAGTAAGCCGTTGACCGCTGTTGCCGGGCGCCTTGCACGCGGTTGCCTGATCGGCCAGGTGAGGATCGGCGGCGGCGCGCCGGTCGTCGTCCAGTCGATGACCAATACCGACACCGCCGACGTCCTCGCCACCGCCATGCAATGCGCCGACCTGGCGCGCGCCGGCTCGGAACTGGTGCGCATCACGGTCAACACGCCGGAAGCGGCGGCGGCCGTGCCGAAAATTCGCGACCACCTCGACAAGATGGGTTGCGCCGTGCCGCTGATCGGCGACTTCCACTACAACGGTCACCGCCTCCTCACCGAGCATCCAGCTTGTGCCGAGGCGCTCGCCAAGTACCGCATCAACCCCGGCAACGTCGGCTTCGGCCGCAAGAAGGACGAGCAGTTCGCGCAGATGGTCGAACTCGCCTGCAAATACGACAAGCCGGTGCGCATCGGGGTGAATTGGGGCAGCCTCGACCAGGAGTTGCTGGCGCGAATAATGGACGAAAATTCGCGTCGACCGCAGCCGCTCGACGCGACCGAGGTGATGCGCCACGCGATGGTCACCTCGGCGCTGGAATCGGCGGCGAAGGCCGAGGAAGTCGGCCTCGCCGGCGACAGGATCATCCTTTCGTGCAAGGTCTCCAGCGTCCAGGACCTGATCGCCATCTACCGCGAACTGGCGCGCCGCGCCGACTACGCGTTGCACCTTGGCCTGACCGAGGCCGGCATGGGCTCCAAGGGCATCGTCGCGTCGACCGCGGCGCTCGCCGTGCTGCTGCAGGAGGGCATCGGCGATACCATCCGCATTTCGCTGACGCCGGAACCCGGCGGCTCGCGCACACAGGAAGTCATCGTCGCCCAGGAAATCCTGCAGACCATGGGCCTGCGCGCCTTCACGCCGATGGTCGCGGCCTGCCCCGGCTGCGGGCGGACGACCAGCACCTTGTTCCAGGAACTGGCCGGCGAGGTGCAGGACTTCGTCCGCGCCCGGATGCCCGAATGGAAGCTGCACTACGACGGCGCCGAGAACATGACGCTGGCCGTCATGGGCTGCATCGTCAACGGCCCCGGTGAATCGAAGCACGCCAACATCGGCATCTCGCTGCCGGGCACGGGCGAAGCGCCGTCGGCGCCGGTCTACGAGGACGGCGAGAAGACGGTGACGCTCAAGGGCGACAATATCGCCGGCGAATTCAAGGACATCATCGAGCGCTACGTCCGGCGCACCTACAAGAAGAAGCTGCCGGCATGAGCCAGACACTGCAGGGCGTCCGCGGGATGAACGACATCCTGCCCGACGAGGCCGAATTCTGGGAAGTCTTCGAGGAAATCGTCCGTTCCTGGCTGAAGGGCTACGGCTACCGGCCGATCCGCCTGCCCGTCGTCGAGCCGACGCCGCTGTTCAAGCGCGCCATCGGCGAAGTCACCGACATCGTCGAGAAGGAGATGTATTCCTTC
>CAZKSD010000326.1:0-2764 GCA_964555315.1 uncultured Dechloromonas sp.
ACGGCATCATCAACCTGGGGGTCGGCATGCCCGAAGGAGTGGCGACCGTCGCCAATGAAGAGCGCGTTTCGCACCTGCTGACACTGACCGTCGAATCCGGCCTGATCGGCGGGATACCGTCGACGGGCGGCGACTTCGGGACGGGCGTGAATATGGATGCGGTGATCGACGAGAACCAGCAGTTCGATTTCTACGACGGCGGCGGCCTCGACATGGCCTGTCTGGGCATGGCCGAATGCGATGCCGCCGGGAACGTCAATGTCAGCCGCTTCGGCGGCCGCCTGACCGGGGCTGGCGGCTTCATCAACATCAGCCAGAACGCCCGTCTGGTGGTGTTCGTCGGCACGTTCACCGGCAATGGCCTCAAGATTGCCGTCAGCGACGGCAAACTGCGGATTGTCCAGGAAGGCAGGCATCGGAAATTCCTCAAGCAGGTCGCGCAGATCACCTTCAATGGCAAGTACGCCCACGACCGCGCCAAGCCCGTCTTCTACGTCACCGAACGCTGTGTGTTCCGTCTGGCGCGGGGCGGGCTTGCGCTGATCGAAGTGGCGCCGGGTATCGACATCGAGCGCGACATTCTCCCGCACATGGATTTCCAGCCGATCATCGGCGACTACTGCGAGATGGACGCTCGCATCTTCAATCCCAACCCGATGGGACTGGAGGCCGAACTGCTCAACCTGTCCCTGCCGGAACGGGTCATCTACGACCCGGAGCGCAACATCCTGTTCCTCAACTTCGAGGGCATGTACGTGCGCGTGGCTGACGATGTCAAGGCGATCTGGGATATTTGCGAGCAGCGCTGCCGGGCGGCCGGCAAGCGCGTCGGCGTGATCATCAATTACGACCGCTTCCGGATCAACCAGGACATGTACGATCCCTATGCCGAGATGGACCGCTACTTTCTGGCCAACTATTTCAGTCACATTACCCGCTACGCCACGAGCGCATTCCTGCGCGCCAAGTTGGGCGAGGCCTTCTCGGCGCGCAGCATCGGACCCCACATCTTCGAGCGCCGCGAGGAAGCCCAGGCCTTCCTGTCCGGGCGCGACGGCAACCCCGTCCCCTGATCCTGCGCGTTTCATGACGACGGACGGGGGGCGGCGCCGGCTGCGCCCGGATTTCCGAATTTGCCCGTTTTTTCCGGTCGACCGCGGCGGTTCAGTCGCCGGCGCCCGATTCCGCCGGCAGCCGGGCATGCCGGCGGTAGATGGCGATCAGCGGCATGCCAGCGAGGCCGCCCGCCGCGAGCACGCTCCACGCCAGCGCCCACGCGGCCGGCGATTCACCCCACCAGGCGCGTCCGGCGTCCAGCGAAAGCCCGAATACCCAGGGCGCCAGCGCCCCGGCGGCGAACCCGGTGAGCGAGCGCAGCGAATAGGCGGCGCCGATCGCCTGCGGCGGCACGACCTCGGCCAGCGCCGTCGAATAGACCGGGGAATCGGCAATCGCCGCCAAGTTGTAGAGCAGCGCCAGCGCGGCAACCGCCCACAGGGGCGCCGCGAACAGCCAACCGAAGGCCAGAGAGCAGGCCAGGCTGGCCGCGGTCGCCGCCATCATGACCGCCGCCCGCCCGTAGCGGTCCGACAGGCTGCCACCGGCCACGCTGCCGGCGGCGCTGACCAGATGCGACAGTCCGGCCACGGCAATGCCGCTTGCGCCGGCCACGATCGGGTCGGCGCCAGCGGCCGCCGCAGCGGCAGCGGTCACGAAAGCGGGCAGCCAGGCCCACATCCCGAGCAACTCCCAGCAGTGCGCGGTATAGGCGCCGATGCAGCCGAGGGCAGCGGGATTGCGGCGCAGGTCGGCCATGCCGCGCAACGGCGACGGACATGCGCCAGCCGGCTTCCTGTCGTCCATGCCGGCCAGCGCGCGATGCACGAACACGCTGCCGATCATCGCCCCGCCGGCCGCGCAGAGCAGGCCGGCCCTCCAGCCGGCAGCGACGAGCAGCGCGATGCTGCCGAGCGCGAGGGCATAGCCGGCCGACCCCGCCGCCAGGTAGCCACCCATCGCCCGGCCGCGCTGAAGCGGATCGGCCTCCTCGAAAATCAGCTTGAGCGCCGGCGTGTAGGTGCCGCCGGTGCACAAGCCGGCCAGTCCATAGAGCAGGAAGGCGGACCAAAATCCGTCGGCCAGCGCCGCGAAGAGCAGCGCGCTCGCTGCTGCCAGTAGCGACGAGCGGAGCACGGTCGGGCGGGCGCCATGGCGGTCAGCGAGGATGCCCGCAACAAACAGCGAAACCAGAAAGCCGAGGTGCCAGGCGCTCTGGATGGCGCCCGCCTCGCTGGCGCTCAGGCCCCAGGCAAGCGAAACGGCCGGCAGCACGCCGGAGTACGCCGAGAACATCATCGAATGGCCGGCGCGCCCGACATAAAACCAGCCGAGCCAGCGCGGACTGCGTCTCATGGCCGGGACCGCCGGATCGCGCCGATGCAAAAAAAGGCGGCCCGACCGGCCGCCTCGTCTCGCCGCGGCACCGGCAGGGGTCGCGCCATGCCGGGGCTCAGAGCCCGCGCTGGGAACGCTTGCGCTCGATCTCGGTGAGCAGGCGCTTGCGCAGGCGGATCGACTTCGGCGTGATCTCGACCAGCTCGTCGTCGGCGATGAACTCGATCGCCGATTCGAGCGTCAGCAGGATCGGCGGCGTCAGCGTCACCGCCTCGTCCTTGCCGGAGGCGCGGATGTTGGTGAGCTGCTTGCCCTTGATCGGATTGACGACGAGGTCGTTCTCGCGGCTGTGGATGCCGATGATCATCCC
>CAZKSD010000327.1:0-2739 GCA_964555315.1 uncultured Dechloromonas sp.
CGCCTGAAGTTCAGCTTCGCCGACCGCTGGATCGTCAGCCTGCTGCAGAAGGTCGAGAAGGAGGTCGAGCAGCACTTCGCCGACTACCGCTACGATCTGCTCGCCCAGGCGATCTACAAGTTCGTCTGGGACGAGTTCTGCGACTGGTACCTGGAAATCGCCAAGGTCGAGGTCCAGACCGGCGACGACGCCCAGCAGCGCGGCGTGCGGCGAACGCTGGTCCGCGTGCTGGAAGCCGTGCTGCGCCTCGCCCATCCGCTGCTGCCCTTCGTCACCGAGGAACTGTGGCAGACGGTGGCGCCGATCGCCGGGCGCAAGACCCACGACTCGATCATGCTCGCCGCCTACCCACAGGCCGACCTTTCCAGGATCGACGAAGCCGCCGAGGCAAAAATCGAGCGCCTCAAGGCCCTGGCCTACGCCTGCCGCAACCTGCGCGGCGAGATGAACGTTTCGCCAGCGCAGCGCATGCCGCTGCTGATCGCCGGCGGCGGCGCCGAGATCGCCGAGTTCGCGCCCGTCCTGCAGGCGCTCGCCAAGCTGTCCGAGGTGCAGATCGTCGGCGACATACCGGCCGACGCGATGGCGCCGGTTGCAATCGTCGGCGAGACGCGGCTGATGCTCAAGGTGGAAATCGACGCCGCCGCCGAGCGCGAGCGCCTGGCCAGGGAGATCGACAAGCTGGAAAAGCAGGTGGCGATCGCCCGCGGCAAACTCGACAACGAAAGCTTCGTCGCCCGCGCCCCGGCTGCCGTGGTCGATCAGGAGAAGCAGCGCCTGGCCGATTTCACGGCCACGCTGGAACAGCTCAAACCCCAGCTCGCCCGGCTGGGACACTGAAACAAGGGAACCCATGTCCGGCGACCACCGCAGTATTCTTGCCAGGATTTTTCTGGCCATGATGATTTTCACCGGCCTGGTCTGGGTGTGGACCGTGGCCTTCATCATCTCCTGGCCGTGGGAGAAAAGCGCCGTCTGGAAGCCGGAATTCCGGGTCGTCGCCGTCTGCGCCAACAACGAGCCTTGCGGCTTCGCCTATCGCGACCTCGAAGACGCCAAGGCCAGGGGTCTCTACACCTCGCTGACACCCGGCGAACCCGCCGGCGAAATCGAGGAAGCGCACAACTGGCTCAAATGGAAAGTCGACAAGGGAATCATCGAAGCCAAAGCGTCCTCCTGGTATTTCCAGACCACCATCCGCTACAAGGTGGAGGACGGCACCCCGATCCTGATCGAGTATCAGGACGTTGCGGCCAAGGCTTTCTACTTTGGCATCGCGGCCGGCCTGTTCTCGCTGATCGGCCTCTACCTGCGCCGGTTGCGCGGCTGATTGTCGCGGTCGACGATCCGAAGCCGCCCTTTTTCAGGGTGCTTCCGGACGGGGTAAGCGGACCCTGATCAGTCCGCGCAGGGCATTCCCCAACCAGAAATCTGACCGCAGGTCATCGGGCATCAGGGTCGCTTCCCTTGCCCTGCCGCTCGCCAGCAATTCGGCGCGCAGCACGCCAGGCAGGCAGCCGCTGGCGAGCGGCGGCGTCAGCAGGATTCCGTCGCGATCAACGAAGACATTGCTGCGCGCCCCCTCGGCCACTTCGCCCCGCTCATTCAGAAATACCAGGTCGAAGATCGAGGAGTCTGCCGGCAGGCCGCGCAGGGCATCATCGTAGACCCCGCGCTCGCTGGTCTTGTGCCCGCGCAGCGGATCGCCGGAGTTTATGGAAGTTGCCGCAAGGCTGGCGTACCGGATCCCCTCGGGTTCGTCCGCGAGCGGGAAACACCGCGCGGCAATCTCGCCGTTTTTCGCCAGCGTGACCCGCACCCGCCAGGTTCCGTCCGCCGGCTGCGCGTCAAGGCAGCCGCCGAGGGCGGCTTCATCGAGGGCGAAGCCAAGCCATTCCACCGACCGGCGCAGCCGGGACAAATGTCCGGCAAGGCGTGGGTACTCCCCGTTTTCGCGGCGCAGGGTTTCGATCAGCTGCAGACCGGGGTCGCAATCGCGCAGGAAGTCCGCCTTGAGCATGCATTCCTGCCATTCGGCCGCCGGTTCGGAATCGGCGACGATGCCACTGCCGATGCCCATCCGCCCGGTTCGGTCCGGTGCCAGCTCCAGCGTGCGGATGGCAACGTTCAGGCGGAAATCCCCATTCGGCGCGATCCAGCCGAACGCCCCGGTATACAGGCCGCGCGACCGGCCTTCGAGTTCTCCGAGAATCTGCATCGCGCGGATTTTCGGGGCCCCGGTGACCGAGCCGCAGGGAAAGAGCGCGCGGAGAATTGCCGCAAGGCCGATGCCGGGAGCGTCCGCCGACACCTCCGAAACCATCTGCCAGAGCGTCGGGTAACCCTCGATTTCGAACAGGCGGTCGACCTTGACGCTGCCGTTCGCCGCGACCCGGCCGAGATCATTGCGCAGCAGGTCGACGATCATCAGGTTTTCCGCCCGGTCCTTGGCCGAGGCACGCAGGCGCTCCGCAGGCTGCCCGCGCGCCAGCGTTCCCTTCATCGGTCGGGTGACCAGACGAGCGCCTTCCCGTTCCAGGAAAAGTTCCGGAGACAGCGAAACGATGCCGCCCGCGGCATCGCCGAGGAAGCCGCCGTAGCCGACCGGCTGGCGGGCGCGCAGCCTGGCGTAGAGCGCCAGAGGATGGCCAAACCACTGAAATGACAGCGGAAAGGTGAAATTCACCTGATAACAGTCGCCGGCGGAAATGTAGTCCCGGATGCGGTCGACGGCAGCCG
>CAZKSD010000328.1:0-2737 GCA_964555315.1 uncultured Dechloromonas sp.
CTCAACGCACAGGTTTACGACGTGGCGATCGAAACGCCGCTCGAACTGGCCGGCAGCCTTTCGGGACGGGTCGGCAACCGGATCCTGCTCAAGCGCGAGGACCTGCAGCCGGTGTTCTCGTTCAAACTGCGCGGTGCCTACAACAAGATCGCCAGCCTGTCGGCCGAGAAGCTGAAGCGCGGCGTCATCTGCGCCTCGGCCGGCAACCACGCGCAGGGCGTCGCGCTGTCGGCGGCCAGGGTCGGCTGCCGGGCGGTCATCGTCATGCCGGTGTCGACACCGGGGATCAAGGTCGACGCGGTCAGGCGGCGCGGCGGCGAGGTCGTGCTGTTCGGCGATTCCTTCGATGAGGCCTATGCCCATGCGATCGAGCTGGAAAAGGCGGAGAGGCTGACTTTCGTCCATCCCTTCGACGATCCCGAGGTGATCGCCGGCCAGGGCACCATCGGCATGGAGATCCTGCGCCAGCATTCGCGCCACAACGGGCCGCTCCACGCCATCTTCTGCTGCGTCGGCGGCGGCGGCCTGATCTCCGGCGTCGCCGCCTACGTCAAGCGCCTGCGCCCGGAAATCAGGATCATCGGCGTCGAGGCCAGCGATGCCGACGCGATGAGCCAGTCGCTCGCCAGGGGCCACCGCATTCGCCTCAGCCAGGTCGGGCTGTTCGCCGACGGCGCCGCGGTCAAGTTCGTCGGCGAGGAAACCTTCCGCCTGTGCCGGGAATACGTCGACGAAATGGTCCAGGTCGACACCGATGCCATCTGCGCCGCGATCAAGGATGTCTTCGAGGACACCCGCTCGATCCTCGAACCGGCCGGCGCGCTCGCCGTCGCCGGCGCCAAGGAATACGCCCGCCAGCACCGGCTGAAGGACAGGAACCTGGTCGCCGTCGCCTCGGGCGCCAACATGAATTTCGACCGCCTGCGCTTCGTCGCCGAGCGCGCCGAAGTCGGCGAGCGGCGCGAGGCCGTGCTGGCCGTGACCCTGCCCGAGAAGCCTGGGGCCTACAAGAGATTCCTCGGCCTGATCGGCCAGCGCAACATCACCGAGTTCAACTATCGCTACCACACGGTGCGGGAGGCGCACGTCTTTGTCGGCATCCAGATCGTCGACCGCAACGAATCGCTGAAGCTGGTCAAGACCCTGCTGCAGCACGGCTATCCGACCCTCGACCTGACCGAAGACGAAATGGCGAAGAACCACGTTCGCCACATGGTCGGCGGCCACGCGCCGCAGGTCTGCGAGCAGGGCATGAGCGAACTGCTCTACCGCTTCGAATTCCCCGAGCGGCCGGGCGCGCTGATGAACTTCCTGACCCGGATGAGCGCCGGCTGGAACATCAGCCTCTTCCACTACCGCAACCACGGCGCCGACTACGGCCGCGTGCTGGTCGGCATGCAGGTGCCGCCCGGCGACATGGGCCAGTTCCGCGAATTCCTCAAGAATCTCGGCTACGCCCATTGGGACGAGAGCAAGAATCCGGCGTACAAGCTGTTCCTCGGCTGAGGCGCTTATTCCAATGGTTTTGTAGTAGACTTTTTCCGTTTACTACAAATTCAGGTTGGCGATGACACCGCAAAGCCCGGTCACCCAAACGCTGTACGCGCAACTTCAGGAAGAGGCCGCGGTTTTCAACGCGGTCATCTTCGAACAAGGCATCGCCGGCAGCGCCTATCTGAACCATGCCAATGGGTATGCCTACTGGTACTGGCAAGTAACCAACCCGGACGGCAAGCTCAAGCGGCTTTCCCTCGGACGGGACACCCCGGAAACCCGGGCGCTGGTCGACCGCCTCAAAACGCGCAAGGCCGAGGCCAGCGAAGCCATCGGCGCACTCCGCGCGACGACTCGCGCCTTTGTCGCCAGCGGCGGCATGAGCGTCGAGCCGGCCCACTTTCGGGTCATGGAACACCTGGCCCAGGCCGGCCTGTTTCGCAAAGGTCTGGTGCTGGTCGGTTCGCACGCATTCACCGCGCTCGGCAACCTGCTCGGCCTGCGCTGGGGTGACCAGCTCAAAACCAGCGACATGGATTTCGCCCGCGCGCTTGGCATCAGCCTGGCCTTGCCGGGAAATGCCGAAGCCATCGATGTGCTGGCCAGCGCACAGGAACTCGATCCGACCTTCTTCGCGGTGCCGCAACTCGACCACCGCCAACCGTCGACGGCCATCATCAGCCGCAAGACCCGGATCAAACTCGATTTCCTGACCACGCATTCCGCCTCGGACAGCGACACGCCCCGCTACTTCGCCGATCTCGGCATCGCCGCGACGCCCTTGCGCTACATGGACTATCTGCTCGGCGGCCTCAACCGCCGTGGCCTCGTCGTGGGCACCTACGCCTTCCCGATCAACCTGCCCGACCCCGCCCGCTTCGCCATCCACAAGCTGATCATCGCCCAGTTGCGGCGCGGTGAAGGCGATGCCAAAGCGCAAAAAGACATCCGGCAGGCCGACGAACTGCTCGCCGGCATGATCGAGGTCGGGCTCGCCCATGAAATCGAGGAAGCCCTCGACGCGCTTGCGGCCAGCTATCCGGGCGCTATCCTTCTCGTCCGGCGCTCGGCCGAACAAACCCGCCTCACCCGTGACTGGCTGAATACCCGCCTGGACAAACCCGCGCCATGACCCCCGAAGCCTTCATCGCCCGCTGGCAGGACAATCCGCTGACCGAGCGCGCCGGAGCGCAGGCCTGGTTCGACGACCTCTGCGACCTGCTCGGCGTCGACAAGCCGCGCG
>CAZKSD010000329.1:0-2720 GCA_964555315.1 uncultured Dechloromonas sp.
TCCCGGCGACCCAGGCCGTGCCGTACGACGCGCTGCTCGTCGCCACCGTCGGCGAGCTGCTCCGGGAGCAGCACAAGGCGCGGCTGGCCGCCAAGAACAGCGGCGACCCGTGGTCGCCCTGGCACGCGCGTGACGGCTGGCGGATGAACCTCTCGGCGGCCCGCATCATCGGTTTCCGCGATGGCGAAAGCCTGGTCGAGGCAGAAGTCCGCTATCAGCGCGAGCAATGGCAGGTCACCATCAACGGCCGGACGGCACTCGCCCGCGGCAGCAAGCTCGAAGGCGACCGCATCGCCGTCGAATTCGACGACCGCCGGCTGATCGCCAGCGTCGTCGCGGTCGACGGCAAGAGAAGCATCTTTTTGCAGGGGAGCACATACTCACTTCTGCGCGACGATCCGCTGCACCTGGTCGAGGCCGGCGGCGCCCACGGCGGCGGCCTGACCGCGCCGATGCCGGGCAAGGTCGTGGCGTTGCTCGCCCAGCCCGGCCAAAAGGTGGAAAAAGGCGCGCCGCTGCTGATCCTCGAAGCAATGAAGATGGAACACACCATCACCGCCCCCGCCGCCGGCACCGTCAAGGCCTTCTGCTACGCCGCTGGCGAACAGGTCGGCGACGGGGCGGCGCTGGTGGAGTTTGAGAGCCAATCGTGACAACTTGACAAGTTAACAGCTTGGGGCTATTTTTTTGGCGCATCAATGTCGGGAGATTGCCATGCAAACCGTTCAGGTCGGTGAATTCAAGGCCCGCTTTTCGGAAATCATCGAATCGGTGAAAGGCGGCGAAACGGTTGTGGTCGCGTACGGACGCAACCAGGAGAAAGTTGCGGCGCTGATCCCCTATGACCAGTTGCCGGCACGCCAACCCCGGCAACTCGGCGTGCTCGCCGGCAAGGCCGGAGTCCGCTTCGGTGACGACTTCGCGATGACCGACGAAGAACTGCTCGGCGCATGAAGCTGCTGCTCGACACCCATGCCCTGCTCTGGGCCATCATCGACCCGGAACAGTTGTCGCCTGCCGCCCGCTCGGCAATCACCGATCCGGCGGCTCAAGTTGCCGTCAGTGCGGTATCGTTCTGGGAAATCGCCATCAAGTCAGCGCTCGGTAAACTCACGCTGACCGGTATCACCCCAGAAGCCCTGGTCGATGCCGCGCAGCAGCAAGGCTTTGATCTATTGTCGCTCGGCCCGCGTCTGGCCGCAAGCTTCACCCGGCTACCGCCTGATCCGCTGCACCGCGACCCGTTCGACCGCATGCTGGTCTGGCAGGCAATTTCGCATGGTTACACGTTGGTTAGCCGGGATCGAAAGATAACGAGCAACCAGCACACTGGTTTGCGTGTGCTTTGGTGATGTAGCTTCGCTGAACCATGACCCCGGACTTTTCCCCGTGGCTTGAATTTGAAGCCTCCCTCGCCAACTGGATGAGAGCGTTCACAAGACCTGGCCTGACATTCAGAAGCGGGCGTCAAGCCATTCCGGGTTTTCCATCAAGCGGCTTCAGGGCCGACGCGCTGCTGACAGACGGAAACGTGTTGCTTGCACTGGAAGTAGAAGTCAAACAGACCCATCCTGATACCAACGTGGGAAAGTACTGGCTTTTGTCTGAACATCACCCGTATGAAAAAGTGATTCTGTTTCACGTCTACACCCCGGCCTACAACTCCTATGGCTGGCGCAAGACGCTTGGTGAGTTCTATGCGTCAAAGATGGCCATGGAATTACCTTTTGAATATCACCTGCTTGATTTTCGAAACGCGAAGGATACAGAGGCAGCGTTCGAAGAAGTCACCAAAGCCCTTGAAATGCGCATACGTGTCGAGTTTCACAATGAGTTGGCCAAATAAATTGGCCCATCTTGCCGCCAACCCTTATCGAGCCGCGCCATGCCTCTCCCCGCCAAAGTCAAAATCGTCGAAGTCGGCCCGCGCGACGGGTTGCAGAACGAGAAGCAGGTCGTCCCGACCGAAATCAAGATCGAGCTGATCGAGCGCCTGGCCGATGCCGGCTTGCGCGCCATCGAGGCGACTTCGTTCGTATCGCCGAAGTGGGTGCCGCAGATGGGCGACAACGCGGCGGTGATGCAGGGCATCAAGCGGCACCCTGCTGCGGTCTACCCGGTTCTGACGCCCAATTTGCAGGGCTTCGACGCGGCCGTGCAGGCGGGGGCGACCGAAGTCGCCATTTTCGCCGCCGCCTCCGAGACCTTCTCGCAGAAGAACATCAACTGCTCGATCGCCGAGAGCCTGAAGCGCTTCGAACCGATTCTTTCGGCAGCCAGCGCACTGGAGATTCCGGTGCGCGGCTATGTTTCCTGCGTCGCCGGTTGCCCTTACGAAGGCGCCATCGCGCCGGAACAGGCAGCCGGCGTGGCGAAATCACTGTTCGCAATGGGCTGCTACGAAGTCTCGCTCGGCGACACCATCGGCGTCGGCAACCCGGCGACGATCCAGCGCATGATCGAGGCCTGTACCCGCCATGTGCCGATCGCCAGGCTGGCTGGCCATTACCACGACACCTACGGCATGGCCATCGCCAACATCTACGCCTCGCTGGAGATGGGCATGGCGGTATTCGACAGCTCGGTCGCCGGCCTGGGCGGCTGCCCCTACGCCCAGGGCGCTTCGGGCAACGTGGCGACCGAGGATGTCGTTTACCTGATGTACGGGCTGGGGATTGAAACCGGCATCGATCTCGCTAAACTGGCAGCCATCGGCGACT
>CAZKSD010000330.1:0-2719 GCA_964555315.1 uncultured Dechloromonas sp.
CCGACCGCGCAATGATGCCCGATCCGGGATTCTTCATGGATTGCTTCCGCGAGAGCTTTGCCGAGCATCTTGCGTTGACGCGGCGAGCGCCCGAAGCTGAAACCAGGCCGACGCGCCGCCGGACAACACGGAAGGCGGCGCCCGCTGCGGCAGCGAGCGAACCGGCAGCCGGGCCGGCTGCCGGGACGAAACCGGTACGCCAGCCGGCGGGGCAGCGCAAACCGCGCGCCGCGACCGCGCCTCCCGAATGAATTCCCGGTTCCGCTGTTCCGGGTTCCGTCTCGGTTAACCCTTCCCGAGGCGATCGAGGCCGAAGATCCGGGACAGCCTGGCGTCGAACATGGCGGTCGGCAACAGCTTCTTGAGGAGCGGCAGCTTGAAGCTGTTCCTGCCCCCGCGCACGATTGTCGGCGGGGTCGCGGCGAGGAGGGCGTCGACCACTGGCCGCACGAACTCCTCTGCCGGCGTGGCGCCGTTCTGGCCCGCCTGGGCGCGGGCGCGCACGCCGTCCGCGACCGGCAGATAGAGCGAGCCGGGCGGCAGGCGCAAGGCTTCCTCGGCGTGGTTGCCGAAGCTCGAACGCACGCCGCCGGGCTGGATGGTGACGACGCGGATGGCGAACGGCGCGAGTTCCATGCGCAGCGCGTCGGACAATGAATGGATCGCCGCCTTGCTCGAACAGTAAGCGCCGGCGAAGGGCGTCGCGAACAGGCCGACGATGCTCCCGACATTGGCGACGACGGCCCTGCCGTTGCGCGTTGCCGCGCTTCGCAGCAAGGGCAGGAAGGCGCGGGTGACGGCGACCGGCGCGATCACGTTGGTTTCATATTGCCGGCGCAGGTCGTCGCGGCTCAGGTCGATCACCGCGCCGACCTGGCTGAAGCCGGCATTGTTGATCACGATGTCGACCTGACCGCCTTCGCTGTCGATCACGGCTGCGGCGGCGGCAATACTGGCGTCATCATTGACGTCGATGACCAGCGTGCGGATGCCTTTCGCGGCGAGCGGCGCGAGCGTTGCAGGCCGGCGCGCGGTGGCGAAGACGGTGTGCCCGCGGCGGTGGAATTCCAGCGCCAGCGCGGCGCCGATGCCGCTCGAGCAGCCGGTGATGACGATGGTCCTGTTCATGGAACAAATCTCCGGGTTGCGGGTTGATCAGCGCGCCACTTGCGACGCGGCGAGGAGGTCTCGAGGCGAAGATAACATGGGCGCCGGGTGGCCCGCGCTTTCCGTGACATGGAAGGCCGGCCATTCGCTGCCGGCTGCGCCGTGGGCGTTGTTGCGGTCGACCGCCCGGCAAAGCCAGAATGTGGTCCAGCCGATCCGCTGCTCCTGCAACCTGCCGAGACGAACATGAACACTGGCTTTCGGGGCGCCGTTGCCATTCTCGCCGTCGCCTCCCCCTGTCTGGCCGCCGCCGACGCGGCGCCGGCGACGCTCGACCCGGTCGTGGTCACCGGCAGCCGCGTCGACCATGGCAGCTTCGACCTGCCGGGCGCCGTCGATGTGGTCGACGCCGGGCGCATCGGCGCCGACAATGCGCGGGTCAATGTTTCCGAAGCGCTGGCGGCAGTGCCCGGAATCAGCGTCCAGAATCGTCAAAACTATGCGCAGGATCTGCAGATTTCCTCGCGCGGCTTCGGTGCGCGCACCGCCTTCGGGGTGCGCGGCATACGCCTGATGAGCGACGGCATCCCGGCTTCGATGCCCGATGGCCAAGGCCAGGCGGCGACCTTCAACCTCGATCGCGCCGACCGTATCGAGGTCATGCGCGGCCCGATGTCGGCGATCTATGGCAACCATTCCGGCGGCGTCATCCAGCTGTTCACGGTTGACGGCAAGGATCCGCCGAGCGTCGAAGCCCGTATTTCTGCCGGCAGCTATGGCACCTGGAAAGCCGACCTGGCGGAGCAGGGGAGGGCGGGCGAGGTCGGCTACGTGCTCGACGCGTCGCGCTTCGCGACCGACGGGTATCGTGAACACAGCGCCGCCGACCGCGACCAGAGCCTGGCCAAGCTGACCTATGCGCCCGATGGCGAAACCAGGGTCATGCTCATCGCCAACGGCTTCTCGCAACAGGCCCTGGATCCACAGGGCACGACCTGGAAGCGGTTCACGACCGATCCGCGCAGCGTCGAGGAGGCGGCGCTGCTCTACAACACGCGCAAGAGCATCGATCAACTGCAGGGCGGGGCCAGCTACGAGCGTCGCTTCGGCGAGGATATCGTCCAGATCATGGTCTACGCCGGTCAGCGTTCGGTAACCCAATTCCAGTCCATCCCGCGTGCGCTGCAGTTGATCACCGGTTCGACGCCGGCCGACGATCCGAAGCGCCGGCAGTCCGGCGGCGTCATCGACTTCGACCGCGACTTCTCGGGGCTCTCGGCACGCTGGATCGGGCGCTACGACCTGGGCGGCGGCCGGCTGACGGCGACCGTTGGCTTCGATTACGAAAGGGCCAGCGATGACCGCCGGGGCTACGAAAACTTCGTCGGGCAGACGCTGGGCGTCAAGGGGGCGCTGCGTCGCGACGAGGTCAATAGCGCGACCAGCTTCGACCAGTACATTCAAGCCGAATGGCTGATCGGCCAATGGAGCATGACTGGTGGTTTGCGCCACAGCAACGCGACCTACAAGGTTGTCGACAACTACGTTACCGACGGCAATCAGGACGACAGCGGCACCATCACTTACAACAACACGGCGCCTTTGCTGGCGG
>CAZKSD010000331.1:0-2718 GCA_964555315.1 uncultured Dechloromonas sp.
CTGGTTCATTGTAGTCATGGGCCATCCCCCTAAGGATGTTTCGTTTCTCTGTGGCAACGCCTGCCTGTCCACAAAGCGCAACGGTTAAAAAAGGGCGGCCGTGCGGCCGCCCTTCCTCTTTCAATCAGCCGCGCTGGGCCAGCGGCACGACGTCGCGCTTGGCCGCGCCGATATAGAGCTGACGCGGACGACCGATCTTGTATTCCGGATCGTTGATCATTTCCTCCCATTGCGTCATCCACCCGACCGTACGCGCAAGGGCAAAGATGCAGGTAAACATCGTGGTCGGTATGCCCAGCGCCTTCTGAACGATGCCGGAATAGAAATCGACGTTCGGATACAGCTTCTTCTCGATGAAATAGTCGTCCTCGAGGGCAATCTTCTCGAGTTCCATCGCCAGCTTGAACAGGCGGTCGTTCTGCAGGCCCAGTTCGCTCAGGACGTCGCTGCACACCTTGCGCATCAGCTTGGCGCGCGGATCGAAGTTCTTGTAGACGCGGTGGCCGAAGCCCATCAACTTGAAATCGTCGTTCTTGTCCTTGGCACGCGAGATGTACTTGCCGACGTGCGAGACGTCGTGAATCTCCTCGAGCATCTGCAGGCAGGCTTCGTTGGCACCGCCGTGGGCGGGGCCCCAGAGACAGGCGATACCGGCCGAGATGCAGGCGTACGGATTGGCGCCCGAAGACCCGGAAAGGCGGACCGTCGAGGTCGAGGCATTCTGCTCATGGTCGGCGTGCAGCGTGAAGATCGTGTCGAGCGCATGCACCAGGACGGGGTTCGGAACGTACTTCTCGCACGGCGTGGCGAACATCATGTGCATGAAATTCGCCGTGTAGTCGAGATCGTTGCGCGGGTACATGAACGGTTCGCCGCGGTGATACTTGTAGGCCATGGCGACGATGGTCGGAAGCTTGGCAACGATGCGGTTGAAGCTGATGTTCTGGTGCTCGAGGTCCGCGAAGTTTTCGGCTTCGTGGTAAAAGGCGGACAGCGCGCCGACGACGCCGACCAGCACCGCCATCGGGTGGGCATCACGGCGAAAGCCCTGGTAGAACTTCACCAGTTGCTCGTGCACCATGGTGTGTTCCTTGATGTTCAGTTCGAACTTCGTCTTCTCGGTAGCGGTCGGCAGTTCGCCATTCCAGAGCAGGTAGGCGACCTCCAAGAAGTTGCACTGCTCGGCGAGTTGTTCGATCGGGTAGCCGCGATAGAGCAACTGGCCGACATCCCCGTCGATGAAGGTGACTCGCGACTTGCAACTGGCGGTGGAAAGGTAACCGGAATCGTAGGTGAACAACCCGGTCTTGGCGCCCAGCGTCCGGATGTCGACACAGTCGTTGCCATGCGTCGGGGCCATGATCGGAAATTCGACGGGCGCCATCCCGTCAACGGTCAAAGTTGCCTTGCGTGCGGTTGTCATCGTGTTATCCCTCAACAGGTGTTGTTTATCACTTCACTGCAAAAAACGGTCAACATTCGAAAGCTAAAATGCCAACCTTACTTAACTCTTACGCAACATGGCCACAATCGGCGCCAGCCGTGGATCGGCACAATCCGCCTGGCCGCTGATCAGGTGCCAGAGGTCATGATCTTCCATGTCGGCAAGTTCCGCGAACCCCCGCTGCTGCTCTTCGCTCAGATCATTGAACTGCTCGTCGAGAAAGCGCGTCAGCGCGATATCGACCTCAAGCAGGCCGCGGCGAATGCAACGCCAGCGCAAACGTTCGTAGTCCTCCCTCCGCATCACACTGCGCGACGGACCATCATGTCCTTGATCTTGCCGATGGCCTTGGTCGGATTCAGACCCTTCGGACACACGTCGACGCAATTCATGATGGTGTGGCAGCGGAACAGGCGATACGGGTCCTCGAGGTTGTCGAGACGCTCGTTGGTCGCCTGGTCGCGCGTATCGGCGAGGAAACGGTAGGCGGCCAGCAGGCCAGCCGGGCCGACGAACTTGTCCGGATTCCACCAGAACGACGGGCACGAGGTCGAGCAGCAGGCGCACAGGATGCACTCGTATAGACCGTTCAGCTCCTCGCGGTCTTCCGGCGACTGCAGCCGCTCGCGCTCGGGCGGCGGATCGTTGTTGATCAAGTAGGGCTTGATCGAGTGGTACTGCTTGAAGAACTGGGTCATGTCGACGATCAGATCGCGGATGACCGGTAGCCCGGGCAAGGGGCGCAGCACGATCGGCTGCTTGAGCTCGTCGATGTCGGTCAGACAGGCCAGGCCGTTCTTGCCGTTGATGTTCATCGCGTCGGAACCGCAGACGCCTTCGCGGCAGGAACGGCGATACGACAGTGTGTCGTCCTTGGCCTTCAACTTGGTCAGTGCGTCCAGAAGCTTGCGGTCGGTCGGTTCGAGCTCGACCGAGATATCCTGCATGTAGGGCGCGTCGTCCTTGTCCGGATCGTAGCGGTAGATGCTGAATTGAACCATGCGTTTGCTCATGTTCTTCTCCGATTAGTACGAGCGCGTCTTCAGCGCGATGGTTTCGACGGTCAGCGGCTGCATGTTCACCGGCTTGTAGCTGATCGAGTCATCAACCGAGGAGAACAACGTGTGCTTGAGCCATTCGGCATCGTTGCGGCCATTCGGGAATTCCGGGGTATCCGGCGCGTCGTCGCGGACATGGGCGCCACGGGATTCCTTGCGGGCTTCGGCGGAGAGCATGGTGGCCTTGGCGACCTCGATCAGGTTTTCCATTTCGAG
>CAZKSD010000332.1:0-2709 GCA_964555315.1 uncultured Dechloromonas sp.
CGCGCTCGACGGCTTCCTGGACCTCGGGCTTGAAGCTGCGGATGGTGCCGCGCAGCACGACTTCCTCGGGAATGACGTTCCATGCCGCGCCGCCATGGAACTGGGTGACGCTGACCACCGCCGCATCGCAGGGATGCAGCGTGCGGCTGACCACCGTCTGCAGAGCCTGCACCAGTTGCGCGCCGGCGACGATCGGGTCGACACCCTGGTGCGGCATCGCCGCATGGCAGCCGTGGCCGCGCACGCTGATCTCGAAGGCGCAGGTGCCCGCCATCACCGGCCCGGGCATCACCGCCATCTCGCCGGCCGCAATGCCCGGCCAGTTGTGCAGGCCGAATACCGCCTCGACCGGGAACAAGTCGAACAGTCCGTCCTCGATCATCACGGCGGCGCCGCCTTCCGATTCCTCGGCCGGCTGAAAGATGAACGCGACGCCGCCGTCGAAATCCGGATTCGCCGCCAGATGGCGCGCCGCGCCGAGAAGGATTGCGGTGTGCCCGTCATGACCGCAGGCGTGCATCTTTCCCTGATGGCGCGAGTGGTGCGGAAACTCGTTCATCTCGGCCAGCGGCAGGGCATCCATGTCGGCGCGCAGGCCGATCAGGCGCCGCGACGTCCCGGCGCGCAGGACGCCGACGACCCCCGTCCGGGCGATGCCGCGATGAACCTCGAGTCCGTAGCGCTCAAGTTCGCGGGCCACCACTTCGGCGGTGCGGTTCTCGTCGAAGGCCAGTTCGGGATGCGCGTGGAGGTCGCGGCGCAACGCCGTCAATTCGGCAAGAAAGGGCTGTTCAGGAAGAGGAATGGTCGCGCGCATGATCGTCTCCTTTTTGTCGTCCATTATGCCCCGGGTTGCTTGTCGACGCCGCCTTCATTATGCTCCGCGTTATGCAACTCGTTCTCATCAGCGGCCTCTCCGGTTCGGGCAAGTCCGTCGCCCTGCATCTTCTCGAAGATGCCGGGTATTACTGCGTGGACAATCTGCCGGTGATCATGCTCACGGTTCTCGTCCGCATGCTCAAGGAGGAGGGTATCAGCAAGGTGGCGGTGGCGATCGACGCACGCTCGGGGATCGGCATCGAACTGCTCCCGCAGAAGCTGCGCATGCTGGAGGAGGAAGGAACGCAACAGAATTTCCTGTTTCTCCATGCCGACGACGAGACCCTGCTCAAGCGCTATTCCGAATCGCGGCGGCGCCATCCGCGCGCCGCCGACGGGCAGACCCTGGCCGAAGCGATCCGCGCCGAGCGCGAATTGCTCGAGCCGATCTCGATGCTCGGCCACCGCATCGATACCAGCGGCCTCAAGGCCAACGCGCTGCGCGAATGGATTCGCCAGTTCATCGACGACGAGCCGGGACACGGACTGACGCTGATGTTCGAGTCCTTCGGCTTCAAGCATGGCATTCCACTCGATGCCGATCTCGTCTTCGACGTGCGCTGCCTGCCCAACCCGCATTACGATCCCGAGCTGCGCCCGCTGACCGGCAAGGACCAGGCGGTCATCGATTTCCTCGAGGAGGAACCCGAGGTCATCCGCATGCGCGACGATATCGCCCGCTTCATCGCCACCTGGCTGCCTGCCTACGTCCGCGACAACCGCAACTACCTGACGGTGGCGATCGGCTGCACCGGCGGCCAGCACCGGTCGGTCTACTTCGCGGAATGGCTCGGCCGAAAGTTCCGCGACCAGGCCCGCGTCCTGATCCGCCACCGCACGCTGGCCGGCGGCTGATGCGCTGGCTCGCCTACCTGCGGCCCGGCGACTGGCTGGTCATCGCCGGCGGCGCGGCGGTAGTCGGCTTCACCCTCCCCCTCCTTTGGCAGGGCGGCTTTGCCGAGCGCGCGATCATCCGCCAGGACGGGCGGATCTTCGCCGAGATCGATCTCGGCAGCCGTCGCGAAGTCATGGTCCCCGGCCCCCTCGGCGCCACGCGGGTGGCCATCGAGCCGGGGCGCGCCCGCGTCGTCGCCGACCCCGGGCCGCGCCAGTACTGCGTCCGCCAGGGCTGGCTGGCACGCCCCGGCGAAATCGCCATCTGCGCGCCCAACCACGTCAGCGTCCAGATCGCCGGACGCACCCGCGCCTATGACAGCCTCAGTTACTGAACTGACCGTCACCGCCGAGGACCGGCGCGTCGCCTGGCTGGCCACCGCGGCGGTCGCCCTGTCGCTGGTCGACGCGGCGATTCCCAGCCCGCTGCCCGGCGTCAAGCCGGGCCTCGCCAACATCGTCACGCTGGTCGTCCTGATTCGCTACGGCTGGGCGACCGCCGTCTGGGTCAGCGGTTTGCGCGTGCTCGCCGGCAGCCTGCTGCTCGGCTACTTTCTCGCCCCCGGCTTCTTCCTGGCGCTGACCGGAACGACGTTCAGCCTGCTCACGCTCGGCCTCGCCCGCCATCTGCCAAGACGCTGGTTCGGGCCGGTCAGCCTCAGCATCCTCGCCGCCTTCGCCCACATCGGCGGCCAGTTGCTGCTCGCCCGCCTGTGGCTGATCCCGCACGACGGCGTTTTTCTGCTGACCCCGGTCTTCGCCGCCGCCGCGCTGGTGTTCGGCACCATCAACGGCCTGATCGCGGCTAGACTGCTGGGGGAAATCCCGGCCGGGGAACCTCTCCGATGAACAAGACGATCTGCCTCGCCCTGACCGGCGCTTCCGGCATGCCCTACGGCCTGCGCCTGCTGGAGTGTCTGCTCGCTGCCGGCTGCC
>CAZKSD010000333.1:0-2704 GCA_964555315.1 uncultured Dechloromonas sp.
ACCGGCTACTACCTGCGCCTGCGCGTCGAGGACAAGCCGGGCGTGCTGGCCGACATCACCCGCATCCTGGCCGATCAGGGCATCTCGATCGATGCGCTGCTGCAGCGCGAGCCGGCCGAAGGCGAGGGCGAAACCGACATCATCATCCTCACCCATGTCTGCAAGGAAAGTTTTGCCGACGCGGCAATCGCCAGAATCGAGGGTCTGGCTGCACAGAAGGGCAAGGTCAAGCGGATCCGGCTTGAGGAATTGCAGTAGCCTTCGGATCCGGAAAAGGAAAGCGGGAACCGCGGTTCCCGTCTTTTCATTCCCGATCGGTCCTTTCGGCTGCCTCATCGCGCCGTTTTCCGGGATTGCCGTCGCGCGGGGCAGGCGGCGAGGGCGTGCGCATGCCGAGCGATGCCAGGAGCACGATCAACGCGACCAGGCTGGCAGCCCCGGCGAACACGTTGCCGGTGATGAACATCAGCGCCGGGAGCAAGGCCAGGCCGGCCATGACAAATTCTATGGCATCGTCCATGTTGCGGTAACCGAGCGAACTCAGCACGCGGCGCATTGCATTGACCTCCGACCAGAGTGGCAGCCGATCCGGCTCACGGTTTCTTTATAGCAGCTTGCATGGGAAAAGCGAGACGAAGCGCGGGCTTCCTTGGCGAAAAAACCGGGGATTGCGATTCGCATCAAGGAACGAGACCTTTCGTTTCCCCACAATTGCCGGTGGCTGCCAATCCGGCAGCGTCGTCGAGGAACGCCAATGCAACCCATTCACGTCTGCAATCACACCACCGAGGAAGCACTCTACCCTTTCGATGCGCGTGGCATCGCCAAGCGTTTTCGTCATGCCGCCATCTTTGGCGCGCTGGATGCCCTGCAGCCTGGCGAGACCATGCGCTTCTGTAACGATCATGATCCACTGCCGTTGCTCGGCCAGTTGCACGCCCGTTACGGCGAGCGCCTGCGCATCGAGTACAGGCAGCGCGAACCGGGCGCCATCGTGATCGACTTTGCCGTCGTCAGTTGATTGCTTTACACCGCGAGCCTGACCCTTCTTTCGCTGCTGGGCAGCGCCATTCTGGCGCTGGGGGGAATGGGCTCGCCGCTGGCAGTGGCGCACCTTGCCTTCGCCGTCGGTATCGTGCCGCTGATATTCGCGGCGATGAGTCATTTCGTCCCGGTGCTGACGCGCACCGGCGATCCCTCGCGTTCGATTTCCCTTCTGCCGGCGGCTGCGCAAATGGCCGGCATCGTGGCCGTCGCCGCCATGCAGGGCCTGCTGCCGCGCTGGCTGCTGCAACCGGCAGCCGCGGTCGACCTGCTGCTGGCCGCCATTTTGCTGAGCTGGATTGCGGGACGGGTGCGGGCGACGCTGGGCACGCCGCATCCCGGTTGGCGCTGGTATGGCGCTGCGCTTGGCTGCCTGATGCTGGCGCTGCTGGCGGTCGTGCTGATTCCGCTCTGGCCTCAGCACTGGAAGGGCTTGCGCAACTTTCATCTGCATCTCAACGCGGTCGGACTGGTCGGCCTCGCAGCCCTCGGTACGCTCCCGGTGCTGGTGCCGACCGCTCTCCGCAAGGCTGATCCGGAATGCGCGGGCTGGCTGCGCCGGCGGCTGTGGTTCGTTGCCGGCGGGGCGCTGATGATCGCCACCGGGGCGTCGATCAGCTGGCCGTATGCCGTGCCGGGCGCCGCGCTCGTTCTGACCGCCGCGCTCGGCCTGATCGGCCAGTGGAGCAGGCGATTCGGGCTGCGCAGCCTGCTCGCCGACGGCGTCGCAGCCTCGCTGCTTGCAGCGCTTGTCGGCCTGTTGCTGGCGTTGACTGCGGGAGTAATTCACGGCTCCGGTCTGGTATCCGCACGGCCAACCTTGCTGGCCTGGGGTATCGGCTTCCTGTTGCCGCTGGTAAGCGGTGCGCTCAGCCAGCTCCTGCCGGTCTTGCGCTGGCCGGGACCGGAAATTCCCGCGCGCGCGCTGATGCGGCAAAGGCTGGCCGCCAGCGGCGCCGCGCGCTCACTGCTCTGGATCGCGTCGGCGCTGGCCGTGCTCGCCGGCTTCGAGTTGGCGGGCGGCATCCTGCTGGCGGCAGGATTGTCGCTCTTTCTCCTGGGGCTGCTGCGTGCGATGTGCGTGTCGCGGTCCACACGGTAGAATCATCATTTCTCGCATTTCGGGGCTTCGCCATGCGCTACATCTCGACCCGCGGCCAGTCCGCGCCCCAGGCTTTCTGCGACATCCTCCTCGGCGGCCTGGCCCCGGATGGCGGCCTCTACCTGCCGGAAAGCTACCCGCAGGTGACGCGCGCCGACCTCGACTCCTGGCGCAAGCTGTCGTATGCCGACCTCGCCTACGAAATCCTCTCCAAGTTCATCACCGACATTCCGCCGGCCGACCTCAAGGCGCTGGTCGCCAGAACCTACACCGCCGAAGTCTATTGCCACACCCGCAACGGCGGCGACGCGGCGCAGATCACGCCGTTGACGAAACTGGAAGACGGCCTGTACACGCAGGAACTGTCCAACGGCCCGACGCTGGCCTTCAAGGACATGGCCATGCAACTGCTCGGCAACCTGTTCGAGTACGTCCTCGACCGGCGCGGCGAGTCGATCAACATCCTCGGCGCCACCTCGGGCGACACCGGGTCGGCCGCCGAATACGCGATGCGCGGCAAGCACAACGTCAAGGTCTTCATGCTCTCGCCGGACGGCA
>CAZKSD010000334.1:0-2698 GCA_964555315.1 uncultured Dechloromonas sp.
TGGCGCGCTCGGACGGAAGCAAGCTGGAGACGAACGGCACCAGTACGGCAACCGCACCAGCCCCGCCCACGGCCGCAGTAGCGACGATCAGACGCCGTCTGCCGCAGTCCATTTTTCCTTGATTGCTCATAACGCTGACCCCTAAAGGAATTGGATGGGATTAAAAAGAAACGCTAAATTATACGCTACGGAAAGTTCCCATAAAAGCCATTGTCACCCCGAACAAGTCCTGCGCTCCCGTAGAGCCTGCGCCAGAGTTCCGCTATCGACATATTCAAGCTCACCGCCGACCGGCACGCCACGGGCTATTCTTGTAACGCTGACTCCTTTTGGCTGCAGAATGGCGGCGATGTAATGTGCGGTCGCCTCACCTTCGTTGGTGTAGTTCGTTGCCAGAATCACCTCCCGAACCACACCATCGAGTACACGCGAAACCAGTTGATCAAGGCCGAGTTCACGGGCACCGACGCCATCCAGCGGGGAAATTCGGCCCATCAGAACGTAATAAAGCCCATGATAGGAATGCGTCTGCTCCATCATGTTCATGTCAACCGGGGTTTCGACCACGCAGAGCAATGACGCATCCCGGCGGGGCGAGGCACAGCGCTCGCAAATTTCGTTCTCGGCAAAGGTGTTGCAGCGCCGGCAATGACGCACCGATGCCAGCGCATTTGACAGGGCATCCCCAAGATGCTGCGCCCCTTTCCTGTCGTGCTGCAGAAGATGATAGGCCATGCGCTGAGCCGACTTCGGTCCTACGCCAGGCAAACAGCGTAGCGCTTCGATCAGCACCTGCAGACCCGAGGGGTTCACGCGCTCAGAACGGCAGCTTGAGCCCCGGGGGCAGGTTCAGACCCGCGGCAAAGCCCGCCATCTTTTCCTTGCTCAGTTCCTCGCCGCGACGCACGGCATCGTTGATTGCGGCAGCAACCAGGTCTTCAAGCATCTCGCGGTCATCGAGGACAGACGGATCGATACTGACCCGACGGACGTCATGGGCACAGGTCATCACCACCTTGACCATGCCGGCACCGGACTGCCCTTCAACCTCCGTCAGCGCAAGCTGCTCCTGCGCCTTCTTCATGTTGTCCTGCATCACCTGGGCCTGCTTCATCAGGCCCGCCAAGCCACCTTTCATCATGTCTTGATCTCCGTTATACGATGGGTTTAATTGACGATTCAACCAGCGAGGCATCGAAATTCTCGATGACGTCCCGGACAAATGCATCCTTTCGGATCGAGGCAACCGCCTCTTCCTGCTGTTCGCGCCGCTCCCTGTCGACAGCCACCGCCGGGGTATCACCCTCGGTCGGCGCAATTTCGAAGCGGACGGCAACGGGACGCTCGAGATAGGTACTGAGCGCTTGCTGCAATCTCTCCGGCGCCGGTTTCATCTGGAGATGGCCATGCACCGGGGCCAGGCGAAGGACGCAGCCGGATTCACTGATCTCCTTGAGTTCACAATGCTGCGCCAACTCCCGTGCGAGACCATTCAAATGAAGCGCGGCCACTATGTCCCGCCACTCACTCTTGGGAAGGCCATCGGCTCTGCCTTTGCCGCTGGGCTGCCCCTGCGCGCTCTGGGGTGCGTGCGACGCTTGCGTCGCACCCGCGCCCGGAGCCTTCGCCGCTACCGCTGGCTGAACCGAAGACTGAACTGCCTGCACGACGTCAGCCACCGACTCCGGCCGGAAGCCATGCAGGCGCAGCAGGGTCATGACGAAGCCGGCATATTCGTCCGGTGCCATCGCCAGTTCGGCCCGACCGTGAATCACGATCTGATACGCCAACTGGACGAACTCCGGCGATAGCCTGGCAGCCAGGCGGTCGAGACGGTTGCGGTCCGGGTCCTCGTCGTCCAAAGAGTTGGGCGCACACTGGACTACCTGCAGACGGGTCAGCAAACCCGCCAGTTCTTGAAGTGCGAGGCTAAACGAAAGACTGTGCAAGGCCATGTCGGCAGCCAGGCGCAGAAGTTCCGGCGAGTCTCCGGATTGAACGGCCTCAAGGATTGAAAAGAGATAGTCGAGGTCCACGGTCCCGAGCATCGCGCGAACCTGCGCCTCCTCGACCTTGCCGGCGCCATGCGCTATCGCCTGATCGAGAAGGGAGAGCGCATCGCGCATGCTGCCCGCCGCAGACCGCGCAATCAACCCGAGCGCCGGTAAATCGAACACCACGCCCTCGGCCTGCAGGACATGGGCCAGATGGGCTGCAATCGCGCCGGGCGTCATCTGTTTGAGATTGAACTGCAGGCATCGCGAGAGGACGGTGACGGGAATTTTCTGGGGATCGGTCGTCGCCAGTATGAACTTGACGTGTTCGGGCGGCTCCTCGAGCGTCTTCAACATCGCGTTGAACGCCGAGTTGGAGAGCATATGCACCTCGTCGATCACATAGACCTTGTAACGTCCACGGGTCGGTGCGTAAACCGCATTCTCCAGCAACTGGCGCATTTCATCGACCCGCGTATTGGTCGCAGCGTCGACTTCCAGAAGGTCTACGAAGCGCCCCGCGTCGATCTCCTGGCATGCCGAGCAGATGCCGCAAGGCGTGTCTGTGACACCGGTTTCGCAATTGAGGGATTTCGCAAGGATTCGCGCCAGGGTCGTCTTTCCTACCCCGCGGGTGCCAGTAAAAAGGTAGGCATGATGGAGCCGCTGACTGGCCAGTGCATGCGTCAAGGCGCGCACAACGT
>CAZKSD010000335.1:0-2694 GCA_964555315.1 uncultured Dechloromonas sp.
TCCTCGAAGCGCGAGTTGAGCATGCCCAGCGCCTGCGCCTTCCGGTTCATGGCCCGGACGAACGCGGGCATGCCACCCGGATAATGACGACCCAGTGAATTCGCCGCGCGGTTCTCCGAGGACATCAGCGCCAGCAGCATGGCCGTCTCGCGCGTCATCGCCGTGCCGACCGGAATCCGCGACCGGGTTCCCTTGAGGCCGTCGACATCGTCGTCGCCGACCGTGATGACCTCATTCATGTCGAGCTTGGCGTCGAGAACGACCATCGCGGTCATCAATTTGGAGATCGAGGCGATCGGCACCACGGCGCCCGACTGTTTCTCGATGATCGTCTGTCCGGTCTCCTGATCAATGACCAGCGCCGAGGCCGAGTAAAGTGCAAGGTGGCTCGGATCGACGTCAGCCATGCTGACCTTGCGCATTGACTTCTTCGCTCCGGCCTGGCCGTTGCTGGCCTGCTTGACGACTGATTTCTGGGCGGCGACGCGGGCGGATTTCTTCGGCGCTTTGGTCGCAACCGGCTTCCCGGCCGGCGCTGCCGCCGTTTTCGCAGCCTTGGGGGCGCCCGCGCTCGCCTTGGAATCGGTCTTCTTGGCCGCCGGCTGCGTCTTCTTCGTATCGGTTGCCGCATTGGCCTGGCCACCCAGGCCGAGGCCGAGCAAGGCCCCGACCAGCACCGCCACCTTGAATACCTGTTTCATCTGCCACCTCCAGCCTGTACCGGGCGAATTCTATCCCAGTTTAGCAAACGAGATGCAAAAATCAACAAAAATAGACAGATAGCGCAATAACTTCAGACGGAATGTCACGCTGCGTTAACCACGGTCAGCGCCGTCATGTTGACGATGCGGCGCACGGTCGCCGTCGGCGTCAGGATGTTCACCGGGCGTGCCGCGCCGAGCAGGACAGGGCCGACGGTCAGGTTGTCGCCAGCCGCCACCTTGAGCAGGTTGAACGCGATATTGGCGGCGTCGAGCGTCGGCATGATCAGCAGATTGGCCTGCCCCTTGAGCCGCGAATTGGGGAAGGCAGCGAGGCGGATCTGCTCGTCGAGCGCGGCATCGCCATGCATCTCGCCATCCACCTCCAGTGCGGGCGCGCGCTGACCGAGCAAGGCCAGCGTCTGCCGCATCTTGACGGCAGTCGGCGTGTCTTCGGTGCCGAAGGTCGAATGCGAGAGTAGCGCCACCTTCGGCCGCATGCCGAAATTGCGTATTTCGGCTGCGGCGAGGAGCGTCATGTCGGCCAGTTGCTCTGCGCTCGGATCATAATTGACGTAAGTATCGGCGATGAAGACCGTGCGCCCCGGCAACATCAGCAGGTTCATCGTGTAGTAACGGTCCAGCCCCGGCTGGGTGCCGATCACGTTCTGCACGTATTGACGATGTGTATCGTGGCGCCCGAAGGTGCCGCAGATCAGGCCGTCGGCATAGCCCAGGCGAACCATCAGCGCGCCGTAGAGCGTCGCACGCCGGAGAATTTCGCGGCGCGCATAATCCGGCGAGACTCCCCTGCGCTCCATGAGCTGGTGGTAGGTCGTCCAGAATTCCTTGAAATGCTCATCGAAGAACGGGCAGTCGTCGGCATAGATGACTTCGTAATCGACGCCTTCGCGAATCCGTAGCCCCGCCGCCTCGATACTGCGGCTGATTTCGGCCGGGCGGCCGATCAGCACCGGACGGGCGATGCCTTCGTCGCAGACGACCTGCACCGCGTGCAGCACGCGGCTGTCCTCGCCCTCGGCAAAGACGATGCGTCTCGGGGCCGCCTTGGCCCGCGAGAACACCGGCTTCATGATCATGCCGGATTGATAAACGAATTCGTTGAGGCCCTGGACATAGGCATCCCAGTCCCTGACCGGCCGGGTGGCGACCCCCGAGTCCATGCCGGCCCTGGCCACCGCCGGCGCGATCTTGACGATCAGGCGCGGGTCGAAGGGTCTCGGGATCAGGTATTCCGGACCGAAACCCGAAACCTTCTCGCCATAGGCCGAGGCGACGACGTCCGACTGCTCGGCGCGCGCCAGTTCGGCGATGGCCTTGACGGCGGCCATCTTCATCTCCTCGGTGATCGTCGTTGCGCCGACATCGAGCGCCCCGCGGAAGATGAACGGGAAGCACAACACGTTGTTGACCTGGTTCGGGTAATCCGAGCGGCCGGTGCAGATGATGGCGTCGTCGCGCACGCTCCTGACCAGTTCCGGAAGAATTTCCGGCGTCGGATTGGCGAGCGCCATGATCAGCGGCCGGGCGGCCATCGTGGCGACCATTTCGGGCTTCAGCACGCCGCCGGCAGAAAGTCCGACGAACACGTCGGCGCCGGCGATCACCTCGCCAAGCGTCCGCGCATCGGTCCGCTTCGCGTAGCGCGCCTTGATTTCGTCCATGTCCTCGACCCGTCCTTCATGGACCAGGCCCTTGATGTCGGTCAACCAGATGTTCTCGACCGGCGCCCCGAGCAGCACCAGCAGGTCGATGCAGGCGAGCGCCGCGGCGCCGGCGCCCGAGGTGACGATCTTTACGGTCGTGATGTCCTTGCCAATTAGGTGCAGTGCGTTCAGCACCGCCGCGCCGACGACGATCGCCGTGCCGTGCTGGTCATCGTGGAAGACGGGGATCTTCATCCGCTCGCGCAGCTTGCGCTCGATGTAGAAGCATTCGGGCGCCTTGATGTCCTCGAGATTGATGCCGCCGA
>CAZKSD010000336.1:0-2686 GCA_964555315.1 uncultured Dechloromonas sp.
GGCCTGCACATTGACATTCACGTGCGTCGGGCTTCGTCTCTCGATGCCGATCATCATGATGCTCGAGAACACAGGCACGCCGGCCGTCAATGCGGCGCGCGCCTCGTCGGCCGAGCCCCAGCCGTTCTGCAGCAGGAGAACGGCCTTCGGCGCAGCAGCCGCCTCCGCATCGCGCATAAGTCGCCTCAGCACCGGCGCGACCTGGTAGGCCTTGGTGGCCACGATCAGCACGTCGCAGGCGATGTCTTGCAGATCGGGCTCGTCAGCGTCGCAGACCCTCAGCCGATGGGGCCCGATCCGGTGATCGCCACACACACCGGTGACGGTGATGCCCTTTTCCCGCAGCAAGGGCACCGACGCGCCCCGGGCCAGCAGCGACACGCGCTGCCCCGCCTGGGCGAAGCTCGCGGCAACGGCAAGACCCACCGAGCCGCTGCCCAGGACCGTCATGCGCAAGGGGGTCGGGTCGGTCACTCCAGCCCCTCCACCGACACCAGCCGCGCCGAGCTGCACTCGTCGCGAATCGACTTCAGGCCCTGGTAGGTTTCACCGTTGTAGAAGGACTCCCAGGCCGCGACCGATGGAAACTCGAGCAGCACGATGCGTCGCGGCGCCCAGTCGCCCTCGTAGACCCTGTGCGCGCCGCCGCGTGCCAGATAGCGTCCGCCTGCCGCTTCGAGAGCGGGCTTCACGCCCTTCATGAACTCCTGGTAGCGGGCCGGATCTCGAATCTCGACGTCGAAGATCACATAGGTGCTCATCGCTTCTCCTGCGCGCGAAAGGGGACAGATCAACGCCGGGTGCTCGGGCGCGGGAAGCCGGGTTCGACCCGCGCACCGTCCGGATCGATGAGGAAGTGCCGCCAGGTGTCGCTGACGGTCAGGCGCCCGCTGCCGGAGCGCCGCGCGGCCGTGCGCAGCAAGCGCTCGAGCTCGTTCCGATCATCGGCGTTCCGCGCAAAAGGATCAATGGCATCTCATCGTCAGCACGCGGGGCGCGATCTGGTCGGCCCGCTGCAGCGCTGAACCGCGGACCTGCTGGCGGCCTGCACGCGCTTCAGTCCGCCTGCACACCGATGCGTCTGGCGACGACACCCCAGGTCTTGGAGTCCGCCGCGAGGCGTGCGGCGCTGGCTTCGGGCGTTTCAGCGACGACAGCCTGGTCACTCTGGCGCAGTCGCTCGACGACGTCGGGAAGTTTGAGCGCGTCGTCGAGAGCCTTGAACATGGCGTCGACGATGGCCTTCGGCGTGCCTTTCGGGGCGAAGAGCACCAGAGCGAAGGTCGCGTCGAATCCAGGGTATCCGGCTTCGGCCACGGTCGGCACTTCGGGCAGGAGCGGCGAGCGCTTTGCACCGGAGACCGCCAGCGCGACCAGCTTGCCGGCGCGCACCTGGGCCAGCACGGTCGGGCCGGCGAGAAAGCCGCAGTCGACCTGGCCGCCCATCACGTCCTGCACGGCGGGCGCCGGGCCCTTGTACGGAACATGGGTCATGTCGATGGCGGCAGCGCTCTTGAAGAGTTCGGTGGTGAGATGGCCCGGTGATCCGGCGCCTCCGGAGGCGTAGCTCAGCGACTTCGTCTTCGCGAGGCGGACGAGATCGCCCACCGACTTCGGGCCCAGTCCCGGGTTGCACACCAGCGTCTGGCTGAAGGCGCTGGCGCGCATCACCGGGACCAGGTCTTCGGGCTTGAAGCCCAGCTTCGGGTAGACGTGCGGGTTCACCGTCAGCAGCGTGTCGGTCGTCCACAGCCAGGTCTGGCCGTCGGGCACCGCCCGTGCGGCTTCGGCTGCGCCGAGGTTGCCCGCGGCGCCCGGCTTGTTGTCGATGAGCACGGACTGCTTCAGCACGGGCTGCATCTTTTCAATGGCGGCGCGCAGCACGATGTCGGAGGGTCCACCCGGCGGCAGCGGCACGATGATGCGCACGGGCTTGTCCGGCCAGGCGCCTTGGGCATGCAGGCCCTGGGCGGTCGTCAGCGCGAGGGCCGTGGCCATCAGCAGGCGGATGATTTTCATGGGGTGTGGGTCTCGTTGAAGGGTCATCTCTGCGGCATGTCCGCGACCGAGTGGCCCAGGCTGACGGTCGCGTCGTTCGGTATCGGCGGCATGGTCTCGTTCCACGCATGCCAGGCCCGACGCAGGCTGGCGAAGCGATCGGGCTCCCGAGCGGCCAGGTTGGCGCGTTCGCGCTCATCGGCCTCGACGTCGAACAGGTACTCGTTGCCGTCGACGCTCAGGTACTTCCAGCGGCCGTCACGCGATGCGCGCTGGCCACGGTGGTTCATTCGCCAGTGCATGGGTCGCGCGAATGCCGGCTGCCCTTGCGTCAACACGCCGAACAGCGACACACCGTCGAGCGGGTAGTCGGCAGCGGGACTGGCCCCGGCTGCATCGATCAGGGTGGCGGTCCAGTCCATCGTGAGGCAATGCTGGTCGCTGACCTTGCCAGCGGGAACGCGCGCCGGCCAATGGGCGATCCAGGGCACGCGGATGCCGCCTTCGGTCAGGTCCATCTTGCCCCCGACGAGGGGCCAGTTGTCCGAGAAACGTTCGCCTCCGTTGTCGCTGGTGAAGACGATCAAGGTGTTGTCGAGCCGACCCGCATCGCGCAGGGCCTGCACGACACGCCCGATGCCCTCGTCCATGTGGTGGATCATGCGGCGGTAGGTGTGGATGTTGCCGC
>CAZKSD010000337.1:0-2667 GCA_964555315.1 uncultured Dechloromonas sp.
CAAGCAAAGACAGCAGCAAGAAATCTCTCGGCAAGCGGGTCGTCGAGCGGGTATTTCCCAAGGTCCCGGACTTTTTCACCCTGCTCGCCGAACAGAGCGCCAATGTCGGCGTCACCGCCGGCCTGCTGGTCGAATACATGGGGTCGAGCAGCCCGGAAGTCTCCAAGAGGGTCATTGACGCCGAGCACGAAGGAGACCGCATCAAGGTCAGGAACCTGACGCTGCTCAACGAGGCGTTCTCGACTCCGATCGACCGTGAGGACCTGCACCGCGCCATCATCAATCTCGACGAGATCGTCAACAGTTGCAACACCATTATCGTCGAAATGGACGCCGACCTCCTCGGCGTCAAGGCCGACAAGCACTGCATCGAGATGGCGGCCTACCTGAAGGAAGGCGCCGAGGCGATCGCCGCGGGTTACGGGCGCCTGGGCACTGACCCCAAGGGCGGCCGCACCGATGCCGACAAGGCCGAAAAGGCCGTCAAGAAGTTCACGAGGTCCTACCGGCGCGCCCTCGCCGAACTGTTCCAGGACAACGATTTCCACAACATCTTCCGGCGCAAGGAAATCTACACCCAGTTGTCGCATGCAGCGTTGCGCATGAACGTCTGCAACAGCACGTTGCTCGACATCGTCGTCAAGCTGACCTGACCCTCCTGCCCGGTGCCGGGAAACACCGGCGCGCGTTGGCAACTCTCGCATCGGGGAAGGCCGCAAGGCCTTCCCCGATGCGTTTCCGCGATCAATGCGAAGCTGGATTCGCTACTGCGTGCCAGCGCCGTTCCTGGAAAATTGCCGTAATCGTGAATCGGTGTGACAGCGACCGGCGCCACGGGCAATCGTGAACGTCGATTCGCCCCGGCCGCATCCTTCGCCAGCCCCGTTCCTGCCGTTCGGAAGCCTTGCCGGCGGCTATCGCGAGCCAGACGCCCGAAGTCCGTTGGCCAGAGCATACCGAGTCATCGACAACGCGCGCAATCGATGCTCTGGTGGGCAAATCCGGGACGCCCTACTTGGGTCATCAAAACGAATGCGGTTGCGGGAAGTATGAACAAGGCATACCATTTTGGCGCAATATACGCCATCTGCATTGCCATGGACATATTTGCATGACAGCGGCAGTGAAATAGTTCTTGACAAATTGGCGAAAATAGAATTTATTTTTGCCGACCCCTTGTGCTATTTAATCCGTATTAGTACTGTAGACGCATTATTAGTCCGGCTTTTTTAACCAAGGGGGAAATTGTCATGCTCAGCAGTCTGATGCCTCAACGCAGGGAATTCTATGAACTTCTTGCCGCTCTTGCCGATCGCGTCGTCGCCGGCGCCAACGCCACCTTGCGCCTGTTGAACGGCCTCGGCGGCAATACCGAGGATCTGTCCACGCTGGTCGCCGAAGTCAGCCTGCTCGAACAGGCCGGCGACAAGATCAAGGCCGACGTGGTCACGCTGCTGCACCGCTCGTTCACCACGCCGATCAACCGCGACCAGATCCATTCGCTGGTCATCGAACTCGACGGCATTCTGAATGCTCTCGAGGACGTCGCTCGGGCGGTGTCCATGTACAACATCAAGGAATCCACCACCGAGGCGCGCGAACTGGCCTCGCTCGGCGCCGACGCCTGCATGCGCCTGAACCGCGCCGTCGCCGGCCTCGCCGAAAAGGGTCGCCGCCCGGAGGTCATCGGCTTCTGCAAGGAGATCGAGGAAATCGAGGCGAAGGCCGACCTCGTTCAGCGCAAGGCGATCACCAAGCTGTTCGACGGCAGCGGCACGGCCTGGAACGCGGTCAAGATGAGCCGCTTCTACGCACTGCAGGAAGTGGTTCTTGACGCTTGCGAAGAGGCGGCCAAGACCATCGAAGAAATCCTGATCGAAAATTCCTGAGGGGCGCGCGAAATGGAAGCACTCAACATGAGCATCTGGACGCTCGGCCTCCTGATCTTCATCGCTTTGGCCTTCGACTTCATGAACGGGTTTCATGACGGCGCCAATTCGATTGCGACGATCGTTGCCACCGGCGCCCTGACTCCCAAGCAGGCGGTGTTGTTTGCCGCGTTCTTCAACTTCGCCGCGCTCTTCGTCTTCCAGCTCAAGGTGGCGGCGACCATCGGCAAGGGGACGGTCGACCCGTCCTTCGTTGACTACTACGTCATTTTCGGCGCCCTGATGGGGGCGCTCGCCTGGAACATCATCACCTGGTATTACGGCATTCCCTCGTCGTCGTCGCATGCGCTGGTCGGCGGCCTGGTCGGCGCCACCTGCGCCAAGTCGATGTCGGGCGCGCCGATCGTCTGGGAAGGCTTCGGCAAGATTCTGGCGTTCATCATCATCTCGCCGCTGGTCGGCTTCATCATCGGCGCGACACTGATGATCCTGACGGCCTGGATCTTCCGCAAGCACACGCCGCACGAGGCGAGCAAGTGGTTCCGCAGCGGGCAGTTGCTGGCGGCGGCGCTCTACAGCCTCGGTCATGGCGGCAACGACGCGCAGAAGACGATCGGCATCATCTGGCTGCTGCTGATCACCGCCGGCGTCGCGACCAAGGACGTGTCCACGCTGCCGATGTGGGTCGTGTACTCGTGCTACGGCGCCATTGCCTGGGGAACGTATCTCGGCGGCTGGCGGATCGTCAAGACCATGGGTTCCAAGATCACCAAGCTCA
>CAZKSD010000338.1:0-2662 GCA_964555315.1 uncultured Dechloromonas sp.
AGCGCTCGGCGGGGAACTCGGCCTTCATCACCACGTCGGCGATCAGGAAGCGGTCGAGAAAGACCCTGCCTTCGCTGTCCAGGTTCATCGCGCGGCGGATTGCGCTGCGCGCGCCGTCGGCGGCGATCAGCCAGTCGGCCGTGAGCGCGTAGGCGCCGTCGGGCGTTTCGACCTGGAGCGTCACCCCGCTGCCCGCGGGCGCAAGCGAAACCACCTTGTTGCGGAAGCGGAGGTCGAGGGTGGGCAACTGGCGCGCGCGCTCGACCAGGTATTGCTCGAGGTAGTACTGCTGCAGGTTGATCATTCCCGGACGCTTGTGGTCGGGCTGCGGCAGCAGGTTGAAGTTGTAGACCTCCTCCTCGCGGAAGAAGGTGCGGCCGACGTTCCAGCTCACGCCCCTGGCCATGCAGGCGTCGCCGACGCCGATGCGGTCGAGTATCTCGAGCGTGCGCTTGGCATAGCAGACGCCGCGCGAGCCGACCGAAACGGTATCGTCATCGTCGACGACGACGACCGGCACGCCCGACTGCGCCAGGTCGATCGCCGCCGCCAGCCCGACCGGCCCGGCGCCGACCACCACTACCGGATAACGCCCCGGTTCGCCGCTGCGGATTTCGGGCGGCGCGACGTACTCGTACTTCGGGTATTGGTAGGTGCTCAACATCCCTGCTCTCCTCTCGCTGTTCCGGCAACTGCCGGCTGGCCTCTCGGGGTGTCAGCCCTCCTGCAGCCCGTGCCACATTTCCCGGTCGCGCTCGGCCGTCCAGATGCGCGGATGCTTGATGCCGCTCGCCTCGTCGACCGCGCGGGTGATGTCGAACGGCAGGCAGTGCTCGTAGATGAAGACCTGGCCGAACTTCGGATCCATCGCCTGGCGCGCATGCGCCATCGCCTGCTTGAGGTTCATGCCCTGCGCCACGGCTTCCTTCGCCGACTTCAGCAGCGTAGTGACGAAATCGCGGGTATAGGCCAAGCCCTCGGCCACGCGCGCCGCGCCGACCAGCGCCGGGCCACGGCCGGGGACGACCTTCTCGGGGCCGAGGGCTGCCAGCGCGTCGAGCGTCGCCGGCCATTCCTCGAGCTGGGCGTCGCCGGTGTAGCAAGCGGCATCGGCCTCGACCAGGTCGCCGGAAAACAGCACCTTCTCGGAGGGAATCCAGACGATCGTATCGCCCTTGGTGTGGCCCGGGCCGACATGCATGATCTTCACTTCCAGGTCCTTGCCCATCCACAGGCTCATCTCGTCCCTGAAGACCAGGGTCGGCCAGGTCAGGCCGGGGATCGACTCGAAGTTCTGGAACAGGCGCGGGAAGCGCTCGTACTCGGACATCATGTCCTGCTGGCCGCGCTCGGCGATCATCTCCCAGGTGCCCTGGCTGGCGATGATCTCCTGCATGCCCTCGGCCTTGTAGCCGGAAGCGCCGAGCACGCGCACCGCGTGGTAGTGCGACAGCACGACGTACTTGATCGGCTTGTCGGTGACCTTGCGGATCTCGGCGATCAGGTTCAGCGCCATCACCGGGGTCGCCAGCGCGTCGCAGATCAGCACGGCGTCGTCGCCGACGATGACGCCGGTGTTGGGATCGCCTTCCGCGGTGTACGCCCAGCAGTGGGCCGAAAGTTGTTCGAAGGTCGTCTTCTTGACCTCGAGGTCGGCGACGGAAGCGAATTGCTTGCTCATGGGTGAATCTCCTGTGGATGCCAGGGTAATGCAGGCGGGCCGGCGAGCGCCTTGTCACCGACTGCTCGTTCGGCCCGTTTCCCGGTCGCTGCCCTGCCATTCCGAAGCGAAGCCGGCTGCCATTCTATAGAATCCGCTCATCACCTGTCAGGAGTTGCGAATGAAAACCCTGCGCGTTTACGCGATTGACGGCATCGTCCCCGTGGTCGACCCGACGGCCTTCGTTCACCCGACCGCCGTGCTGATCGGCGACGTCATCGTCGGCCCCGGCTGCTATGTCGGCCCGTGCGCCAGCCTGCGCGGCGACTTCGGCCGCCTGATCCTCGAGCGCGGCGCCAACCTGCAGGACACCTGCGTCATGCACGGCTTTCCCGGCACCGATACCATCGTCGGCGAGGACGGGCACATCGGCCACGGCGCCGTCCTGCACGGCTGCCAGGTCCGCAGAAACGCGCTGGTCGGCATGAATGCGGTGATCATGGACAACGCCGTGATCGGCGAATCGGCCGTCGTCGCCGCCTGCGCCTTCGTCAAGGCCGGTGTCGAGATTCCCCCGCGCAGCCTCGCCGCCGGGATGCCGGCCAGGGTCATCCGCCCCCTGTCGGACGGCGAAATCGCCTGGAAGGTCGACGGCACCCACACCTATCAGGACCTCACCCGCCGCTGCCTGGCGACCATGGTCGAGTGCGACCCGCTCGCCGCGGTCGAACCCGAGCGCCCGCGCATCCACATGCCGGACGTGATTCCGCTGGTGGAACTGAAGCAGCGCGGCGACTGAGCGGCCGGCCATGATTGACCGGGGTCGCCGCCGGCGGCACACTCTGTCCGTCCGCAGCACCGGCCATGCCCGCCGGATGGCGGAACAAGAACCCGGCCAACCATGTCCAGCGTCTTCCTCTTCAAGAACCTTCTCGGCACGCTCCTGCTGCCGCCGGCCAATGGCCTGCTGCTGCTCCTGGTCGCGGCGCTTTTCCGCAGGCG
>CAZKSD010000339.1:0-2654 GCA_964555315.1 uncultured Dechloromonas sp.
GGCGGTCGCGTCCCTTGCGTTTTCAGGAGAATTCCATGTTGCACAAGCCATTTGCCATGGCTGCCCTGCTTGTCGCCTCATGCGGCGCGCAGGCGGCCGACGACGCCGATCTTGCGGCCATCCGCAGCCAGATCGACGAGATGAAGAAGACCTATGAGCAGCGTATCACCGCCCTCGAAAAGAAGCTGGCCGAAGCCGAGGCGAGGGCGGCCGCGCCAGCGGCGGCCCCGCCTGCGTCAGCCGCAACCGGGTCCACCGGCGTGCCACCTGCTCCAACGCCGGCGGGTGAGACCGCGACCGGGCCTGTCCGCGCCGTCGCCGCGGCGGCGAACGCCTTCAATCCCGAGGTGTCGCTGATACTGCAGGGCCAGTACGCGAACACGAAGGACATTCCCGATCGGAAGATCAGCGGTTTCTGGCCGAACCGGCTCGATAACCTGCGGGGCTTCTCGATCAACGAGACCGAGCTGATCATCGGCGGCAGCATTGACCCCTACTGGCGCGGCCAGGTTGTCTTCGCGGTGCAGGACAACGAGGTGGGCGTCGAGGAAGCGTGGATCCAGTCGCTGGCCATCGGCCATGGCATCGGCCTCAAGGGCGGGCGCTATCGTTCGGGCATCGGCTACCTGAACGAGCAGCATCCGCATACCTGGGATTTTGCCAATGCGCCGCTGATGTACGTCGCCATGTTCGGTCCCGCTGCCAGCTTCACCGAGGATGGAGTGCAGGTCAAATGGCTGGCGCCGACACCGCTGTTCCTCGAGTTCGGCGCCGAAGTCGGGCGCGGCGCGAACTTCCCGGGAACCGACAGGAACCGGAATGGCGCAGGGGCGTGGGCACTGTATGCGCATCTTGGCGACGATCTTGGGGCCTCCAACAGCTGGCGGGCAGGCGTGTCGTACCTGCGGACGTCCTCCGACAACCGCGAGGCCGATTTCCAGGATGTCGGCGGGACACTGGCGCAGGCGGCTTTCACCGGCGATACCGACACCTGGCTGGCCGACTTTGTCTGGAAATGGGCGCCCGATGGCAACCCGAAGTACCGGAACTTCAAGTTCCAGAGCGAGTACTTCTGGCGTCAGGACAAGGGTGACCTTACCTGTGCCGGCCTCGGCAGCGCCTGCGATCCGCTGGCGGCGGGCGATGCGGTGACGGGCAATTACAATACCCGGCAGAGCGGCTGGTATGCGCAGGGCGTCTTCCAGTTCACACCCGAGTGGCGTGCCGGGCTGCGCTACGACCAGCTCGACAGCGGCCGCCAGAGCCTCGGCGCCAACGCGGCGAATCTGGTGGTCGAGGACTACCGGCCGAAGCGGGCGACGGCAATGGTCGACTATAGCTGGAGCGAGTTTTCACGGCTCCGCCTGCAGTTTGCGCAGGACAGATCGATGGCCGGGATCATCGACAATCAGTGGATCGTCCAGTACATCATGAGCCTCGGTGCTCATGGCGCCCACAAGTTCTGAGGAAAACGACAATGATCAGGCTATTGATGACGCTGCTGCTGGCGGCCGCCAGCGTTCCCGCCGTGGCCGCCCTGCAGGTTTTCGCTACGGTGCCGGAGTGGGGCGCGCTGGTCCGCGAGATCGGCGGCGACAAGGTCAGCGTGTTTGTCGCGACCACCGCCCTCCAGGATCCGCACCGGATCCAGGCGCGGCCATCGTTGCTCGCCCAGGCGCGGCGCGCCGACCTGGTGGTGGCGACCGGCGCCGACCTCGAGGTCGGCTGGCTGCCGCTGGTCATCCGTGACTCGGGCAACGCCGGCATCCAGCCAGGCCGGCCCGGCCATTTCGAAGCCGCGCGCTTCGTAACGCTGCTCGATGTGCCGGTGGTGGTCGATCGTTCCCAGGGCGACGTTCATGCCGCCGGCAATCCGCACATCCAGCTCGACCCGCGCAACCTGTTCCGGATCGGCGAGGCGCTGGCTGCGCGCATGGGAGAACTCGATCCATCGAACGTGGCGGCCTATCAAGCGGGTTACCAGGCCTTTGCGGAAAAATGGCGGGCGGCCATCGCGCGCTGGGAAAAGGAGGCGCTGCCGCTGCGCGGCGTGCCGGTGCTGGTGCATCACTCCTCGTTCCATTATCTGAGTTACTGGCTGGGCCTGAAGGAAACCGGCACGCTGGAGCCGAAGCCGGGGGTCGAGCCGAGCAGCGGCCATCTCAGCGCCTTGCTGGCGCGCCAGCAGAACGCGCCGGCGAAAATGGTGCTGCGCACTGCCTACCAGAGCGACGGGCCCAGCCTGTGGATTGCCGGCAGGGCTGGCATCCCGGCGGTCATGCTGCCCTTTACCGTCGGCGGAACGCCCGCGGCCGGCGACCTCTTCGGTCTCTTCGACGACACCGTGCAGCGGCTGTCGAAAGCCTTGCAATGAGCGAACTGCTGATCCGCGCCAGCGCGCTGGTGGCCGGCTGGGAGCGGCCGGCCACGGCGCCGCTGGAATTCGTCCTGGAATCGGGCAGGATTCTCGGGTTGACCGGAGCCAACGGGGTTGGCAAGACGACACTGCTGTCGGCGCTGGCCGGCCGGGCGCGGGTGTTTTCCGGCGTCCTCGAGAGGCGCCCCGGGTTGCGCCTGGCATTGCAGACCCAGGATGTTCCCCCGGTTGAAGGCGTGCCGCTCAGCGGGCGCGAGCTGCTGGCGCTGACCGACGC
>CAZKSD010000340.1:0-2654 GCA_964555315.1 uncultured Dechloromonas sp.
CCGGAAATTTCCGCCAGGGCGCCCAGGCGCCTCGACAGTTCACGCCGCCGGCTCATCTCGCCTGCCTTCGAGCGCGGCACGAACCGCCTGCCGCCAGCTGTCCCGGCTGTTTTCCAGGCTCAAGGACAAGGGCCCCGGGTCTTCGATCAGCTTGGAAAGCATCGTCGCAAGCTGATCGCTGGCCAGCCCGTCGAACAATCCCTCGTTATAGGCGACCAGGCAGGCCATGTGCTGTTCAGGCGTCAATGGGGCAAGGCGTTCCTGCTTCAGCAACTCCCGCAGCAAGCGGCCACGCCGGATCTTGGCTTCGACACTGGCCTCCAGTCGTGAGCCGAAACGCGTAAAAATCTCCAACTCCTGAAACTGCAGGTAGTCGAGTTTCATCCGCCCGGCCTCGACCTTGATTGCCGGGTGCTGGGCTTTGCCGCCAATACGCGAGACTGAACGGGTGATGTCGATCGCCGGGAGAAATCCCGCCGCAAATAAGCGAGGGTCGAGATAGACCTGCCCATCGGTAATCGAAATCAGGTTGGTCGGGATATAGGCGGAAATTTCCCCTTGCTCGGTTTCAACCAGCGGTAACGCTGTCATGCTGCCCCCACCGCTGGCAGCTGCCAGGCAGGTTGAACGCTCGAGCAAACGCGAGTGCAGATAGAAAATATCGCCCGGATAGGCTTCACGCCCGGGCGGGCGGCGCAATAGCAAAGACAGCTCGCGGTATGCCTTGGCATGCGTCGTCAGGTCGTCATAGACCACGAGCACATCCCGCCCGGCCGCCATCCAGCCTTCGGCGAGGGCGCAACCGGCAAACGGCGCAATGTATTTGAGACCCGGCATGGCAGTCGCTTCGGCGACCACCACACAGGTGTATTCGAGCGCGCCCGTACGCCGCAGGGTTTCGATGGTTGCCACGACACTGGAGCGTTTCTGGCTGATCAGTACATAGACACACAGGACATTTCGCCCCTTTTGGGCAATCACGGTATCGAGCGCCAGGGCGCTTTTCCCCGTTCCCGCATCGCCGATGATCAATTGGCGCTGTCCCTTGCCAATCGGGATCATTGTATCGATCATCTTGCAGCCGGAAACCAAGGGGCGATCAACGAAATCCCGGGCAGGAATCGGTGGCGAAGCCGGTTCCAGCGGTCGCCGCGAGGTCGCCTGGATCGGTGCGCCGCCATCGAGAGGACTCCCCGTCGGATCGACCACGCGGCCAAGGTAGGCATCACCGACCCCGATATCCAGCGTTCGACCGGTCAAATAGGCTGCCGCCCCTGCCGTCAGTTCCCGCTCGCCACCACCCAGATTCAGCAAGATGGCGCCGATCCGTTCCGCCCCAAGATGAAAGACCAAGCCACGACTGCCGTCCTCGAAACGCAACACCTCATCCATCGCGGCCGACGGCAAGCCGTCAATCCAGGCAATGCCGTCTCCAACCGAGATGACCCGCCCCTGCTCGCCCACCCGCAATTGCAAGTCGTAACATTCAAGCCAGTTGGCCTGCCGAAGCAAAGGCGAAGTCAGCAGCTTATCCATCGACATGATTGGCACCTGCCGCAAAGCTGGCCAGCTCATCGGTGAAATTCAAATGGACTTGCCAGGCGCCCAGGGAGATGCGCAAGCCAGCCAGTAGCCCCTGTGTCTCTTCAAAAGCCACGGCTACCGGCCGGCCCAGACGCTGGCCCAAGGCCTCGATAACCCGGCCGCGCTGCACCTCATCCAGCCGAAAAGCGCTACTTACCTTGGCACTGAGCGTCGGATCTTCGGCGGCAGACCGCAAACCAAAAAGCTGTTGATCGGGAAGTTTCGCCCAATCCTCCAGCAGCAGATCTAGCATGCGCGACTCGAGCGCCGGTGTCGCCAGGCGGCCAAGCAATGTCGTGGCGAACTGCTGCGCCTGGGCCAGTGCGGCGGTTTCCATCTCGCGCTGCATTTCCTGCTGACTATGGGCGTCGACCGCGGCATTTCGCGCCCGTTCCTCGGCCAGATCTTTGGCCAGGGACTGCATCTGCCGTGAGCGCTCAAGCGCCAGCTCGGTGTCCAGTTCGCTTCTGGCTTTCGCTCTTTCCTTGCCCCAGTCAGCCAGCCGACCTTCGTACTGCGCCTGCAGCCCCTGCGCCCTGACTTCGGCTTCACGCGCTTCACTCAAGGTTTTCTCGATGCCGGCACGTCGCTGGGTCAGCGTCTCCAGCACCGGCTTATAGAGAAAGCGCTTGAGTATCCAGACCAGGGCCAGGAAATTGATGATCTCAAGCGCGAAAGTGGTCCAGTCGATGTTCATGACAGACCTTACTTGAGCAGATATTCAAGAAGTGGATTGCGGAAGAGGATGATGAGGACGATCACGAGCACGTAGATGGCCAGCGACTCGATCATCGCCAGACCGATGAACAGGGTCCGGGTAATAGACTTCTCCGCTTCCGGCTGCCGGGCAAGCGCCTCCAGCGCCTGGGTGATGGCCTTGCCCATGGCCATCGCCGGAAAAATGATGCCCAGGGCGATGGCCAGTCCGGCCACGACGGTGGATATCAGGGCAAACCAGTGCATGTCGCTCATGGCGTGTTTCCTTTCTTGTTTGAATGGGTGGATGCTTGTTCGGCTTGGGATTGCATGCCGCCGGCGATGTAGATCAGCGCCAGCATGCCGAAGATATA
>CAZKSD010000341.1:0-2632 GCA_964555315.1 uncultured Dechloromonas sp.
ATGCGCCGCAGGTCGTCGTTCATCACCACCACGTCGGCGGCTTCCATCGCGATGTCGGTACCCGCCGCGCCCATGGCCACGCCGATGTCGGCCTGGGCCAGGGCCGGCGCGTCGTTGATGCCGTCGCCGGTCATGGCCGTCGCGCCATATTGCTTCTGCATCGCCTGGATCGCCGCGAGCTTGTCCTCGGGCAACAGGTTGCCGCGGATGTCAGTCAGCCCGGCCTCGTGGCCGATCGCCTCTGCGGTGGCCTGGTTGTCACCGGTCAGCATCACCGGGGTGATGCCCATGGCCTTCAGCTCGCCGATTGCTGCGGCCGACGAGGGCTTGATGGTGTCGGCCACTGCGAAGAGCGCAAGCACGCCGGTGGCCGTGGCCAGAAGGCTCACCGTGCGACCGGCTTGCTCGTGGCGGTGCAGCACGGCCTCGATCTCGGCGGAGCACTGTCCGCGCTCCTCGATCAGGCGGTGGTTGCCCAGCACGTAGCGTTCGCCGTCGATGTCGGCCTCGATGCCGCGCCCGGACAGCGCAGCGAAGTTGCGCGCTTCGACGCTGTTGGGCGTCAGCCCGGCGGCGATGGCGCGCGACACGGGGTGGTCGGAGTGTGCGGCGAGGGCGGCCGCGATGTGCTCTGCCCGCGGCTTGGGCATGCTGGTCATCAGCATCTGCCACTCGACCAGGCGCGGCTTGCCTTCGGTGATGGTGCCGGTCTTGTCGAGCGCGATGGCCTTGAGCAGGCGCGCCTGTTCGAGGTGGACACCACCCTTGACGAGGATGCCTCGCTTGGCGGCCGACGCGAGGCCGCTGACCACGGTGACGGGTGTGGAGATCACCAGCGCGCAGGGGCAGGCGATGACCAGGAGCACGAGGGCCTTGTAGACGGCCGCCAGCGCCGTCCAGCCGAACAGCCAGGGGCCGGCGATGGCCACGGCCAGCGCCAGCACGAACACCGCCGGCGTGTAGATGGCGGCGAAGCGGTCGACGAAGCGCTGCGTGGGTGCGCGGCTGCCCTGGGCCTGCTCGACCGCATGGATGATGCGGGCCAGCGTGGACTGCGAGGCCGCTGCAGTGACGCGGCACTCGATGGTGCCGGTCTGGTTGATCGTGCCGGCGTAGACCGCGTCGCCCGGTCCTTTGTCCACCGGCAGGCTCTCTCCGGTGACCGGGGCCTGGTCGATGCTCGTGCCGCCTTCGGTGACGACTCCGTCCATCGCAACGCGCTCGCCCGGCCTGACGCGCACCGTCGCGCCGATCGGCACCTCGCCCACGGGCACGGACTTCCACGTGCCGTCGGCTTGCCGGAGGTCGGCCGTGTCGGGCGAGAGTGCCAGCAGGCCGCTGATCGCATTGCGGGCGCGGTCGACGGCGCGGGCTTCGATCAGCTCGGCGATGGCGTACAGCGCCATCACCATCGCGGCCTCGGGCCACTGGCCGATCACGAAGGCGCCGGCGACGGCCACGGACATCAGTGCGTTGATGTTCAGGCGGCCGTGTCGCAGTGCCGACAGGCCCTTGCGGAAGGTGCCGAAGCCGGCGAGCGCGATGGCCGCAGCGGCGATAGCCAGACCGACGCCCTTGGACCAGGGTGCATCGGGCACGAAGAAGGACAGGCCCTCGGCGGCGATGGCGAGCGCGAGCGCGGCCAGCAGGCGGGGGAGACCCGTTCCAGTGTCCGCGTCGTGGTCGTGGGCCGCGGCGTCGCCATCTCCCTTGGGCGCGGGCGTCTCGGGCCAGGGGTGGATCTCGAAGCCAGTGCCGCGGATCGCCTCGACCGCGGCAAGCGCCGCCTGGGGCTCACCGTCGATGCGGAGGCTGCGTTCGCCCAACTGAAAGCGCAGTCCGATCAGGCCCGGAATGCCCTCGACCGCGCGCCGGATCTCGGACTCCTCGGCTGCGCAGTCCATGGCAGGGATCCGGAATCGCTGGCCGCCCTGGGTCTGCTGCTCGCCCAGCGCGGTCGCGACGCCTTCTACGGCGCCGCAGCAATCGCCACAGGTGGAGGGTGCCGGGGCGAGGGCCGGGGCCGCCGCAATGTCGTGGGTGTGTTCGCGGGCCATGCCGCCATTGAAAACCCTGAAGTGGGTATAGAGTCAAGGTGCATCGCAAGCCCGTGCCTTCATGAAGGAGTCCGACCATGCGCATCGGCGAACTGGCCCAGACCAGCGGAACGCCCATCGAGACCATCCGCTTCTACGAGCGGGAGGGCCTGCTGCCCGCTGCACCGCGCACCGAGGGGAACTACCGCATCTACACCCCACAGCACGCCGAACGGCTCGGGTTCATCCGCCAGTGCCGCAATCTGGACATGACGCTCGATGAAGTGCGGGTGCTGCTGAGGTTCAAGGACGACCCGCTGGCCGACTGCGGCGAAGTGAACAGCCTGCTCGACGCGCACATCGGCCACGTGGCCGAGCGCATCCGGGAACTGCGTGGCCTCGAGAAGGAACTGCGCAGCCTCAGGGGCGCCTGCTCGTCACCGCATGCGGCGGCGGACTGCGGCATCCTGAACGGTATCGACCAGGCGGGGACGCATTTGGCGGCCCAGGGCAAGCGTAGGCATGTGCGGGGGGCTCACTGAGACTGGCTGGCGCTGCGTGTTGGCCAGAACACGTATGGAGTTGACATAAACATT
>CAZKSD010000342.1:0-2631 GCA_964555315.1 uncultured Dechloromonas sp.
ATGCGTCGCCCCTCGGCAACGGGGGGCGTGGATTGAAACGGGTTCGCCAATGGTTGCGGTCGACGGCAAAAATGCGTCGCCCCTCGGCAACGGGGGGCGTGGATTGAAACATTTACAGATGCACGGGCTGACGACTTGCGGATCGGCGTCGCCCCTCGGCAACGGGGGGCGTGGATTGAAACAGGTGAAGACCGGAACCGCCTCGCTGTTTCAGGTCGCGTCGCCCCTCGGCAACGGGGGGCGTGGATTGAAACGACAAAGGTCGGTGATGGCGAAGTCGTCGAACAGGCGTCGCCCCTCGGCAACGGGGGGCGTGGATTGAAACGGTGTTGCGGTTAATAAACAAGTGTTGCAAATTGGGCGTCGCCCCTCGGCAACGGGGGGCGTGGATTGAAACAGACACGCCGAGTTTCATGACTTCGAATACTTCAGGCGTCGCCCCTCGGCAACGGGGGGCGTGGATTGAAACATTGATACCCAAAAAGCGCCGATGATGGTCGTGCAGCGTCGCCCCTCGGCAACGGGGGGCGTGGATTGAAACCGTCGCGCTCCGGCGGGAATGCCTGGAACTCTCCGGCATCGCCCCTCGGCAACGGGGGGCGACGATAGAAACGCTGAATCCGGCAGAAGCGGTGCGGCGACGCCTGCGTCACCCCTCGCAGGGAAGCCTGCTGGGCTTCCTCATTCTTGTTTCAGGCGGGTGGAGAGTCGGCTATCTTTGCCGATAGCCGCGCAACCGTCATCCCCGGTGATTCATCAACGCCTTGAGGCCAGCGACGTCGAGAATGCGGACATGCTTCTGTTGCACCGCGATGTGGCCTTCTTCCTGGAAGCGCGAGAAGGTGCGCGAGACGGTTTCCAGCTTGAGGCCGAGGTAGCTGCCGATTTCCTCGCGCGTCATGCGCAGGTAGAACTCGGCATGCGAGAAGCCGCGCGCGGTGAAGCGCTGCGACAGGTTGAGCAGGAAGGCCGCCAGGCGCTCTTCGGCGCGCATCGTGCCGAGCAGCATCATGACCCCGTGGTCGCGGACGATCTCGCGGCTCATCACCTTGTGGAAATGATGCTGCAGCGTGTGGATCTCGCGCGACAGGACTTCCAGTCGCGAGAAGGGAATGGCGCAGACCTCGCTGTCCTCGAGGGCGACCGCGTTGCAGGTGTGATGCTCGCTGCTGATGCCGTCGAGGCCCAGCAATTCGCCGGCCATCTGGAAGCCGGTGACCTGTTCGCGGCCGTCTTCAAGCAGCACGTCGGTCTTGAAGAAGCCGCTGCGGATGGCATAGATGGCGTCGAACGGGGCGCCGAAGCTATAGAGGCGATCGCCACGCTTCAGGCGGCGGCGATTCGACACGAGGTCGTCAAGACGTTGCAGTTCCTCGTCGGTCAGCCCGAGGGGCAGACACAATTCGCGCAGATTGCAGTTCGAACAGGCCGTCTTGATGATCGCCAGGGAGATCGGCTTGCCGGTGGATTGGGGGGGCATCAGCAACCTGTCCAAGCTTGATCCACGTCAACCGGGATGGCGCGGCATCCGCACATAATCCATCCAGTTCTTTTCGGCTTGTTCAATGAATTTCGCAACTGAAAACCTCGTCTTCGATCCCCAGATCATTCGCCGTTTCGATGTCAACGGCCCGCGCTATACGTCCTATCCGACTGCGGATCGCTTCGTCGAAGCCTTCGATTCCGATGCGGCCAAGCTCTGGCTCGGCAAGCGCACCATCGGCGGCATCGGCCGGCCACTGTCATTATACTTCCACATCCCCTTCTGTAACACCATCTGCTACTACTGCGCCTGCAACAAGATCATCACCAAGGATCACGGGCGCAGCGCCAAGTACCTGAAGTATCTCGGCAAGGAGCTCGCACTGCAGGGCGCGAGCCTCGAAGGACGCGATGGCGAGCACGAGGTGATCCAGTTGCACTGGGGCGGCGGCACGCCGACCTTCCTGTCGCACGACGAGATGCGCCAGTTGATGGGCGAGACACGCAAGCACTTCAAGCTGCTCGACGGCGGCGAGTATTCGATCGAGGTCGACCCGCGCAAGGTCGACACGGCGACCGTGGCCCTGCTCGGCGAACTCGGCTTCAACCGGATGAGCGTCGGCGTCCAGGATTTCGACGAGCGCGTGCAGGTTGCGGTCAACCGCGTTCAGAGCGAGGAAGAGACCGCCACCGTGATCGACGCGGCACGCGCCAACGGCTTCAAGTCGGTGTCGGTCGACCTGATCTACGGCCTGCCGCACCAGACGGTGATGGGTTTCAACCGCACGCTCGAGCGGGTGCTGGCGATGGGTCCGGATCGCCTGTCGATCTACAACTATGCGCACCTGCCCAGCCTGTTCAAGCCGCAGCGCCGCATCGCCGAGCCTGATCTGCCTTCGGCCGACAGCAAGCTGCAGATCCTCGCGCTGGCGATCAAGAAACTGACCGAGGCCGGCTATGTGTTCATCGGCATGGACCACTTCGCCAAGCCCGACGACGAGCTCGCCGTCGCCCAGCGCCAGGGACGCCTGCACCGCAATTTCCAGGGCTATTCGACCTATGCCGACTGCGACATGCTGTCGTTCGGCATTTCGTCGATCAGCAAGGTCGGGCCGACCTACAGCCAGAACGTCAAGACCCTCGACGAGT
>CAZKSD010000343.1:0-2621 GCA_964555315.1 uncultured Dechloromonas sp.
GCGCCGACGAGGCGGCGGAGCGCAAGGAACGCGAGCGCCAGCGCAAGGAAAGCGGTTTGCCCTCGGAAGCGGCGATCCAGCAGTGCCTGAACACGCTCGGCCGCATGAACCTCGACTCGTCGCGCCGCGGCGAAATGGAGAACGGCTGCTACGCCACCGGCAGGATCGAGCCGGTCTACACCGAGACCTACCAGCAGCCCTACTACGGCGGCTACTACCCGGTTTACCCCTACCCGCCGCGCCCGCCACGCCCGCCGCATCCGCCGCCAAAGGACAGGCCGACGGCGAAGCCGGTCGACCTCTACAAGGTTCCGAGCGCGCCGCGCGGCAGCGAGCGCTGACCGGCCTACGCGGTCTCGTGGGCGCTGCCGTCCTGGCGCTGGCTGCCCAGCGTGAGTTCGGTGTCGCTGCCCAGCGCGTCAAAGAACGCCTGGACCGCACGCGGGTCGCCGGAAGCGGCGAAGGTGGTCTGCCCGCAGCCGCACTGGCCGACCCAGATCGCTTCTATCCCCGCCAGCCCGCGCGCGCTGACCGGGTGGATGCTCGTCACGTCGGCGCCGCAGCCGTTGCACACCAGCTTTTCCGGGCGCGTTGCCGCGACCCTGGCCCGCGCCTGGGCAATGCGCTGTTCCAGGTCGCCGCGCCGTCTGGCTTGTCCCATCCTGATTCTCCCCTTCGTCTGCAAAACGCGCGCCGCTCGGCCGTGCGCGCCCGCCATGGCGAACCGCCGCCCGTCAACCCGAGGCAAAGGCATGGCGATGCTTGCCACCGCTCTTGGCCTCGTACATCGCCCGGTCCGCCGCGCGGATGATCTGTTCCGGATTTTCCGGCGAACTGACGCCCCCGGAAAAGACGCAGATGCCGATGCTGGCCCCGAGGCCGCCGGTCTCGGGCGCGTCGCCAATCGGTTCGGCAATGCATGCAAGCAACTTCTCCGCGAGCTGGCCGGCGCGCGCCGGTGTATCCAGGTCATGCGCCAGCACGAAGAACTCGTCGCCGCCGAGCCGGGAAACGGTGTCCGTCTGCCGCACCGCAGACTGGAGGCGGCGCGCTATCAGACGCAGCACATTGTCGCCCCCGTCATGCCCGAGCCGGTCGTTGATCGGTTTGAAGCCGTCGAGATCGATGAACAGGCCGGCGTGCGTTCCACTGTCGCGGCGCGCCCTGGCCAGCAACTGGGCCATGCGGTCCTCGAGCAATTCGCGGTTGGGCAGGCCGGTGAGGCGGTCATGCAGCGAACGCTCGAGGTGGTGCCGGCGCTCGCGGTCAAGCTCGGCCTCGCGGACGAAAAGTTGCCGGCGGTGGTATTCGGCCAGATAGCCGGCGCCGCCGCCGATCAGGTTGGCCGAAATGATGAAGAAATTGTGGCTCAGCAACACGGGCAACGAAAATTCGCGCAGCCCCCAGAAAATCAGGTTGTAAGCGATCAGCGCGACGACATTGATGACCAGGGCGTAGATGAAGCGGGTACCGATGAAGTTGTACGTGTAGAAGGTCGACAGGATGAGGCAGGGGTAGAAATACGGCGCTTCCTCGAGCGGCAGGTAATAGAGGATCCCGATCAGACTGGCGGCGACGACCAGGCCTGTGGACCCGAGCGGCAGCCAGTTGAAGCGCTCGAAGGCGGGTCGAAAAGTCAGCAGGAAGACGAGCCCCGCATAGGTCAGGGCTGACAGGCGAAACATCCACGCCATGACGCGATGTTCCGGCGGCACCAGCCAGCTGTCGAGAAACCCGGAAATCAGATAGATGAGCGTGCCGACCAGAATCGCCGCCCGCCCCTGCACGCGCAGGCGCGGGAGCAGGTGACCGGCAAAGGCGCGTTCGACCCCGGAGTCGCGAAAGCTCAGCGTCAGGGGATGAAGCTGCGCGATCATCGGCTTGGACATGTTCGGGGACACTCGCTTCATCGAAGGCCGCATGATTCATCAAACCGTAACGAAAGTGAACACGATTTGATTCCCGGCGCCGCGCGAATCCGCGGCGGCGCCAGCGCGAGTTCGCCTGGCAATCCGGGGCTGGAGAGCAGGCGCGGGCCGGGCCGCGCGCCGGAATCGCCCGTCGCCGACCGACGCGGGCAAGCCGCCCGCCGGACGCCACGCCGCCCACGCCGGGCAACAGGATGTGGCAAGATGCGGCCATGAAAGCGAATCCCCACCTTGCCGGCATCGGCTTCGGCCTGCTGGCCTACGGCATCTGGGGCTTCTTCCCCCTGTATTTCCGCCAGCTTGCCCACGTTTCGCCGATGGACGTGTTGTCCAACCGCGCCGTCTGGGCCTGCCTCTTCGTCGGCCTGCTGCTGACGCTGCGCGGCCTCTGGGGCAAGGTCGCCGCCGTCTTCCGCACCCCGCGCCAGCTCGCCATGCTGGCGCTGGCCGCCCTGCTGGTGGGCGGCAACTGGCTGATGTTCCTGTGGGCGGTCGCCAATCGGCAGGTCGTCGCGTCGAGCCTCGGCTACTTCCTGACGCCGCTGGTCAACGTGCTGCTCGGCCTCGTCGTGCTCAAGGAACGCCTCAACCGGCTCGAATGGGTTGCCGTCGGCCTCGCGCTGGCGGCGCTGGCCAATGAGGTCATCGCGCTCGGCAGCCTGCCCTGGGTGTCGCTCTTCCTCGCCGCCACCT
>CAZKSD010000344.1:0-2616 GCA_964555315.1 uncultured Dechloromonas sp.
CCTTGCCTCATGTGGCTTTCCGACGGGCGTGTTACTTGGGGGTGTCAAAGTCGGGCCGTGCAGCCCCGCACAAATGCAAGGCGCTCTTCGGGCGGAACGCGCGTTTGGTTAGAATCCACTTCACAGAGATACCCTCGAAGTGCCAACGGCTCAGCATTTGCCCACAAGCACTGATTCATCTTCGCGGTTATAGCGGTCTGGTCACTACTTTGCTGGCGGGTAGCATGTGAGCAGTATGTGACCCAAGGCATGTAGCCAAATTGACTTTCGTTGTAGCCAGTCACAGCACAGTCAGCCAACGCGCTCTGATTGAGTTGGCCACGTGCGTCGAGGTCCGTGGCACACAAGGCGTAGCGCTTAGCCATTTCTGGATTTTGCTTATGCATACACGCAAACGTAGGGGCGAACGACTTGTTGCGCTCAACCCCTTTGTCCCGGGTCTCGCTACCACACAGTGACAACCAGCGGATAAATTCAGTTGTCGACAGTGCCGACACACCACTTGGCACGGCGCTGGTAGCAATTTTTTGACGAATGAGTTGGATTCGCTCCTCTCCAGCAGGGTGCGATTGCAGGAAACTGAGGGCACCAGATGAACCGTATTTCGACAACAGCAATTGCTGCAATTGGATAGCGCCTTCCGGGTTGTATCCCGCCTTTATCATGTATTCAACACCGGTGGCGTCGGCCTCGCGCTCTTGGTCACGAGTGAATGCGTTGTCTACCAGGGTTGCGCCAAATTTAATCAGTTCTGTCCGGTTTCGACCATGCTGTTGCTGGTACGTGTTGAGCACTGTAGCTGCGAGTTGAATCAGCGAAGCACGCAACATATGGTCTGCAAGGTGGTGGTGATAGACATGACCAAATTCGTGGCCGAGCAGCGCAGCCCACATATCCGCGTTATCTCCGATGGCCGCAACGGTTTCAGCATTCACTGCAACCAAAGCCCCTTGAGATGTATCTGTCGCAAACGCATTGATACCGGGCTGATTGCTAATGACCAGCGTAGGTCGTAGCCCGTATTGCTCACCAATCCTCCGCTTAGCTTCCGAAAGTGCTACTAGGCTACGCCCAGGCAGCGTCACTACAGCCGAACCGCCAGGGCCATTGAGCGTGTATCGGCTCGCGAAGAGCGTGTCGTCACTAATTGTCCAGTAGAGTGGATTCGGTTGCTGGCCGAATACCACACCAACGCAAGTAAACAAGCCCAGTAGCACCAAGGTAATACGCGCCATCTCCTGCCTCCCCATTTATTGTATTAGGATAACGCACTAGCACTAGATTCGATGACGCTGGAGTTGGCTATACGAGGGGTTAACAACCAAGTTGCCACCCAAGCATCAGTGGCGAAAGGGGTCAGGGCGAAAGGGGTCAGAGAAATTTTTCTTTTGAAAACGACAGTGGACCGGCCCACGATCTCCCGGCACGCTGTTGCGGTCGACCCGCAAAAACAGGCAAAAATGCTGGGGTAGTCTTTGTGCCCACCGGAAATGTCTCTGGCCCCTTCGGACCAGTGCGCCAAGCGGGTGGCTCGGTGTGCAGCTTCCCGCACGCAACCCACGTGACTCCGGAGGCGGGCCACCCTGCGTTGAATCATTCTGTCCGGGCGTCAGCAAGAAAACCAAGTCGTTACACTGTGGAGCATGAACATGACCATTGCCGAAATCTGCATCCTGATCAGTCAAAGGGGTCGGAGTAATTTCCCATTTTTTGGCCAGTTTTCCCGGTCGACCGCAGCAACTCAGATTCCTGTTCAACCAAAAGAAAACAGGAAATGTCTCTGACCCCTTCGGGCCACTGCGCCAACCGGGTGGCTCTGTGTGCAGTTTCCCGCACGCAACCCATGTTACTCCGGAGGCGGGCCGCTCTGCGTTGAACCATCATGTCCGGGCGTCACCAAGACACCCAAGTCTGTACACTACGGAACATGAACATGACCATCGCCGAAATCTGCATCCTGATTGCCTGCCTGTTGCCAATCGCCTGCGCCGGCTTGGCCAAGTCGAAGGGCTTTGGCAAGCCGCGGCGCTTGGGCGGTTTCGACAATAACAATCCGCGCCAGTGGCTGGCAAACCTCCAGGGTTGGCAGGCGCGCGCCCATGCCGCCCAGCTCAACAGCTTTGAAGCCCTGCCCATCTTCATCGCCGGCGTACTCATCGCCGAACGGCTGAACGCGCCGGCGGGTCAGATCGACGGCCTGGCAATGCTGTTCGTGGCCTCCCGAGTTGGCTACATCGCAGCCTACGTCGCCGATCGCGCAAATCTGCGTTCTGCTCTATGGATCATCGGACTGGGCGCGTCCATTTCCTTGTTCTTCATTGGATGAGGCACCACCTGCCGTAACGCCAACGCCTCAGTTGCCAGAAGCAGCAGAAAAACGTTGAGCAACAAGGGGCAGACCGGTTTCCCTCCACCCTGTTGCGGTCGACCCGCAAGAACGGGCAAAAATGCTGGCGCAGTCTTTGCACCGATTCAGGAAACAGGACTGTACCCTGGTTTGGCTTGACGAGAACCGCGGCGAAACGGAGGCCAGGCAATTTCCGGTTTTTGCCTTGCTTTTCCCCGAGTTTGACACTTTTGAGGCACATTTTTGGGTGACCCCCGGCAATGGTGCGG
>CAZKSD010000345.1:0-2608 GCA_964555315.1 uncultured Dechloromonas sp.
GAAGGACGTGAATCACTGCGATAAGCCTCGGGGAGTCGTGATTAGACATTATATCCGGGGATGTCCGAATGGGGAAACCCCCCAGATGCTGAATCTGGGACGGTCTGATGAATCCATAGTCAGACACGAGGGAACCGCCCGAACTGAAACATCTAAGTAGGGCGAGGAAAAGAGAGTATTCCGAAAGTAGTGGCGAGCGAAATCGGACAAGGCCAAACCTGCTTCTTCGGAAGCAGGGGTTGTAGGACCCCACAAAATTGACTGCTAGTCTAGCCGAACCGTTCAGGAAAGCCGGACCACAGAGCGTGATAGTCGCGTAGGCGAAAGGCGATGCAGCAATGGGAAAATCCTGAGTAGCACCCGGCACGTGAAATCGGGTGTGAATCCGCGGAGACCACTCCGCAAGCCTAAATACAACCACGACCGATAGTGAACAAGTACCGTGAGGGAAAGGTGGGAAGCACCCCGACGAGGGGAGTAGCAGTACCTGAAACCGTGCGCTTACAAGCAGTCGGAGGACTATGTCGCAAGACAGTCTGACGGCGTGCCTCTTGGAGAATGAGTCGGCGACTTACCGTTTGTCGCAAGGTTAAGGCAGTTACAGCCGGAGCCGTAGGGAAACCGAGTCTGATAAGGGCGACAACAGTGGCAGGCGGTAGACCCGAAACGAGGTGAGCTACCCATGACCAGAGTGAAGCGAGAGTAACATCTCGTGGAGGCTCGAACCCATTAGTGCTGCAAAACTATGGGATGAGTTGTGGGTAGAGGTGATATGCCAATCGAACTTCGAGATAGCTGGTTCTCCCCGAAATAACTTTAGGGTTAGCCTCGATCGTTTAGTTGCAGAGGTAAAGCACTGAATGGGCTAGGGGGCGTAAGCCTACCAAACCCAATCAAACTCTGAATGCTGCAACTCCAAGATCGGGAGTCGGGCTACGAGTTATGAGATCCGTGGCCGAAAGGGTAACAACCCAGACCGACGTCTAAGGTCCTTAAGTGTACGCTAAGTGGGAAACGATGTGAAATTGTTCAGACAGCGAGGAGGTTGGCTTAGAAGCAGCCATCCTTTAAACAGTGCGTAATAGCTGACTCGTCGAACGATTTTGCGCGGAAAATTCAACGGGGCTAAGCGTACCACCGAAGACACGGAATCGAAAGATTAGTAGGGGAGCGTTCCTGGAGCTGCGAAGCCATATCGAAAGGGGTGGTGGAGCGACAGGAAGTGAGAATGCCGACACGAGTAGCGCAAATTGCGTGAGAACCGCAATCGCCGTATGCCTAAGGTTTCCGATGCAAGGTCAATCCGCATCGGGTTAGTCGGGCCTAAGCCGAGGCAGAAATGCGTAGGTGATGGACAATCGGTCAACATTCCGATACCTGGGCAGGGGAGTGATGGAGGGACGCAGAATGGTAGTTGAGCCGGACCACTGGTAATGCCGGTCAAAGCGCGTAGGAAACTGAAGAGGGTAGGGAAATCCGCCCTTTGATTCCGAAACGTAAGCGAGGTCCCCAAGCCGAAGTCAACAAGCCAATCTGCCGAGAAAAACTTCTAAACTTTGAACCTGTCTAGCCCGTACCGCAGACCGACACTGGTAGGCGAGGAGAGTATCCTCAGGCGAACGAGAGAACCTTCGTTAAGGAATTAGGCAACATGTACCCGTAACTTAGGGAGAAGGGTAGCCCGCGGTGATGTTGTCATACGATGATGTCATTGTGGGTCGCAGATGAGAGGCTCTAGCGACTGGTTAACTAAACCACAGGTCTCTGCGAAGCCGTAAGGCGACGTATAGGGGCTGACACTTGCCCAGTGCTGGAAGGTTAAAGGGAGAGGTTAGCGCAAGCGAAGCTTTGAACTGAAGCCCCAGTGAACGGCGGCGGTAACTATAACCGTCCTAAGGTAGCGAAATTCCTTGTCAGGTAAGTTCTGACCCGCACGAATAGTGTAACGACTGGAGCACTGTCTCAACGAGGGACTCGGCGAAACTGAATTAATGGTGAAGATGCCATTTACCCGCGCCCGGACAAAAAGACCCCGTGGAGCTTTACTGTACCTTGGCATTGCGCTAGGGCTTTGTCTGTGTAGCATAGGTGGGAGGCTTTGAAGCTGGTGCGCTAGCATCGGTGGAGCCAACAGTGAAATACCACCCTGATGGAGTTTTGGCCCTAACCGCACCCCGTTATCCGGGGGCGAGACAGTGCCAGGCGGGCAGTTTGACTGGGGCGGTCGCCTCCCAAAATGTAACGGAGGCGCCCAAAGTTTCCCTCAGGCTGAATGGAAACCAGCCGTTGAGTGTAAAGGCACAAGGGAGATTGACTGCGAGACCTACAAGTCGAGCAGAGACGAAAGTCGGGCTTAGTGATCCTACTGATCTTGGTGGAAAGGCAGTAGCTTAACGGATAAAAGCTACCCCGGGGATAACAGGCTAGTGAGGCCCAAGCGTCCATAGCGACGGCCTCGCTCGGCACCTCGATGTCGGCTCGGCGCATCCTGGGGCTGGATAAGGTCCCAAGGGTCGGCCTGTTCGGCCGTTAAAGCGTTACGTGAGCTGGGTTCAAACCGTCGTGAGACAGGTTGGTCTCTATCCGGCGTGGGCGCAGGGGATTTGAG
>CAZKSD010000346.1:0-2592 GCA_964555315.1 uncultured Dechloromonas sp.
GGTAAGGCAGGCTTTTGGCGTCAATGATGACCTTGACGCCATTGCTTTCGAATACCTGGTCATCGCCGTTCACCTCGTCGACAAATTCCAGCTTGTACGCCATGCCGGAACAGCCGCTGGTACGCACGCCGAGGCGCAGGCCGATACCCTTGCCGCGCTTGGTCAGGAAGTTGGCGACGTGCTTCGCCGCCTTGTCGCTCAAGGTGACTGCCATGCTTATTCTCCGTGCTTCTTCTTGTAATCGGCCACGGCTGCCTTGATGGCATCCTCGGCCAGGATCGAACAATGGATTTTAACCGGCGGCAGCGCCAATTCTTCGGCGATTTCGGTGTTCTTGATCGACAACGCCTGATCGACCGTCTTGCCCTTGACCCATTCGGTCACCAGCGAGGACGATGCGATGGCGGAACCGCAGCCGTAGGTCTTGAACTTGGCATCCTCGATGACGCCGGACTTGTTCACCTTGATCTGGAGTTTCATCACGTCGCCGCAGGCCGGTGCGCCGACCATGCCGGTGCCGACCCCGTCGTCTTCCTTGGCAAAGGAACCGACATTACGTGGATTCTCATAATGATCAATGACTTTTACGCTATAGCTCATGTTGTTTCTCCTTTATCTCCTTAGTGCGCCGCCCACTGGACGGTACTGAGGTCGATGCCGTCCTGGACCATTTCCCACAGCGGCGATAGTTCGCGCAACTTGCCAATTTTCTGGTGCAACAGATTGATTGCATAGTCAATTTCTTCCTCTGTCGTGAACCGGCCGATGGTGAAGCGGATCGAGCTGTGCGCCAGTTCGTCGTCGCGCCCGAGGGCGCGCAACACGTACGACGGCTCAAGGCTGGCCGAGGTGCAGGCCGAGCCGGAAGATACCGCCAGATCCTTGATTGCCATGATCATCGACTCGCCCTCGACGTAGGCGAAGCTGATGTTAAGGTTGTGCGCGACGCGGTGTTCGAGGTCGCCATTAACGTAAGTGGCCTCGATATCCTGAAGTCCGTTGAGAAGTTTGTCGCGCAATGCCTTGATTCGAAGACTTTCCTCGACCATCTCTTCCCTGGCGATACGGAAGGCCTCGCCCATGCCGACGATCTGGTGCGTCGCCAGCGTGCCGGAACGGAAGCCACGCTCATGCCCGCCACCATGCATCTGCGCTTCGAGGCGGATGCGCGGCTTGCGGCGCACGTAGAGCGCGCCGATGCCCTTCGGGCCATAGGTCTTGTGCGCCGAGAAGCTCATCAGGTCGACTTTCAGCCTGCCCAGGTCGATGTCGACCTTGCCTGTCGCCTGCGCCGCGTCGACATGGAAGATCACTCCCTTCTCGCGGCAGATCTCACCCAGTTCCGCGACCGGCTGGATGACGCCGATCTCGTTATTGACGAACATCACCGACGCCAGCACGGTATCCGGGCGAATCGCCGCCTTGAAGACCTCGATGTCGAGCAGACCGTTGTCCTGCACGTCGAGATAGGTCGCCTCGAAGCCTTGGCGCTCCAGTTCGCGGACCGTGTCGAGCACGGCCTTGTGCTCGGTCTTGACCGTGATGATGTGCTTGCCCTTGGTGCCGGCATAGAAATGGCAGGCACCCTTGATCGCGAGATTGTTGGATTCGGTGGCGCCGGAAGTCCAGACGATCTCCTTCGGGTCGGCATTGACCAGCGCTGCGACCTGCTCGCGCGCCTCCTCGACCGCTGCATCGGCGACCCAGCCGAAGCTGTGCGAGCGCGAAGCCGGGTTGCCGAAATGCTCGCACAGGTAAGGAATCATCTTCTCCGCCACACGCGGGTCGACCGGGGTGGTTGCCGAATAATCCAGGTAGATGGGGAGTTTCATCTCGTTTCTCGCATGAATGTTGATTCAATCGGTTTATTTCAGACGGCCACCGCCGTCAGTCCCTGCAGGCGCCCGACCGTAGCCCGCAGGGCGTTGATGAATTCGTCGATGTCGGCCTCGCCATTGCCGGCACCCAGACTGACCCGTACCGCGCCACGGGCAATCTCCGGCGCCACGCCCATTGCCTGCAGCACGTGCGACGGTTCCGGATTGGCGCTCGAGCAGGCCGCGCCGCTGGCTACTGCAAAGCCGGCACGATCCAGCTTACCGACCAGCGTTTCGCCATCGATATCGGCGACAGCGAAATAGGTCGTATTCGGCAGACGCCTGGCTTCGCCGCCGAAGATCCGCACGCCCAGCCCGGCCAGACCGCGTTCGAGACGCTCGCGCAGCGCCTCCACGCGTCGCGGCGCTTCGGCAACGCGTTGCGCTGCAAGTTCCGCCGCCACCCCGAAACCGACGATGGCCGGGACGTTCTCGGTCCCCGAACGCAGTCCGCGCTCATGCCCGCCGCCGGCGATCAGCGGTTGCAGTTCGACGCGCTTGTCGAGAACCAGCGCCGCCGCGCCCTTCGGACCGCAAGCCTTGTGTGCCGAGAGGCTCATGGCGTGCACACCGGCCGCGTTGAGCGCCCGGAAATCGAGGGGCAGCCTGCCCAGCGCCTGCACGGCATCGCTGTGGAACCATCCGCCCGAGACCTTGGCCGCCGTCGCCAGAAGCGGGATATCCTGGATGACCCCGGTTTCGTTGTTGGCCGTCA
>CAZKSD010000347.1:0-2578 GCA_964555315.1 uncultured Dechloromonas sp.
TCCATGATGTCGACCAGTTCCCCGAGCGGCGCCCGCTGCGCCGCCTCGTTGAGCAGCAGGTCGAAGTCCTTGAGCCCGGAGGCCGCCCGTGTCTTGAGCGGTCCCGGCGAGATGGGATGGACACGGATGCCCTGCGGTCCCAGTTCGTAGGCCAGGTAGCGGCAGGCGGATTCCAGCGCGGCCTTCACCGGCCCCATCACGTTGTAGTTCGGCGCCACCTCGTTGGCGCCGTGGTAGCTCATCGCGAACATCGCCCCGCCCTGGTCCATCAGCGGCGCGGCCAGCCTGGCCATGCGGATGAACGAGTGGCAGGAAATGTCCATCGCCTTGGCAAAGCCCTCCGCCGAACAGTTGAGCAGACCGCCCTGCAGGTCCTCCTTGGGAGCGAAGGCGATGGAATGGACGACGATGTCGAGGCGACCCCATTTCCGGGTGATTTCCTTGAACACGGCCTCGAGTTGGCCGGGCTGGCTGACGTCGAGGGGCATGAAGATCGGCGCTTCCAGTTGTTGCGCCAGCGGCTCGACGTAGGGTTTCGACTTTTCGTTGAGGTAGGTGATCGCCAGGTCGGCCTGCAGTTCGTGAAACGCCCTGGCGCAGCCGTAGGCGATGGAATTCTCGTTGGCGATGCCGACGACCAGGGCTTTCTTGCCCTTGAGCGGCGGACTGGGGATATCAAAGGCCATGATGCTGTGCTCCTTGTCAGGCTGTGTTGAGGAGGCGCCGGGTATGGCGGGCGATCATCAGTTCTTCGTTGGTCGGAATCACCCAGGCCGCAGTCCGGCTGTCCCCCGTGCTCAGGCGCGGTCCGCCAGCCGCGTTGGCGGCGGCATCGAGTTCCACCCCGAGCCAGGCGGCGGCGCGGCAGACCCGTTCGCGAATCTCGGCGGAATGCTCGCCGATGCCGGCGGTGAACACCAAGGCGTCGAGTCCGCCCAGCGCGGCGGCCAGCGAACCGAGTTCACGACCGATGCGGTAGACGAACAATTCCACCGCGAATTTCGCCCTCGGGTCGTCGGCAGCGAGCAGGGTGCGCATGTCGCTGGAGACGCCGGAAACCCCGAGCAGGCCCGACTGCTGGTAGAGCAGCTTTTCGATGGCGCGGGCGTCCATCTTCAGTTCGTCCATGAGGTAGAGAACCACGCCGGGGTCGAGATTGCCGCTGCGGGTACCCATCGGTAGCCCGTCGACGGCGGTAAAGCCCATCGTGCTGGCGACGCTCCGGCCGCCGTGGATCGCACACATGCTGGCGCCGTTGCCCAGGTGCAGCACGATGCTGCGTCCCGCCGCCGCGCGCGGATCGACCTCGGGCAGAACCGAGGCGATGTATTCATAGGAAAGGCCGTGGAATCCGTAGCGGAGCACGCCACGGTCGGTGATCGCGGGCGGCAGGGCAAAGGTCTGGGCCACCTCCGGCTGATTGCGATGGAAGGCGGTGTCGAAGCAGGCCACCTGCGGCAATTGCGGCTGGTTCTCCATCAACATGCGGATCGGCTTGAGGTTGTGCGGCTGGTGCAAGGGCGCCAGCGGGATGAATTGCTCCAGCTGGCCGACGATCCCGGCGGTCAGCCGGACCGGCGCGGCGTAGGCGGCGCCGCCATGCACCACCCGATGGCCGACGCCGGTCAGCCGGTGCTCGCCGAGTCGCTCGCGCAGGAAGTCGGCCAGATGCGCGAGTCCGCCATCATGGCCAAGAGGCTCGCCGTCCGCCCACTGCCGTTCGCCGACGATCGCCCCCGCCGCATCCTTGGCCGTGAACCGGGGAGCGCTGTAAAGCCCTTCGATCTGGCCGCCAAGCAACAGGTCGAGCGCCTCGCCCCGTTCCAGAAACAGCGAGAACTTGATGCTGGACGACCCGGCGTTGACCACCAGAATAGCGTCGCTCATGTCGTCACCGCCTTGCTGGCGCTTTCCCGCCGTGCCTGCGCGACCAGGGCCGCGACCGCGCACGAGGCCAGCCGGGTCGTCACCGAATCGGCGCGGCTGGTCAGGATGATCGGCACCCGCGCGCCGAGCACGATGCCGGCCGCGTCGGCGCCGGCCATGAAGCTGAGGCTCTTGGCCAGCATGTTGCCTGCCTCGAGGTCGGGCACCACCAGGATGTCGGCGAGCCCCGCCACCGGCGAGTCGATCTGCTTGATCCGGGCCGCGGCGAGGTCGATGGCATTGTCGAGCGCCAGCGGGCCGTCGAGGATGCCGCCGGTGATCTGCTTGCGGTCGGCCATCTTGCACAGGGCGGCGGCTTCCACCGTCGACTGCACCTTGGGATTCACGGTCTCCATCGCCGACAGGATCGCCACCCTCGGTTGCTTCATGCCCAGCGCATGGGCGAGGTCGATGGCGTTCTGGACGATGTGCATCTTGTCTTCCAGCGTCGGGAAGATGTTGATCGCCGCATCGGTGACGATGATCGGCCGGTCCTGGCTCGGCACGTCCATGATGAAGGCGTGGCTGATGCGGCGCTCGGTACGCAGGCCGGTGCCGCTGCGCACCACCGCGCCCATCAGTTCGTCGGTGTGCAGGCTGCCCTTCATCAGCATCTCGGCCTTGCCTTCGCGCGCCAGTTGCACCGCCAGGT
>CAZKSD010000348.1:0-2573 GCA_964555315.1 uncultured Dechloromonas sp.
GGCGCACGCGGCGCTGGCCGGCGTTGTAGATCCATGCCGAGCGTTTTTCCGCGAACTGGTCGATCGGCTCATGAACCAGTTGGGTCGTTCCTTCGAAAATGGCCGGGGCGGTGAAGCGCCCGACCAACGCCACCGCAAGGTTGCCGCCCTGCGGAGGTTCGAAATTGGCGGCGGTGACCACGCGGTCGGCGCGGCCACCCTTGTAGACCTCGCCATTGAAGAGCACCGCCAGCCAGTTGTGTTCCCTCTCGTAGCTGCCGCCGATATGGCGCAGGATGTGATTCTGGATCGCTTCCTCGCCGGTCGCGGGAACCGGGAAGGGAACGGTGGAATAGACGCGACCGGTGATGTGGCCGTCCTTGATGTCGATCTTCGGACCTTCCGCCTTGATCACCTGATTGGCTGTCTCGGGCAGCACCGCCGTGCGATGGGACGGGTAGACCGGCATCCTGAAGTCCGGGTACTTCTTGAGCAGGGCGAGCAGGCCGGGGCTGAGCCGGTCCCGGTACTGGTCGGCGTTGGCGCCGGTAATGGTGAATAGCTGCTTCTCGTAGACGAAGGGATCGACGTAGCCCTGCTCCGGCTTCCAGCCCGTCGGCGGCGCCTTGAGGCCGCCCTTCCATTCGGGAATCGTGTTGTCGGCATTCCCGGCGCGGGTGGCGCCCGTCGGTGTCAGATCCTTGTTCAGGCGCTCCACGTCCGCGTCCGACAAGGCAGCAAGCGCATATCCGCTCATCAGACTGGCAACAAGGGCGACGGTCGCCAACCGCAGTCGCTGATTCATGGTGGACCTCCTTTGTCCTGCAGGACTTCCGATACTCCCCAGCCATGATGCATCTCGACCATTTCGACCCCCCCACCGCCCGTCAGGTTCCTTCCGCTTTGCGAATATCGGACTTGCGCCCTGCCGCCGGGCAAGCCGACCGATGCCCCCATCCCCCAGCGCGGCAAGGTATCGGCCCGCTTCCCGGGCGGGCGGATCAGATCATGCCGCCGTTGATCGAGATGACCTGCCCGGAGATGTACGCTGCCTGTTCCGATGCCAGGAAGGCGACGAGATCGGCCACCTCGTCCGGCTGGCCGGCGCGCTTCATCGGCACCAGGCTCCTGACCGCCTCGGCGTCGAAGGCGTCGTCGCTCATGCCGGTGGCGATGATCCCCGGCGCGACGGCGTTGACCGTGATGCCTCGGCTGGCCAGTTCGCGGGCAAGCGCCTTGCTCGCGGCATGCAGCGCGCCTTTCGCGGCCGAGTAATTGACCTGGCCGCGATTGCCGGTGATGCCGGCGACCGACGAGATGGTGATGATGCGTCCCCAGCGGGTGCGGATCATCGGCAGGGTCAGTGGCTGCGTGACGTTGAAAAAGCCGTTCAGCGACACAGCGACCACGCTGTCCCATTGTTCGCCCGACATGCCGGGGAAGACCGCATCGGCGTGGATGCCGGCGTTGTTGACCAGAATCTGGATGGCTCCCTGCTCGATCAGTACTGCCAGCGCGGCGGCGGTCGCGGCGCGGTCGGTGACGTCGAAGACGACGGCTTCGGCGCTGCCGCCCGCGGCAAGGATTTCGCCGACGACCCGGTCGGCCTTCTCGCGGCTGCGGCTGGCATGAACGACGACATGGTGCCCGGCGGCGGCGAGGCGCCGGCAGATCGCGGCGCCGATGCCACCGCTGCCGCCGGTTACGAGGGCGCGTCTCATCGCCCGCCTGCCGCCACAACGCCGGCGTCGAGGATGACGGCGGCACGACCTTCGACGAGGCAATCCCCGGCGTGACCGACCGAGAACCGGTAGAGGATGCGGTTGGCGTCGCCGGAGAGACGTTCCGCCTGAACGTCGAGTTCGCCCGGCAGACCGTCGAGACGCGCGATATGCAGTCTGACGCCGCGCACGCTGGTCAGGTAGCCCTGACGCGGCCTTTCCGCGACCCCAGCCAGCAACGCGCCGTGCAGCGCCATCGCCTGGGCGGCGTATTCGATGCCGCTGGCGGCGCCCAGGCGTCCTTCGGCACGCAGCGGGTTGGCCGGATCGGTGTGACCGACGGCGCGGCAGGAAATGCTGTCCGGCGACCAGTCGACCACGGCAGCGAGCAGGCACATGCTGCCCTGGTGCGGGATGCGGGCGGCGATGGCGGCGTGATCTAGCACGGCTGGACAGTGACGTTGAGTTGCATCGGCGGCAGGTAGTCGACGCTGACCTGCCCCGGCTCGCCCCGGGCCAGACTGGCCAGCAGTGGCAGGCTGCGCATCGCGGGGATATCCCGGCGCAGGCTTTCCAGCCCGGCATCGGCCAGCGCTGGCGCCGGCCCGTAGGTGGCTGTCACGACAATCCGCGCCAGCGCGCGTCCGCTTCGTGCCGGCGCCAGCAGCAGCGCGACGCCGCCGCAATCGGATATCCCGCGCTTGCTGTGCAGCGGCTCCGGGTACTCGCTGTCGTAGGCGATCAGCAGCGTCCGCTGCCCGTCCACCAGCACCTGGCCCAGCGCATCGAGGAGGCCGGCGCCGAAGCTGGCGTCGAACGCGCAGAGGACCTGGCACGGCGCCATCGACCCGGTGGCGATGCCCCAGTAACCGG
>CAZKSD010000349.1:0-2556 GCA_964555315.1 uncultured Dechloromonas sp.
TCAGGTCGGCGGGCCCGGCATCCGGCGCGAGGCCGAGAACTGAATGCGGATCGTGGTTCATCGTCTTGAATTCAGGCGTCCGGCGCCCCAGCGCGGCGCGCGGCGCCGGCAAGCTGCGGCAGCATGTCCTCGATCAGGTTGCGGATCAGTTGCGCGGTCAACCCGTCGCGGTCCCGGTTCGGGTTGTATTCGGCAAGCTCCAGCGCGCGCAAGCCCGGAATCGCCGCCAGCCGTTGCAGCCCGGCGTGCACCTCGTGAGCCCGCAGACCGCCGGGTTCCGGAGTGCCGACACCGGGAGCCGCCGCCGGATCGAAAACGTCGAGGTCGACTGTAATGCCAAAGCCGCGAGGCGCCGCCGCCATGATCGCGGCAACCTCGGCAAGACAGGCGGCCAGCCCGCGTTCGCCGATCTCGTCGCGGCCGATGACCCGGACGCCCATGCGCGCAAGAAAGTCGGCTTCCTCCGGCTCCCAGGAACGCGGGCCGAGAACGACGGTGTGGCGCGGGTCGAGCTGCGCTCCGCGAAGTCCCATGTCGAGCAGGCGCCGGTCGCCGCGCCCGAGCAGACAGGCCAGCGGCATGCCGTGGATCGCGCCGGAATGCGTCGTCTCGGGCGTATGGCTGTCGAGATGGGCATCGATCCACAACAGCCCGACCGGCGCCCCGGCGAAACGCGCGACGCCGCTCCAGGTGCCGATGGCGATCGAGTGATCGCCGCCGATGACCAGCGGAAACGCGCCATCGGCCAGCGTCTCGCCGACGCTGTCGGCAAGATGACGACAAAGGACGGCAACCCGGCCGACCGGCGCAGACCCGGCGGCATCGGGGGCCAGCAGCGTTACCCCCCAGGCGACCAGCGGATGTCGCGCCAGTTCGCGCCAGGCCGGAGAACGATGGAACGCCGCCGGCCCGTCCTCACAACCCCCGTCGCGCGCGCCGACGCCGCTGGCCGCGCCGATGATGCGAATCCGCATCGCCGTCTCCTTCACCGAGGTCCCGCGAAGAGCATTCGGCTCGTTGCCGCGGGCAAGCGGTCCTTGTTGATCCCACGTCCCCTTCGACGATGTCGAAGTGCTCTTGCGGCTTGCCCAGGGGGTCTGATTGCCGCCGACAGACTCAGCCCTGGCGTTCCAGGCGCAGGAGCAATTCACTCCGACCCCTTTGGATCAGACCCCTTTGGATCAGACCCCTTTGGATCAGACCCCTTTGGATCAGACCCCTTTGGATCAGGAAATCCGCATTCGGGACGCCGCCGGAGCGTTCCGAATCATTTGCGTAGCCAAGTTCGCCGACGCCATCTACGTTCTGCATTGCTGGATGTTTCCGACCCTTTTGGCTCTTGGAATCAACCGCCACGAAGACGATCAGTACTTGATGTCCCGGGCTTGTTGCCGGCCGTCCTGTTTGTTCTGCCGCTTGTCCTGCCGGCAGCTGGCATTGCTCTGCTGATTGGCAGCGCGGCAATCCACTTTCTCCTGCCGCGAGTCCTGACGGGTGTCCTGTCGGGTATCGCGGGCGGCCTGGCGCTCCTGGGCCTGCTGCGTGGCATGCGACACCGATGCAGGAAGCATGGCCCCGGCCACCAGGGCGACAACCGATGTTGCGAAAACCGATCTCGTGTAACGGCGGATGGACGACATGGTGTGCTCCTCGATCAATGAATGAGATTCAAACCGGCCTGGAAACAGCCGGAACCGCCAGTCTGAACCATGCCGAGCGATGTTGCAATCCGCAACCGGGGTCGGAATCAATTGGGTTTTGCCCAATTTTTCCGGTTGACCGCAGCAATCCGTTTTCAGCGCTTGAGATGTCGAGGCAAGGGCGCCACCGCGTTTTCATCCTGCCGGCTCGGCGCCTCTCGATGCTCACTGATTACGCGGCTGCCGCGGGATTATCGCCTTTGCTGAAGCGGCTATAATTCAGCCCCTCCCAGCCGTACCCGCGTCATCGTGCCCCTTTCCCGCTCCCTGCTTTCCCTCCCCGCCCTGCCCAAACCCGGCGCCCGTATCGACCTGCCGCCGCTGGCCGGTTCCGCCGATGCGCTGGCCCTGGCCGAGCTGGCGGGCGGCAATCTGGGGCGGTTGCTGGCCGTGGTCACCGCCAGCGCCGCCGACGCGCAGCGGTTGCTCGACGAGATTCCGTGGTTCGCGCCGGGCCTCAAGGTGCGGCTGCTGCCGGACTGGGAAACGCTGCCCTACGACCACTTTTCGCCGCACCAGGATCTCGTTTCCGAGCGTCTCGCCACCTTGTGGGCGGCGTTGCAGGGCGAGGTGGAAATCCTGCTGGTGCCGGCGTCGACCGCGGTCAATCGCCTGGCGCCGCCGGAATTCATGGCGGCCTACACCTTCGAGTTCAGGAAGGGCCAGAAGCTGGATGCCGAGAAATTCCGCGCCCAGGTCACGCTGGCCGGCTACGCGCACGTCACGCAGGTGGTTTCGCCCGGCGAATATTCGATTCGCGGCGGGCTGATCGACCTCTTCCCGATGGGTTCGCAACTGCCTTACCGGCTCGACCTCTTCGACGACGAGATCGAGAGCATCAAGACCTTCGACGTCG
>CAZKSD010000350.1:0-2555 GCA_964555315.1 uncultured Dechloromonas sp.
TCTTCACGCGCAGGAACGGATCGAGCGCCGACAGCGGTTCGTCGAGCAGCAGCACGCGCGGGCGCATCATCAGCGCACGGGCCAACGCGACGCGCTGCTGCTGTCCGCCCGACAGCGCGGTGGAGAGCCGGTGCGCATAGGGCGTCATCGCGACCAGGTCGAGCAGGTCGCGCGCCTGCGCCTCGCGTTCGGCGCGCGCCACGCCGCGCATGCGCGCCGAGAAGGCGACGTTGTCGAGCACGCTCAGGTGCGGGAAGAGGGCGTAGCTCTGGAACATCATCGCCGTGCCGCGTTGCGCCGGCGGCAGGTGCGTGATCTCGCGGCCATCGAGCACGACGTGACCGGCGGTCGGCACCTCATGGCCGGCCACCATGCGCAGCGTCGATGTCTTGCCGCAACCCGAAGGCCCGAGCAGGCAGCAATAGCGCCCGGAGGCAATGCGCAGGTCGATTCCCGCCACGGCGACCGCGTCGCCGAAGTGCTTGGCCAGCGCGACGAGTTCGAGATCGGATGCGCTCATGGGCTCTTTGCGCAGCATGCAATGGCTGTGCCACCGGTGCGCCGTCCGCCAGCGGCGCGGCCCGGGGTTTGCATGCACCAGGCGCGGACATCGCGCCCGGGGCGCTGCGCACCGCCTCGCGGCGCGTCGCACCGCTGGCGCGCGGCCTTGCCCTCCCACCGCACGACAATCGGGCGCCCCATGAACCTGTTGCTGATCAATCCCAACACATCCACCGAAATGACGGCCGGCATCGCGCGCGCGGCGGCAGCGGTCGCCCGGCCGGGCACGCAGATCGTCGCCGTCCAGCCCAGCTTCGGCCCGCAGTCGATCGAAGGCCACTACGAAGAGGCGCTGGCGGTGGCCGGCGTGGCCGAGCAGGTGAGGCTGGCGCGCCCGTTGCCCGACGCGGTGGTGATCGCCTGCTTCGGCGACCCTGGTCTGGACGCGGCGCGCGAGGCGGTGAGCGCGCCGGTGCTCGGCATCGCCGAAGCGGCGTTTCATGCCGCGTCGATGGTCGCGACGGGTTTTTCGGTCGTCACGACGATGACCCGCACCTGCATCATCGCCGAGCATCTGGTGCACCGCTACGGCTTCGAAAGGCGCTGCCGCGGCATCCACGGCACCGACATCCCGGTGTTGTCGCTGGAGTCGTGCGAGCCGGAGACGGTCAACCAGATCGAGCATTGCGCGCGCGCGGCGCTCGCCCGCGACCGCAGCGGCGCGATCGTGCTGGGCTGTGCCGGCATGTCCGCGCTGTGCACGACGCTGCAGTTGCGGCTGGGCGTGCCGGTGATCGACGGCGTCGGCGCGGCGGTGAAGTTTGCCGAGGCGCTTGTCGGCCTGGGCCTGCGCACGAGCAAGCTGGGAGACTACGCGCGCCCGCTGCCCAAGCGTTACACCGGTTGGGCCGAGCCGCTGGGCTGGGCCGAGGTCGACAGGGCCTGAGCCGGATCGGGCCGGGCCCGGCAGGCCCGGCGGTCGTTCGGTGCGCCGCGGTCCGGCGGCGTGCCCGCCGCGACGCACCTTGACGGAGCACAAGCGCGCAGCCGAATCCCCCGCCTAGCATCCGCGGTCAGCCTTTGTCCGCCCGCTATCCGAGGGAGACCCGCCGATGCACGCCGCGCAGGCCGAAGCGCCGCCGATCTCAGCGCCACCACCGCAACGCCGGCCGATGACCGGCAACGAGGCGATCGCCCGCGGCGCCTGGGAGGCCGGCGTCAAGGTCGCCGCGGCCTACCCCGGAACGCCGAGCACCGAGATCCTCGAATCGCTCGCCAGCTATCCGGCTGCCGACCTGCACGCGCAATGGTCGACCAACGAGAAGGTGGCGCTCGATGTCGCGATCGGCGCCTCGTTTTCCGGCGCCCGCGCGCTCGCGGCGATGAAGCACGTGGGCCTGAACGTCGCTGCCGACGCCTTCATGTCGCAGGCCTACATCGGCGCCAACGGCGGTCTGGTGATCGCGGTGGCCGACGATCCCGGCATCCACAGCTCGCAAAACGAGCAGGACAGCCGCTTCTACGGCCAGTTCGGCTCGGTGCCGGTGCTGGAGCCGTCCGATGCGCAGGAGGCGCTCGAGTTCACCCGCTTCGCGTTCGAGCTGTCGGAGCGCTTCGACACGATGGTGATCGTGCGCACGACGACGCGGCTGTCGCATACGCGCAGCGCGGTGCAGATCGGCAGCCGCAGCGAGGCGCCGCTGCGCGGCTGGGTCGAGAACCGGGCCAAGAACGTGATGATCCCGGCGCATGCGCGAGCGCGCCATGCGGTGATGCTCGAACGCGAGGCGAGCCTGCGCGAGTACTTCGACGATTGGCCGCTCAACACCTGGGAGCGCCGCAGCGAGAAGATCGGCATCGTCACCGCCGGCACCTGCTACCCGTACGTGCGCGAGGTGCTGCCCGAGGCAAGCGTGCTCAAGCTCGGCGCGTCATGGCCGTTGCCCGACGCGCTGCTGCGCGGGTTCTGCGCCTCGGTCGAGCGTGTCTTCGTTGTCGAAGAGCTGGAGCCGTTCATCGAGCGCGAGATGCGCGCACTCGGGCTCACGATCGAG